>JBCCZD010000146.1:0-9961 GCA_039188275.1 Planctomycetota bacterium
GCACGGGGTGCTCACCTGCCTGTTCTGCGGCGGGCACGCGCTGCTCGAGGGGGTGCCGGGCCTCGGCAAGACGGTGCTCATCAAGACGCTGTCGCAGGTCTTGGACCTCGACTTCAATCGCATCCAGTTCACGCCCGACCTGATGCCGGCTGACATCCTGGGGACCAACCTGATCGTCGAAGACCCCGATGGGCGGCGGCGGTTTGAGTTCCAGAAGGGGCCGATCTTCACGCAGATCTGCCTCGCCGACGAGGTCAACCGGGCGACGCCCAAGACGCAGTCGGCCATGCTCGAGACGATGAGCGAAAAGAAGATCAGCTTCGCCGGCGAGGTCTACCCGTTCGAGCCGCCCTTCTTCGTCATGGCGACGCAGAACCCGATCGAGCAGGAGGGCACCTACCCGCTGCCCGAGGCGCAGCTCGACCGCTTCTTCTTCAAGCTGGTGATCGGCTACTCGGGCCGGGAAGAGCTCAACACGATCATCGAGCGGACGACGAAGGGGGTCGTCATCACGCCGAGCAAGGTGATGGACGGCGCCGAGATCCTTGAGCACCAGCAGCTGGTGCAGGAGGTGGTGCTCGCCCCACACGTGCAGGACTACGTCGCGAGGCTGATCCTTGCCACGCACCCCGAGGGCAAGTACGCGGCGCCGGCGACCAACCAGTACCTGCGCTGGGGCGCCTCGCCCCGCGGCGCCCAGACCGTGGCGTTGGCCGCCAAGGTCGCCGCGCTCTTGGGCGGCCGCTACAACGTGAGCTTCGAGGACATCCGCCGCGTCTACCTGCCGGCCCTGCGCCACCGCGTGATCCTCAACTTCGAGGCAGAAGCGGAGTCGATCGATCCGGACCGCGTGCTGAAGGAGATCCTCAAGGCGGTGCCAGAGAAGGCGGAGGAGGTTGCTGCATAGGAAGACGGTAGGGAGATAGGGGGATGACGCGGGGGATAGGGAGATGGTCGCTCGTGGGTTTCGAGTCCACGAGCAAGGCAACAACCATTCCATTCAACGCCCGATCCGCTGCTGCCCCGCTAAACGACCACCTCCCTATCGCCAACCGCATCCCCTCATCTCCCTTCCTTCTTGAGCAGCACCGATAATGCCCACCACGCAAGAACAGCTGCTGCCGCCCGAACTGATAGGCCAGCTCGAACGGCTTGAGCTGGTCACGCGGAAGGTGTTCCGCGGGCGGATGAAAGGCGAGCGGCGTTCCAAGCGTAAGGGCGAGTCGGTTGAGTTCGCCGACTTCCGCAACTACGTCCCCGGCGACGACCTCCGGCGGCTCGACTGGAACCTTTACGCCAGGCTCGACAAGCTGATCCTCAAGCTCTTCCAGGAAGAAGAGGACCTGCACTTCTACACGCTGATCGACGCCAGTCTGTCGATGGGTTTCGGCGAGCCGACGAAGCTCGACTACGCGAAGCAGCTCGCGGCGGCGCTCGGATTCGTCGGGCTCGTGAGGAGCGACCGGGTGGTGATCGAGTCGCTCGGCCAGGGCGTCCGTGACCGCGGCCCGGTGCTGCGTGGCCGGCGGAGCGTGTGGCGGATGCTCGAGCGGCTCGACGCGATCGAGCCGGGCGAGGATGGCTCGCTCGCCGAGGGTGTCAAGCGGTTCTGCCTACGCAACCGCGGGCAGGGCGTTGTGGTGCTGATCTCCGACCTGATGGACAAGCGGGGCTACGAGTCGGCGCTGAAGTACCTGCTCGCCCAGCGGGCAGATGTTTACGTCGTCCAGGTGCTCAGCCGGGAAGAGATCGACCCGGACGTCACCGGCGACCTGAAGCTGGTCGACTGCGAGGACCAAGACGTCGCCGAGATCTCGGTGAGCGCCCCGCTGCTGGCGCGGTACAAGCAAACCCTCGCCGCCTTCACCGCGGGCGCCCAGGACTTCTGCTCAAAACGGGGCATGAACTACCTGCTGGCCAACAACCAGACGCCGGTGAAAGAACTGATGACCAACTACATGCGGCGGCGTGGACTGGTGCGGTAGCGGATTTATGATTTCTGATTGATGGTTGATGATTTGACACCGCGAGTGAGGATCGATCTGCACATTTTCAATCAGCAATCATCCTTCATAGATTATACGTCTCATGCTTGACTCACTCTTCCGCAACACGCTCGCCCCCTGGCAATGGGCCGTCCTCGCCGCGGTGCCGCCGGCGATCTTGGCGCTGTACTTCCTCAAGCTCCGCCGGCACCCGGTCGAGGTGCCGAGCACGTACCTCTGGATGCGGGCGATCGAGGACCTGCACGTCAACAGCCTGTGGCAACGGCTGCGGCAAAGCCTGCTGCTCTTCTTGCAGCTGCTGCTCGTAGCGCTGGCGATCCTCGCCCTGCTGCGGCCCGGGTGGCAAGGGACGCGGCTTGATGGGCAGCGGTTTATCTTCGTGGTTGACAACTCCGCCAGCATGTCGGCGACCGACGTCGGCGACCCGGACGCGGCGGCGGCGGGCGACGGCCGGGGCCGGCTCGCGGCGAGCAAGGAAAAGGTCGCCGCGCTGATCGACCAGATGGAGCGTGGCATGAGCGCCATGCTGATCAGTTTTACCGACTCGCCGCGTGTCGTGCAGGCGTTCACCAGCAACCGACGGCTGCTGAAGGAGCGGCTGGAAACGATCGAGCCGACCGCCGCGTCGACCGACTTGACCGGCGCGCTCCGGCTGGCTGGCGGCGTGGCGAACCCGGGGCGGATGATCGTCGAGGAGGACCTGCCCGGCGCCGAGGTCGCCGAGCCGGGCGGCGTGACGCTCTATCTGTTCACCGACGGACGCTTTGCCGAGGTGAGCGACTTCTCGCTCGGCAACCTCGACCCCGTCTACATCCCGGTCGGCAGTGATTCGTCGGGTAACCTCGCGATCACGGCGATGAACGTCCGCCGCAACGAGGCCCGGCCCGCCGAAAAAGAAGCGTTCGTCCAGGTGGCGAACTACACCGCCGAGCCGCGGCGGGTGGTGGTCGACCTGACGCTTGACGGCGAGTTCCTCGACGCCCGCCAGGCCGAGGCGCCGGCGGGCGGGACGGCGGGCTTCACCTTCCCGCTTGCCGACGCGCCCGCCGGCGAGCTCGAAGCGAAGATCGACGCCCCGTCGCTCAAGGCGGCGGGCGACGCGCTCGCCCTCGACAACAACGCCTTCGCCGCGGTGAACGAGATCGACCCCGGCGCCATCCTGCTGGTAACTCCCGGCAACTTGGTGGTCGAGACCGCGCTCGGCACCGGGCGGGTTGGCCGGCTCGGAGGGGTAGAGGTCGCCGGGCCCGAGACGCTGGCGGACAAAGAGCGGCAACAACGGCTGCAGGCGGGCGACTACGACTTGGTAGTCTACGACCGCTGCGCCCCCGCAACGGCCGACCAGATGCCGCGTGCCAACACACTCTTCATCGGCACGCTGCCGCCGACCGCGGCGTGGGGCGCTGCGCCGGCCGCCGGCGACGGCGGGCCAACGCCCCCGCCGGACTTCGTGTCGGGGCCGCAGGTGATCGACTGGAATCGCGCCCACCCGCTGTTGGCCTACGTGCAGGTGGGCGACGTGCTCATCGACCAAAGCCTGGTCACCACGCCCCCGCCCGGCGGTTCGACGCTGATCGACTCAACCGGGGGCGCGCTGCTGGCGATTGCGCCGCGCGAGAGCTTCGAAGACGTGGTGCTCGGGTTCCCAATCTTGGTCGAGCAGGGCGGCGGCGTCGCGGCCAACACCGACTGGTTCAAGAAGCGGAGCTTCCCGACCTTCTGGCTCAACGCGCTTGACTACCTCGTCGCCGGCCGCGGCGACCCCGGGCGGCGGACAACGGCGCCCGGCGCGACCATCGAGTTGCGGCCCAAAGGTCGGCTGAACGAAGTCACGGTCACCGGGCCGGGCGGTGTGGAGCAGACGTTGACGCGCATTGCGGGCGCCCCGTTCGTGTTCCAACAAACCGCCAAGCGTGGAGTCTACGAAGTCGCGACGCAGGGACGGGTCGTGCAGCGGTTTGCGGTTAACCTGTTCGACGCCGCGGAGAGCGACATCCGCTTGCAGCCGACCGGCGCCGAGCAAGCCGCGAGCCATGACCTGGAGTCGATCCGGATCGGCTACACGGACGTGGTGGCGGATTCGGCGCACAGCCCGGCTCGCAAAGAGCTCTGGCGGATGCTCTTGGTCTTGGCGGTCGGCGTGCTGGTCTTCGAGTGGTATATCTACAACCGCCGGGTGTACCTGTAGCCGGCGCCGGCCCGGCGTCGAGTGCGGCGGACCCCTGGCCGACGCCGCCGTGGCCGAGATTTGTGCCCGCTGCGGTGAGTCATTATGCTTGGATAAAACTCCGGTCACGGCCCCGCCAGTCGGCCGGCGACTCTAGTCTCATCCCTCAAGTGAAGGAAGCACCACGCCATGACGAGCCGAACCGCCACGACCGGAACCGCCATGAGCGAGAAGGCGACCAGCCCGGATGCCATGACGGACGCCGCCGCTCAGGGCTGCGGACCGGAGTCCCGCCGGAAGTTCCTCAAGGTGTCGGCCGCCCTCGGCGGAGCGGCGGTCTTTTCGCAAGCCAGTAGTGGCCAAGCCGCGACAGCTAGCGGCGCGTACGAGCCGTTCAGCAAGAAGGAGATCAAGGTCGGCTTGGTCGGGTGCGGCGGACGCGGCACGGGGGCGATTCGCCAGATCCTCAACGCCGAGGGGCCGATCCGGCTGGTCGCCATGGCGGACGCCTTCGACTACCGCCTCAAGAGCAGCCTCGACACGCTTAAACAAGTCGCCGGAAAGGAGGGCAAGGCCGAGGCGATTGATGTCCCCGCTTCGCGGCAGCACTCCGGTTTGGACGCCTACGCCAAGGTGATCGAGAGCGACTGCGACCTGGTCGTGCTGGCGACGCCGCCCGGCTTCCGCCCCGCCCAGTTCGAGGCCGCCGTCGACGCCGGCAAACACGTGTTCATGGAGAAGCCGGTTGCGACCGACGCGCCGGGCATCCGTCGGATCCTCGCCGCGGGCAAGAAAGCGGAGGAGAGGGGCCTCGCTGTGCAGGTCGGCCTCCAACGCCGCCACGAGCCCAAGTACCTCGAAACCGTCAAGCGGCTGCACGACGGCGCCATCGGCGACATCCTGCTCACCCGCGTCTACTGGAACAGCAGCGGTGTCTGGGTGCGTGGACGCAAGCCCGAGCAGACCGAGATGGAGTACCAAGTCGACAACTGGTACTACTTCCTGTGGACCTGCGGAGGACAGATTGTCGAGCAGCACATTCACAACCTCGACGTAAGCAACTGGGTCAAACAGGCCATCCCGGTGACCGCCCAGGGCCAAGGTGGCCGCGAGGTCCGCACTAGCAAGGCGACCGGGCAGATTTTTGATCACAGCATGGTGGAGTACACCTACCCGGATGGCTCGAAGATGCTCAGCTGTTGCCGCCACGTGCCGGGCGCCTGGGGGCAGGTCGCTGAATACGCCCACGGCACGAACGGCTCGGCCAACATCGGCTTGGGTCGAATCCTCGACGCCAACGGGAAGATCGTTTGGCGCTACAAGGCGAAGCGTTCCGTGCAGGGGCACCAGCAAGAGCAGCTCAACCTTATCAAGGCGCTCCGCGCTGGTGAGGTCCCGAGCGAAACGGAGTACGGCGCCCTCAGCACGATGACCGCCATCATGGGTCGGATGGCGGCCCACTCCGGCAAAGAGATCAAGTGGGGGGAGGCGATCAACTCGGACCTCGACCTCGGGCCGAAAACGCTGGCCTGGGACGCCGAGGCGCCGGTCCTCCCCGACGCGGACGGCCGCTACCCCGTGCCGGTGCCGGGCAAGACGGTCGTGATTTGACCCCGGCACCTTGCCGCGGCGGTCGGTGCGACGATAAGCCGCACCGCCAGCAGGTTACATCCGAATGCGAGCGATTTTGAGGGAACCGGTTCGGATTCTGTCGCCGGTTGCCCTCGCATTGACCGATGGGAGGGGAGAGGCGGACCCATTTTGGCTATACTGCCTCAGCTGCGGCGCCCGCCCTGTCCCCCACCCCGTCGGACTGTTCTGATGGCCAGTGTCCTCGAACCGCAAACCGAAAAACCGCTCGGCAAGGGCCAGCTCGATGACGCCAACGCCGGGCCCGATATCGAGCCCGACTTTGAGCCGCCCGGCGCCGTGAAGCTCGAGCGGCCGCCGACCTCGACGCCCGAGATCAACTGGATCTACGCCGGCGGGTTCCTGACGATCCACGCGCTGAGCCTTTTCGCCCTCGTGCCGTGGCTGTTCAGCTGGTCGGGCGTCGTGCTCTGGTTCGGCGGGCTGTATTTCTTCGGGGTGTTCGGCATCAACCTCGGGTACCACCGCCTGCTGACGCACCGCGGCCTGAAGGTGCCGATGTGGCTCGAGCGGTCGTTCGCCGTCATCGGCCTGTGCAACCTGCAGGACGCCCCCGCCCGCTGGGTTGGCGTTCACCGGATGCATCACCAGTTCTCCGACCACCAGCGCGACCCGCATAGCCCGCTGGTCGACTTCCTGTGGGGCCACGTCGGTTGGCTGGTGTACCGCGACAGCTACATCAGCACGATGGACTTCTACGACCGCTACGCCCGCGACTTGATCCGCGACCCGTTCTACCGCTGGCTCGAACGCGGCTACGTTTGGGGTGGCATCTACGCGGCGCACGCGGCGCTGTTCTACTCCGCCGGCCTCGCAGCCGGCTGGGCCTACACCGGCGAGATGATGGCCGGCGTGCAGCTCGGCCTCAGCTGGCTTGTCTGGGGCGTCTTCTTCCGCACCGCGACGGTGTGGCACATAACCTGGAGCGTCAATTCGCTGTCGCACCTCTGGGGTTACGCCAACTACGAGACCCGCGATCACAGCCTGAACAATTGGTTCGTCGCGCTGATCACCAGCGGCGAGGGCTGGCACAACAACCACCACGCGAAGCCACGCTGCGCCGCCCACGGCCACCGCTGGTGGGAAGTTGACCTCGTCTACTGGGCGGTCCTCGCCCTCGAGCGGGTCGGCCTGGCGAAAGACGTCGTCCACCTCGGCGGCAAGAAGAAGTAGGGCAAGCCGAGCGGCGTGCGCGATTGGCCCGGTGGCCGCCTGGTGCGTAGGATGCCGGCATGGCTGAACTTGAGACCCGTGCGGCAACCGATCGCCCCCCCATGCGTCGCCGTTGGTGGCGTGTCGCGGCGAAGGCGGCAGTCGTCGTCACGGCGGTTTGGCTTGCTGGCGACTTCGCCTATTCCCGCGTCGTGGCCGGGCAGGCCGACGCATGGGAAGCGACCGTCCAACGCGACGCGGACGGCGTGCTCGACGGCTGCGGCGCCTACTCGCTCGAGCCAACAACCGCAGCGTCGCCGGGCAAGCCGGCGCTGCTGATGGTGCATGGCATCAACGCCTCGCCACGGCACTACGACAAGCTGGCGCCCCACATGGCCGGGCTCGGCTACCCCTGCCGAGTGACGCGTCTGCCGGGCTTCGCGGAACCGCTCGACGCCTACGCCGGGCACAACGCGGGCGACTGGGTCGCGGCGGTCGACCGGGAGCTCGCCGGGCTGCGGGACGAACACGAGCGGGTGGGGATTGTCGCCCACTCGCTGGGCGGCGCCGTGGCGATCGGTCAATTGCTGGCCGAGCCCGGCTCGGCCGACTTCGCCGTGCTGCTCGCGCCGGCGACGGGGGTTTCCAGCCGGCGGAGCCCAATCCTCTCGACGCGCGCTTGGCACGAGGTCGGGCGCAAGACGCTGCCGTTCACCACGGTCATGCGGTCGCCGTTCGGCATCGACAGCCACGACCCGGCGAACGCCGACTTCCCCGGGCGGTGCCCTTTCACGCCACGCGTCGTTGTGGACGAGCTGTTCGGTTTGATGGACGCCAACTGGCGGGGCGTCTCGCGTTTCGACACGCCGCTGCTGATGGTGTTGACCGAGGACGACCGCGTCGTCGACTGGGAAGCGGCCCGGCGGTTCTACGAGGAATGCCCTTCCCCGCGCAAAGAGCTGCTGATGCTCGAGGACAGCGGCCACGCGATCCCCGTCGACTACGGTTGGCGGGAAGTCGCGGCGGCGGTCGACCGCTTCGCAACCGCCGACGACCGGTGAGCCTTACCCGCCCGCCGTGGCATGTCCAGGCGGCTTCGTGGTTGCTACGATCGCGTCATCGGTTGCACCCGCGTCTGGAGCTCTCGGCATCATGGAACTCGACCAGCTCCGCTACTTCTTGGCCGTAGCCGAGCGTGGCAGCTTCACGCGTGCCGCCGAGGCGTTGGGCGTCTCGCAGCCCGCCCTCAGCCGGTCGGTGATGCGGTTGGAAGAAGAACTCGGTCAGCCGGTGTTCGAGCGGAAGACTCGATCGGTAGCACTGACCGACGCGGGGCTGCTGCTCCAGTCGCGGGCGGCCGAGGTGCTGGCCATCATCGAGGACACCAAGGCCGAGATCACCGACGACGGGCAACGCGGGCGGGTCCGGGTCGGGGCGATCCCGACGATCGCCCCGTACTTCTTGCCGGGCGTCCTCAGCGACTTCGCCCAGCGTTTCCCTCAGGCCAACCTGGTCGTTCGCGAAGAGACGACCGACCGGTTGCTAAAGAGCCTCACTCAGGGCGACATCGACCTCGCGGTGCTCGCGCTGCCGGTCACGGCCAAGTACCTCGAGGTGCAGCCGCTGTTCGATGAGGAACTGTTGCTGGTCCTGCCGCCCGGGCACCCGCTGGCTGCGCAGGATCGCATCACCCTCGCCGATGTCGAGCCGCACCCGTTCGTCTTGCTCGATGAAGCGCACTGCCTTTCGGAAAACATCCTGTCGTTCTGCCGGCAGCACTCGGTGAACCCGGTCGCCGTCGAGCGGACAAGCCAGATCGCCATGGTGCAGGAACTGGTTTCCCTGTCGCACGGCGTCTCGGTCCTGCCGGCGATGGCCAAGGCGGTCGACGCCAGCGACCGGCGGGTCTACCGCTCGCTCGATGGCGACCCACCGATGCGGACGGTCGCCGTTGCCTGGAACCCGTACCGATTCCAAAGCCGGCTGCAGAAGGCCCTGCTCGACCGGCTTGGAGCGGCAACGCCGTAAACAACCGGGCTGTGCCGCGCTGCCCCGCGGCGCTGCATCCGGGCCCGCGAGTATTCGTTTGCCCTACGTGTACCCGACCGCTGAGCGGCGCGTGCGAGTCAAGCACGGCGTGTCATGGCGCACGGCAACGCTGCTTGTTTCGCGTGGCCACCTTCGTGTTCCTGCCGTCGTCTGGCCGCTTGGAACTTACGGAACGCGATCGAGGCGGACCACTAAGCTTCGACCTGCTCATACAGTTCCATCCACTCCGCTTCAAGCGTTTCTACCTCCGATACGATTAGCGCAAGTCTCTGCTGGAGTTCCACCGCCTCGGCGGTCTCGGTCGCGTGTCGGAGCTGATCCGTCAGCGCCTTCTTCTCGTCGTCGAGCTTGGCGATCTTCCGCTCGACGCTCTTGAGCCGCTTCTGGGCGTCGCGGTCCGCCCTGCCACGGGCCTTGCGGTCGGCTTTTCTGCCTTCGTCGGCCGGCCGTGCGGCGCCCTCGCTCCGCAGCCCGGCGTCGATCTCTTGCTGTACGCGGTAGACGTAGTCGTCGTAGCTTGCCGGGTAGGCGACGACGCGGCCTTCTCGGACCTCGATGACGTCCGTCGCCACGCGGTGCATGAAGTGCCGGTCGTGGCTGGTGAAGATGACGGTCCCCTGGTACCGTTCCAGCGCTTCGGCGAGGGCTTCGACCGTTTCGACGTCGAGGTGGTTGCCCGGCTCGTCGAGCATCAGGATGTTGTGCTGCTCCAGCAGCAGCCCGGCGAGCACCAACCGGGCCCGCTCGCCGCCGCTGAGCACCTTGATCTTTTTCTCCGCCGCGGCGCCCGAGAAGAGGAAGCTGCCGGCGACGTCTTTTACTTGCTGGATGGTGGTGCCGGGCGCCGATTGGTAGTCGAGGTAGTCGTAGACCGTTTGGTTCTCGTCGAGCGTCGTGTAGACGTGCTGGGCGTAGACGCCGAGCCGGCAGCCGTGCC
>JBCCZD010000147.1:0-9959 GCA_039188275.1 Planctomycetota bacterium
GGACTGAAGTCCTTCGCCCACGAGGATTTACCTGAGACTCTAGCGGCATTTGAGCGAGTGTCGTCTTCGTCGGAGCCAGCCATCGGTCGTTCACCCACTGCTGGCGATCGATGGCTGGTGGAGATGAAGGCGACACGGTCCGTCTTTGTTGGTGAAGCCCAAGGAAGTGGCAAGCCAATGAAGAACCTGAACGAATCGCCTGAAGGCGAGGGCTCTAGACCCATCATCAGGGCAGTAAGCAGCGGGTCAGCCGGCATCGCCGAAGCACACCGCAACTCAGTAACCCAGCTACGACGGGAGTCGCCCCGACCGGTACGGTCGGGCTATGGCATGCAACGAGTTACCCTTAGCGGTTTGATTCTGCTCGTCGGCGTGCCGGTCGCCGCCGCCCAGGCGCCGGCCGCTCGGGATTCGCCGGCCGTGGGCGCGGCGGCCCCTGAATCGGCCTCCCGGCAACGGGTATCGGTTGGCTACTACGCGAGCTTCGCCGGCAGCCCGGTCGACCAGATCCCCTGGCGGCGGCTGACGCACGTCTGCCACGCGTACCTGCGGACCGACGAGGCGGGCGAACTAGTCACCGACAAGGCCATGCCCAGCCGCGTGCTCACCGACGCGGCGCACGCCCGCGGCGTGAAGGTCCTGCTGAGCCTCGGCGGCGGACGCACCTCGGCGGGGCTGGAGCGCGTCACGGCCGACCGGCCGGCGATCACCCGCTACGTGACGCGGGTCGTGAAGATGGTCGCCGAGAACGGGTACGACGGCGTCGACATCGCGTGGGAGTTCCCCCGCAACCGCGAGACGCGAGCCGGCTTCGTCGATCTGGTCGCCGCGCTCCGCCGGGCGCTCGACATCCAAGCGCAACGCCGCGAACGTAGCGAGCCCTTTTTGCTGACCGCCGCGGTCAGCCCGTCCGGCTTCTTCGGCAAGTGGATCGATGTCGGCGCCGTGATCAAGCGGCTCGACTGGCTGCACGTCATGACCTACGACATGGCGGGCCCCTGGTCGCGCACCGCCGGTCACCACGCCCCGCTGTTCCCCTCGCCCGCCGACCCCGAGCGTGGCTGGCGCAGCGTATCGATCGCCATGAACTATTGGCACAAAGACCGCGGCGTGCCCAGGCAGAAGCTGGTGCTCGGCATCCCGCTCTACGGCCGGGCCTACCCCGTCACGCGGCGATTCGCCGAGCTCGACCCCGAGCTCCGCAAGCAGCACGGCACGCTGACCTTCGCGCAAGTGCGGACGCTGGTCGGCCGCGGCTGGCCCGCCGACTGGGACGACCAGAGCAAGGCGCCCTGGCTTCAGACGCCCGACGGCAAGCGGCTGATCATCGCCTACGACGACCGCAACTCGGTCGACCAGAAAGCGAAGTGGGCGAAGGCCGAGGGCTACCTCGGCCTGTTCTTCTACGCGATCCACCAAGACCGCATGAGCGACGGCACCCATTGGTTGATCCGCGCCGCCGACCGCGCGTGGCCGCTGGAGAAGTGAAGTGACGCCGAGCGTTGTGGCCGGGCGATTTGACGGCCAATTGCGTTGGCGTTCCATCGTGCGATCCGTCAGTCGATGCCGAGCGACTTGGCCGTTGCGTGCCAATAGAGCTGCCCGGCGCCGGGGGCGATGGCGGCGTCGAACCGGACCGCGGCGATCGCCCCCTTCGCAAACCGCACCCCGGCGCCGCGGTCGCCGATCAGGGCGCCCGTCAGCCACTCGACGTCCGGGTTGTGCCCGACCCAGCAGAGGTCTTGGCCCGGCGAGGCGGCCGACCAGTCGAGCAACGCGTGAAGGTCGGCGCCGGGGGCGAGCGCCGCGAGCTCCTCGACCACCGGCGCCGCGAGCGTCTCCTCGGCAATGATCTCCGCCGTCTGCCGGCACCGCGCGTAGGAGCTCGTCGCGACCCTGCCCGGCGCGAACCCACGCTCGGCCAGGCAGCGCACGACGCGTCGGTAGCGGTCGATCCCTTCGGGCGTTAGCTCGCGGAGCGAATCGTCGGTCCAACCGGCGTCGCCGAAGTGGCCGGCCCAGGCGTGACGGGCGAGGAACAAGAACATCGCGGCTCGTTGCTTCGGGTTCGTGAGGTGTCGCCGGGGCGCGGGCCGCGGCGCTAGCGGTTCCGCCACAGCAGGTGATCGTCGATGCCCAGCTCGGCTTGCTTTGAGCGGATCGCCTGCTTGAATCGCTTCGCGTCGACCGGGTAGCCGGCGGTCGGTTTGAGGCCCGGCACGCGGCTCGTCCAGAAGGCGTTGAAGGCGGCCATCGAGAGCTCTCTGAGGTACTTGGCCGTCATCGACGCCAGCGCCGCCGGCAAGAACGCCTCGCCGCCGGTGCAAAACGCCGCTTGGATGCGCCGCTCGGGCGGACCCCAAGCGTAACGGCTCTCGGCGCGGGACTCGACGGCGGTCTCGATCCAGGCGTCCGGGAAGTGGTGCTGCAGCAGCGCGCCGTAGCGGTTGCGGCCGCCGTGCTTGTCGAGCGTGCAGCGGATCGGGCCCCCCGTCGCTGCGCCCCTCCTCGCTCGGCCACCCCCGGCCGCGTCACCGGTTGCGGTGTCGATCACCGCGCGGAGCAGCCCGAGCGTGGCGTGCGACAACGCGGCGCCTTTGGTGCCGTAACGATCAACGAGGTCGTTGAACTCTGAGGGGAAAACGAGCCGCGCCCGCAACCGGGGCGCGGCGACGCCCGCCGCATCGCATGCTTGGCGGAGCTGCCGGGCGGCGGCGGACAGCTCGTCCGTCGAGGCGTCTACAGGCAGATCGGGCCGGAAGGCCTTGTGCCAGGGGAGCTCGCCACGGCGGCCGGCCGGATCGGCGCCCAGCTTGCCGACGAGTTCGCCCCAATCGTAGCCGCAGCCGATGGCGGACCAGACGCCCCGCTCCAGCGGGCGGAGCCCCTTGCCGGGCGAGTAGAGCCGCTTGCTGTCGGCCAGCGCGATACGATCAGGGCGGGGCTCGCGCGAGACGGCGTCGGCGAGCACCGCGTAGAGATCGTCACCCGCCGCACCGGGGGCCGTGTCGTCCGGGACACGCCAGGCGGTGGCCGCGACGACAAGCGGGCCCAGGTTGGGGCCGTACCCCGCTTCGTCGACGCCAATCAGCCAAGCCATGCAGGCGAGTCTAGCGCCCGGCTGCCGGGGTTCCTAGTTCCCCTTCGGGAATCGGGCGGACGCCGCGATCGTTGTGAAACGCCGCCAGCCGGGCGGCCCCGGTAAAGCGGCGCCCGGCTGGCAACGCGAGGCAGCAGGCGAATCGTAGCGATCGAGAGGCGGAGAGGCGGGCAGCGGGAGCCGCGAGGCGGCGTCGCCTCGAGAACGGCCGCCCGCTCCCCGCCCCGCTGGGTGCTATCGGCTCGGCTCCTTCGACCGGGTTCTATCGGATGGCGACGTGGGTCGTGGCCACGGCGGGCGACCAGTTCTGGGCTTCGTACTTCAGGCCGACCAGCAGCTTCTGGCACGCTTGGTAGTCGGCCCACTCGATGCCCATCGGCTTGCGGGCACGCCGCAGTTGGTTGCGGGCGAGCTTTACCTGCTCGGCGATCGACTCGCGGTACAGCCGGTCGTACTGGGCGCCCTCTTCGGCGAGCTGCGTGAAGAGCGTCTGGATCGTTTTGATCGCCTCGGCGAACTCCGGCGCCCGCAGCGTCTCGGGCCAAGCGACCTGGCCCGTCGCCCGGTCGAGGACCGACGCCGGCAGACGGTACTTCTGGTGGAGGACCGTCTTCTCGCGGTGCTCACGGTGCAGCGCGGCGTGCTGGTCACTCTCGAACTTTTTCAGCCGCTCGGCGTCACGCGCCTCGCCCAGCAGCTGCTTGCGGCTCACGTAGGTGTTGGTGTTGATGACCCGCAGCTTGTACTCGCGGGCCTTCGCCTCGCTGTGGAGGATGCGGGCCTGGGCGGTGGCTAGTTCGTAGTCGGCCTGGGCCTTGATGATGTTCGCCCGGCCGCGGGCCCACCCCTCGATCACGGTCGACGAGTGCCGCATCGGCGAAGTGGGCGCCGTTGGGGCGTAGCTCGGCGGCGTGTACGGCGTGGATGGGTAATAGCCGTTGAACTCTTGCGGCTGACCCGCCCCACCGGGCTGAGCGGCCGCCTGACCAGAAATCGCGGCCAGGGCGGCCAGGGTCAGGCAGGCGAGGGCGGTCTTGATCGTCTTGATAGCAAGCGGGTTGATAAAGAACATCTTTTGAATCCTCAGAAACGCGGTTTCGCTTGTTGCCAGGCGACCAGTCGGCCGCTCGATTGCTCTTACGTAGCTAGTCGCGGGCTGCAACACGCAGGTGACTGCCCCCGCCGAAGAACAAGGCGGAATCCTGCCGCCGACCGGGCAGAAAGATTCGCCCCGCCATCGACGGGCGGGTCGCAAGTCCCCCAGCGAGAACTACTTAGGGACCGGAAAATCTCTTCATCCCCGACCCGCAGCCGGCTAGACTAGCTTCCGGGTCGGTGAGGAAACCGCGTATTTCCGCGATCGGATCGCCGCCCGACGCCTGGCCGGCCCTCGTTCACCCCACGTCCCCCACGGTTGCCCCGCGATGTCGACCCCCGACACCGGCATGACCGCCCTGCTGTTGCAAGCCAGCCGCGGCGACGAAACGGCTCGGGACCGGCTGTTCGGCATCGTGCAAGACCAGCTGCGCGCGATGGCCAACTCCAAGCTGCGGGCCGAGCAGGCGAACGTCACGATCCAGGCGACGATGCTCGTGCACGACGCGTACCTTCAGTTGATTGGCTCCGACGAGCCGATCGACTGGAGCGATCGCAAACACTTTTACGTGCTCGCCGCCAAGGCGATGCGTCGCATCCTGGTCGACCACGCCCGCCGCCGGCGGGCGGCTAAGCGAGGCGGGCCGCACTGGCGCCGGTCCGCTGTCGAGCCGAGCGAAGTCGCCGGTCGCGGCGCCGGAGACGACGTGCTCGCCCTGCACGACGCCCTCAAGCGGCTCGGCGAGATCGACCCCCGCCAGGCCGACATCGTCGAGCTCCGCCACTTCGGCGGGTACGGCGTCGCGGAGACGGCCGACCTGCTCGGCGTGTCGGAGCGGACCGTCAAGGGCGACTTCGCCGCCGCCAAGGCGTGGCTCTACCGCGAGCTGTCGCAGGCGTGACGCATGGCGAAAGTCGATTGGCAGCGGGCGAAAGAACTCTTTGGCGAAGCGGTCGACCTTGACCCCGGCGACCGCCAACCGCTGCTCGACAGCCTCCGCACCGAAGACCCGGCAACCGCCGACGAGGTGCAGGCGTTGCTCGCCGCGCACGAGGCGGCCGAAGGAGACGGTTTCCTCAGCGGTCCGGGCTTCCTCGGCGGCGCTGGTCCCCTCAGCGGGACCGGCCGGAGCGGAGGGCTAGAACCCTTCGACGAGCAAGTCGGAGCCGGCCCCAACGGGGGCGACTCCGACCAAAGCGACCACGACGAACTGGCGACCGCCGCCGGCGAGGAGACGCTGGTCGACCCGAGCGGCCCCCCGCCGGCGCCGGCCGACGCGGCCACCGTCGCCTACGACGCGAACAAAACAGAAGCCGCCAAAACAGACACCGCCGAAGGGCGGCCAGGCGGAAGCGGCGACGCGTCCCACGCCGCCACGCTCGCCGCCGACAGCGTTGCGTCCGAGCCGCCGGCGCCGAGCGGCGACCGCACCAAGGGCAACTTCATCGCCGACGACTACGAGGTGCTCGAAGAGCTCGGCGCCGGTGGTATGGGCGTCGTTTACCGTGCGTACCAACACAGCCTCCGCCGCAGCGTCGCGCTCAAGATCATCCCGACCCGCCTGCTACGCTCCAGCGAGCAGGTCGCCCGGTTCTACCTCGAAGCCGAGTCGGCCGCGCGGCTCGACCACCCGGGCATCGTCCCCGTTCAAGAGGTCGGCGAGCACGACGGCGTCCACTTCTACGCGATGGCGATCGTCGAGGGGGGGAGCCTGTCGAGCCACGTCGGCAAGGGCGAGCGGCTCGCCCCCCGCCGCGCGGCCGAGATCATCGAGCAGGTCTGTCGGGCCGTGCAGCACGCGCACGACCGGGCCGTCATCCACCGCGACATCAAGCCGGCGAACATCCTGCTCACCACACAGGGGCATCCGCGGCTAACCGACTTCGGCCTTGCCAAAGTGGCCGACGAAGACGACGGCCTGACCGTCACCGGCCAGGTGATGGGGACGCCCAGCTACATGGCGCCCGAGCAGGCGCAGGGCAAGAGCCACGCGATCTCGAACCGGACCGACGTCTATTCGCTCGGCGCCACGCTGTACGCGCTGCTCTCGGGCCGACCGCCGTTCCGGGGCGAGACGGTCCTCGCCACGCTCACCAAAGTACAACACGCTGCGCCCGACCCGCTGGCGCCGGCCGTGCCGATCGACCTGCGTACGATCTGCGAGAAGTGCCTCGCCAAGCGGCCAGACGACCGTTACGAGTCGGCCGCCGCGGTGGCGGACGACTTGCGGCGTTACCTCGACGGCTTCCCGATCTCCGCCCGCCCGCTGGCGCCCTGGCAACGGGGCTTGCGATGGTGCCGCCGCAACCCGGGGCTAGCGGGGATGATCGGCGCGATCGCGGCGACGCTGGTCTTGGCGACGGTCGTTTCGACCACGCTGGGCATCGAGGCCCGTCGACAAGCCCAGGCCGCCGCCGCGGCCCTCGCTCAATCCGAAACCAACGCCAAGCGGCTGAGCGAGGCGATCGAAGAGACCTTCATCTTCGCCAGCGAGGACCTGCTGGCCGAAGAGCCCGGCATGCAGCGGGCCCGGCGCACGTTGTTGGTCAACGCGCGGAGCTACTACCAGCAGCTGATCGACTCCGGCCAAGGCGACCCGGAGAAACTCGCCGATGCGGCGTTCATGCTCGGCCGGGTCCAGGCGTCGTTGGGCGAAAGCGAAGCCGCCCGCGCGTCGTTCGATCAGGCGATCGAGCTGCAGACCGAGCTCGTTGTGCGTAGCAATCCCGCTTCGATGCTCCGACTCGCCCGCACGCACAACGAGTACGCCCGGCTCGGGAAGTCCGAGTGGCACGGGCGGCAGATCGACGACCGGCCCGTCGCCGAGTCGCAGGCGGGCTTGCGCCGCTGGCTCGCCGAAGCCGAGCGGTGCAAGCAGTGGCGGAGCGAAGCCGTCGCCGCGGCGCCCGATGACGCGGAGGCCCAGCGGCTGCACGCTAATGCGTTGATGAACTTGGCGCTGGCGAAGATCGAAGCGGCCTCGTACGCCAAGGAGCCGATGCCGGACGCGATCGGCGAGATCGACCGGCTGCTCGCCCGCTCCCAGCAGATAAGGCGAGGGCTGCTCGACCGGGAGCCGGCCGACGGGCCGGTCCTACGCGACAACGCGCTCGGGCTGGCGGCGATGGCGGACCTGCAGACCCTCAGCGCGGCTCGGCGAGGGGCCGCTGACGGCGCCGATGCGCTCCGCGACGCCGTCCGCTTGCGCACCCAAGCGGCCGCGGCGTTCGCGGCCCTGCCGGCAGCCACCCGCTCGCGAGCGACCGATTGGAACCTCGCCGTGGCGCACCAGCTCCGCGGCGAAGGGTTCTTCCAACTCGGCGAAGTCGCCGACGCGGTGCGTGCCTATCAAAGCATGCGGGAGGTCATGCGCAGGCTGCTGACCCGCAACCCGGGCGTTGCCCGCTTCCGCAAAGGGGGCGCCCGCGCGCTGTTCAACCTCTCGCAGCTCGCGTACGTCCAAGGAAAGTCGCCGCTCGGCGCCGAGCTCATGGCCGAGTGCCAAGACCTGCTGCTCGAGGGCGTCACGCTACAGCCCTCCGGCGACGCCCTGCCGGTGCTGGTCGACATGAGCATCAGCATGGCCGACTCGCTCGCCGAGCACGAGCAGCTCGTCCCGCGAGCGGTCGAGACGCTGGAGTACGCCGCCACGCAGCTCGGCGAGATCGTCGCCAGCGGCGCCGACCGGGACCGCATCGACCAAGCAACGCGAAGGCTGGCGGAGCGCGCCCGCAAGATCCGCAACCAAACGCTCGACGCGGACAGCGCCTGACGCCCGATCGGCGTGATCCGCGCGATCGGCTCAACCCGCACAGCCCCTAGAGCCGATACCACCCGCCGGGAGACCGCGTTTCGACGGTGTGGGGGAAGAAGCTGTGGAGATTCGGCGCGTTCCGATCGCATTCGGCTTGGCAACGCTAGCAAGCATGCTGCTGGCGTCAACGTCCGCGTCGGGTCAGCCCGGCTTCGATCCGTTTGAGTTCGACGGCGTCGCGAGCGACCAGCCGGCCGACGAGGTCGCCCCGCCGCCGGCCGCCGCCGCGGACCGGACCGTCGACGACGCCCAGCCGCTGCCACCGGCGCCGCGCCCGTCGGCCGAAGCGCTGCCACCGGCGCCCCCGAGAACGCAAGCCGCGCCGCCCTCTGATCCGCCGCCCGAGCCCCCGCCGCTCGCCCCGCCAACACCCACGCCCGTCACACCGGCGGTGACGCCCACCGTAGCGCCGCAGCTCAGCGGCGCCTTTACCGTCCGCTTGGCGCGGGCGCCGAAGATGATGGGCGACTTCTTCGGCCGCGGGTTCTCGACCGCGTCGGGGCGGATGCTCGTGGGCGAGTCCGCCTTCCAGAGCAGCCGGGCGGCCTCGAGCCTGTCGCTCTCCGCTCAGCCCGACCCGTTCGGACTGAACAACTTCCGGCTGATCGAGACGCAGACCATCGCCGATACGACGCCGTTCGACGTCGACGTCTACACAGGCGGCACCTTCGGCACGGCGCCCGGCGCCGTCTACGGGCCCGGCCCCGCCGTCGCGCCCGGCAGCCTGCCGGCGACGGTCGAAGGCCTTGAAGGCAACGGCGTCGGCGGCGAGTTCGTCGCCGTTAGCGCCGGCGAGACGACCGACATCTTCGAAGTCTTCGACAGCAACGGCAACGGCCAGATCGACCCCGGCGAAGAGACGCTCGATATCTCCGACGCCCCCGTCTACGACATCTTCGAGGTGGTCGGCGTCGCCCTCCCGTTCTCCGGCCCCGGCGACCTGATCGGCCGGACCCGGCTGCAAGACAACAACAGCGCGATGCCTCAGGACCGGGTCTTCTTCGACTACAGCTACTTCCACAACGCCGCGCTCACGGCCGGCGGCGTCGACGTGAGCCGCTTCGCCCCCGGCGTTGAGAAGACCTTCCTCGGCGGCATGGCTTCGGTCGAGGTCCGCGTCCCGTTCGGCGTCACCTTCAACAGCGACCAGGTCTCCGGCGCGGCGCCCGATACGTCGAGCTTCGAGTTCGGCAACGTGGTCGTCGCGCCCAAGGTCTTGCTCTCGTCCGACCCCGACCTGGCGATCGCCGTCGGCATGGGCGTCGCGCTGCCGACCGGCGACGGCATCCTGATCAGCATGTCCGACGGCACGCCGGCCGTGCGGATCGACAACGAGTCGGTCCACCTGCTGCCGTACTTCGCGATGCTGTACGCGCCGCGTGGCTCGGACTGCTTCGCCCACCTGTTCGTGACGTACGACTTCGACCTCAACGGCAACGAGACCTTCGCCAACGTGACGGGCGCCGGCCTCGAATCGATCGGCACATGGAGCGACCAGCACCTGGTGACGCTCAACCTGGCGTTTGGCGAGTACGTCTACCGCGCCCGCAGCCGCCACGACCGGTTGCAGTCGGTCGCCTACTCGGCAGAGCTGCACTACACCGGGTCGATCAGCGACGCCGACAGCGTCTCGGGCGGCTCGTTCGTGGTGGGCGACCCGAACGCCAACCTGTCGCTGCTCAACGCCACGCTGGGCGGCCACGCCCGCGTCGGCCAAACCACCTTCTCGGCGGGCTACTCGCTGCCACTCACGAGCGACGACCGCGTCTTCGACGGCGAACTCCGCCTGTTCGCCAACCGAGCGTTCTAACGCCGGGCAAAGATGCGGCGCCATTCACACCGGACGTTGGTTGATAGCGCCCAACGGGCCGCTCGCGGCGGGCACGCCCGCTGCGAGAACTCCCCTCTCAGGACTTCGCCTCAGCAGGGCCCTCCGCTACGGAGGGCCA
>JBCCZD010000148.1:0-9896 GCA_039188275.1 Planctomycetota bacterium
CCTGCAGACACCGGCTGCCCGCCGGTCACTTCACGTCCGTCGGGCAGCCGGTGTCTGCAGGGAGCGTGAAGCCTGACGATTGTCAGCACCTCGCCAACCTGCGCAGCCCGCCAATCTGCGCAGCCGGTTACCGGCAGCGTCAGATTTCTCCACACCGGTGCGTCTCGCCCCGCCACGCAAACGCCCTGCTGTGCAACCGGCTTGCTTTTCTGAGCTGTCACCGATCTGAGCCGTTACCAACGAGAGCTCGGCGCCGACTCCGCTTGCCTACGAGCTCAAGCTTGCCTACGAGCTCAAGCTTGCCTACGAGCTCAAGCTTGCCTACCAGCTCGACTTCTTCAAGCCGGGAATCAACCCTTGGTCCGCCAGCTCGCGGATCATGATGCGGGAGATGCCAAACTTGCGGTAATAGCCCCGCGTACGCCCGGTAAGTTTGCAGTAGTTGCGGTAACGGGTGCGGCTTGAGTTGCGGGGAAGCATCTTCAGAGCCGCGTAGTTCCCTTCTTTCTTCAGTTGAGCTCTCTTCTCGGCGTAGCGATCAACCAACTCTTCGATATGTTGCATCTTCGCAACCGTCGACTTCGACGCCATGAACGTAATCCCGTGTACCAAGCAAGTCGGAAACAATTGCGGCAGCCGCACAGAGAGGCGCGTCGACCGCCACCAAGTAAGTTAGTTTACCACACCGCCTGAGGCTACGAAAGAGGGCATAACCGCCGGCCTGGCCGATCGGCGCCTCAGCCAAGCCGTTTCTATCGATGATCGCCCGGGGCCCGATGTTCGCCCGAGGCCTGCCCCCCACGAGATCGGGCTTTCCTCGACAAGGCCCGGGGATCAATCGAGCGACCGACCGAAAGTCGAGACGCTGCCGTGACGAATGGCGGGTTCGGAGCGACCAAGGGCGCCGCTGCCGCCGAAGCAATTGGCGTCGAGGCGGCAGCGGTAGGTAGGACTCGCGTTAGCCTGCGCCTTGCTCACGACGGCGCCAGAGTTCGCGACCGGCGGCCGCAGCGTTGGGATCACATTCCGAGCCCTTGGCTAATAAGTGTTACCGGCCAAGAATTCCGAAGCTTGGCCCAAAATGGCGGCACAAGACGCGTTGCTGAAGTTTGGCGTTTCGTTTGTTAGAACAACAATCGCAACGATCCAAGCCGCGGGCAGAGTCGCGGCGCCGGCGGCGTAAGTCGTTTCGGCTCGGTCGCGGTTGGGGGCGATTCGCGGCTTTGTCGCTCTCGAGAAATCGATCTCAGCGATTCTTTCGCGGCTTGGAATATTGTTTTGTGCCGGCGCCTTCGAAACGCCATCGTCGGGCGTGGCTCGCCGGCTGTTGAAGCCCCGTCCTCTTTGCCCCTCCAACGTTTGTCGGCGCCGTTGCTTGACGGTCCTACTCGGGCAAACTCTCTAGCTCACGCTTGTACGCGCTGCTGAGGATTGGGAACCGGCACCACGTTTTCGGGTCGAGGTTCTCGTCGTCGAGGTGGAAGCTGGGGGCGTAGCGTTCTCGCTTCCATTGGTTCTGACGCCACAGCCGGTAGAAGCGGTCGACCCAGCCGCGGACCTGCTCCGCCGGGTACTCCGGGAACTGCCCGCGGATGATCGCCAGCGCGGCGGCCGGCAGCCGCTTGTCGCGGATCGCGACGCGCTCGATCGCGTCGAGCACGGGGTACGGCATCAGGTCCCGCTCGTCGGTCTGGCCGGCGGCGGGCGGGCGGAGCTCGGCGGTCGGCGCCTGGCGGTTGACGGCGCTCAGCTCGGGCATCGGGCCCAGGCCGGCGGGGCCTTCCTCCTCCATCCACGCCAGCCACTGCCGGAGGACCGCCTTATCGATGCCGCCGATCGGCGAGAGCCCGCCGCAGGTGTCGCCGTCCATCGTAGCGTAGCCGACGGCCGCCTCGCTCCGGTTGCTGGTGGCCAGCAGCAGCGCGCCGCGGAGGTTCGCCAGCAGCCAGGCGCCCGGCCCGCGGGCCCGCGCCTGCACGTTTTGCAACGCGAGGTCGTCGGTCCCCCAATCGAGCGGCCGGCCGATGGCGTGTGAAACCGTCTCGACGTAGCCGTCGACCATCGCGTCGACTTTCCACTCGAGGAACTCCGCCCCCACCGCCTGGGCAACTGCGGCCGCCGCGTCACGAGTGGTTTGCGAAGAGTTCCGCGTCGCCTGGTAGACGCAGGTCAGCAGCCGCTGGGCGATGTGCTTGTCGATGGCGATCGGCGGCGCGTCCGCGACGACCTCGGACAGCTTCGGGATGCTCGGCAGACGCTGGAGGAACTCACCGGCGCCGAGCTCGGCGATCGCCAACCGCGTCATCAGCCCGCACAGCACGGTCACCGCCGACGAGTCGGCCCCGCCGCTGAGCGACACAACGAAGCCGCCCGCCCGGCTCTTGCGGAGGTAGTCAAACAGGGCGAGCGCGACCGCCCGCGTGAACTCCTCTTCCTTCAGCCGGGCGCTCGACTCCCAGCCGGCTTCCGAGTCGGCGCCGAGGGGCGGCGTCGGGCCCGCGGCGGCCGGGGTTGGCCAAACGAAGTCGAGCTCCACCAGGGCGCCATCGGACGGGTCTTCCTCGACGCCGTTGTCGAACGACTGGATGCGCGCCTGGCGTGTCTGTGCGACGTCGACACCGGCGGTAGTCAACTGGTGATCAGCAAAAGAAAACCGCGGGCCCTCGGCGACCATCTCGCCGCCGCTGGCGATCATCACGCCGCCGTCGTAGATCGTCCGGCCCGACTCGTTGCCCAGGATGTTGCAGTACACGAAGCTCGCGCCAAAGGTCCGCGAGCCCTCGAGCACTAACCGGCGGCGGACGTCTTGCTTGGCGAAGGCGAAGTGGCTTCCGCTGGGGTTGAGCAGCACGTCGGCGCCCCGGCGGGCGAGCCGGGCGCCCGGGCGGTTGGCGACCCACGCGTCGCGGCAGATCTCGAACCCCACCCGGACGCCGCCCAGGTCGAACAGCAGGTCGCCGAAGGGCACGTCGCGGCCGTCGATCTCCACCGTACTCACGGCGCCCTCGGGCCAGCGGCGGAACCAGCGGGGCTCGTAGTGGATGCCGTCGCCGGCCAGGAACTGCTTCGCCACGATGCCGACCAGTTCGCAACCCACGAGGAGCGCCGCGGCGTTGTAAAGTGCTGACTCGTGGAAGACTGGCAGCCCAACCGCCACGGCGATGCCCTCGGTCGCCGGGGCCAGGGCGTCGAGCTGCTGGAGGGCGGTCGCCTGCACGCCGGCGGAGAAGAACATGTCCTCGCAGCCGTATCCCGTGATGCACAGCTCCGGCAGACAGAGCAGCCCGACGCCGCGGCCGCGGGCCTCGTCGACGGCGGCGACCATCCGGGCGTGGTTGCCGTCCCAATCGAGTGGCGTCTGATTGATCCCGGCGGCGCCGAGCGTGATGAGCTTCATGAGTCGGCTTGAGGTCCGTAGGCTGGTTCGTTATTCACTGGTTGGCGTTGAGCAGGTGCAGGCGGAGCTGGTTTAGCGCGAGCTTGGCGATGCGCGGCTTGACGATCGACGGGTGGCCGACCAGCGGGTAGCGCTTGGTGACAACCGCGTCGGGGGCGACCAGCGAGATGGCGACCGAACCCGCGGCGTTGGGTGTGCTCGCGTCGGCGGTCGTGGCGCCGTGCGGCGCCGGCGGGGAGAACGGGGCGCCGATCGCCAAGCCGAAGTCGGCAGAGGCCTCACTCCGGACCGCGGCGGCAAGCGCGCCCACCTCGTCATCGCCGAACGCCGGCTCACCGCCCACGCGGGACGACGCTTTCACGCCGACCCCGGCGAGCCAGCCAGCAACCAGCCCGGCCGACCAAGACTCGGCCGTCGCCAACCCGCCCCCCTTCTCGCCGAGCAGTTTGCGTACCGCGTGCTCCAGCTCGTCGTCCTCCTCGCCGAAGACGAGCTCACCAAGCGATTGGCGGATCGTGGCGAGCGTCGGCCGCATCGCTTCGAAGGCGGACGCCTCGTCCGGGCCGGCGGCGGTGATCCTCAGCGTGATCGTGGCGCCGCTGGCCGTAATGCCGACGCGCGGATCGCGGCCGCGGCGGATCAGGTCGGGCAGCATCGCCTCGAGGTGGCTCTCGCCGGCGCCGAAGCACTTGAGCCGCCGGTGCCGAATCACGCGTGACCGCGGCGAGGCGGCGGCGACGGCGGGCGAGACGGTCGCGCGCCACATGTCGTGCGCCTCGGCTGGCACACCGGGCAGAGCGAAAAGCACGCACGGGCCGCGGCCGGGCCGGTCAATCACCGCCTGAACGCCGGGCGCCGTGCCGCTGGGGTTGGGGATGGGCGCGGCGCCCTCCGGGAAGTCCGCCTGGCGGGCGTTCCGCTCGGGCATTGACCGTCCGCGGGAGTGGAACATCTGCCGGATGTGGTCCAGCGCCGCGTCGTCACGCACCAACCCGACGCCCAGCACCGCGGCGATCGCCTCGCGCGTCAAGTCGTCGGCGGTCGGCCCCAGCCCGCCGGTGGCGACAACGACGTCGGCCCGGGCGGTCGCTGCGCGGAAGACCTCGGTGTTCGCTTCCAAGTCGTCGCCGACCGTCGTGTGGTAGCGTACCTCGACGCCCTGCTCGGTCAGCCGTTGACTGAGCCACTGGCTGTTGGTGTCGAGCCGCTCACCGCTAGTGAGTTCGTCGCCGATTGCGATGACTTCGCCGAGCATGGGCCAACCGGGTTAGGGCGGTGAGGTTTGGGCGGTCGGATTGGGGCTGTCGTGGTTAAGTGGCGTCACCCCATTTTGCCCGCACGCCGTCCAAAAACCCAGCGTGCCACCGGCGCGTGACCGCTTGGGCCCCGGGGGTTTACTCCCCAGGCGTACGCGCCGGACAGCGGGCGGGTACAATGTGGGATTATCGGTCCGAAGACTCTCCACCGGGGTTGATGAAGGCATGATGCGAACGATTGCTTGGCTGCCGCTGTTGCTGCTCGCCGCAAATGCCCTGCCGGCCGCTGCTCAATCCAGCAGCCGGTTCGAGCGGATGCTCCGCGGCTGGGACCAAGACGATGATGGCTACCTGACCGAAGAAGAGACGTCCGAGCGGGGCTGGCGGTACCTGCGGGGCGCCGCCGAGAAGTACGGCATGAAGACGAAAGACCGATACAAGATCCGCGACGTGCTCAAGGCCCGCGAGCGGGACCGCGAAGATCGCAAAGACGAGGGCGAGAAAAAAGGCAGCGATTCGGAGAAGGCGGCGGGCTTTGACACGAAAACCGACCCTCCGAGGGTGGCGGGCTTCGGAGAAGGCGGCGGGTCGACCGACGGCGACAGCCGCAAACAAGATGACGAGGACCGAGACGACGATGGGCGGCGCGACCGCGCCCGCCGCGACGCACGCAGGCTGCTCGACCGCTACGACCGCAACGACAACCGCCTCCTCGAGCGGGACGAGTGGCGGCGTATCAGCGGCAGCCCCGAGAAAGCGGACGCCAACGGCGACGGCACCATCACCCTCGATGAGTTGACGAACCGCCTCGAGTCGAACTACCGGCGGAGAGCGGACGAGGACCGCCGCGAGCGGAGGTCGTCATCTTCAGCTTCGTCATCTTCAGCTTCGGGGAGCCGGTCCGCCGCCGCCAAACGGTCTGCCGACGACGACAAGCGGCGTTCATACCGCTTTACGCCGGCGCACGAACGGCTGCCGAGCGGCCTGCCGAGCTGGTTCCGCGAGCGGGATCGCGACCTCGACGGGCAGGTGGCGATGCACGAGTACAGTTCAAACTGGACCGAGTCGCGGGTCCGAGAGTTCGCGAAGTACGACAAGAATGGGGACGGGGTGATCAACGCCAGCGAAGTCCTCGACTGACGCCTCGGCAGAGCCGGGGAGATCAACGCCCGCGGCCACCGCCACGACTTCCACCACCCCGGCGTCCCCGGCCTTCACCCGACTGACCGCCACGGCCGCCGCCCTGCATCTGCTGCTGCATGTCGCGCATCCGGCGGAACATCTCGATTCGCTGCATCGTCTCGCGTGTCGCGTCACCGTTGTTGTCGCGACGGGAGTTGTTCCGGGACGACGCCTCACGGCGGCTGCTGTTGCCGCTTTGATTCGTGGCGCCGGAGGACGTGGTCACCGCGTCTTCACCGAGGAGTGACGCCAACGTGTCACGCAGGGCGGTCGAGTTGGTGTGTTTTAGCGAGACGATCCGCGTCGCCTGCGCCGGCCCGACACCCTCCTCGTCGAGCTGCTCGACAAGCTGCCGGACCTGTTCGAATAGCGGGTCGGGCGCCCGGACGACGATCGAGTTGCTGCGGGTGTCGACGCCGAGGGTCATCTTGGTCGGCTCCTGATCATTCGAACCGCCGCCACCCCCACCGGCGCCGCGGCGTAATGCGCGGATCAGGTCTTGCGGGCTTGGCTGCTGGCCGCCGCCGGAACCAGAGCCCTGAATACGGTCGGCGAAGACTTGGCGGACCACGTCCGCAACTTCGGCGGCGGACGTGTTGACGACCGGGATCATCCGCGGCTTGCCGCCCGCCTCGACCGGCTCGGGGCCGGTGCGTTGGTCGAGCACCCGCAGGAGCTGGTCGATTGTGTCGAGGTCGGTCGCCTGGGCGTAGACGACCAACGCATTGAGGCGGACGTCAGGGACGATGTCGACGGCGGCCGATGAAAATCCGCCCCCGCCGCCCCCCCCGCCCAGTCCGAGAAGGTCGCCCATGAGCCCGCCGCCGAGTCCGCCGAGCGCGGCGTCGGCGAGGCCGTCCATCAGCCCCCCCCCGCCGCCTCCGCCGCTGCTGGCGCCGAAGACCTTGGCGAGCGTCTCTGCGGCGGACGTCGCCTCGGCATACTTGAGGTAGTAGACCGCAAACTGCCGGCCGCCAAGCGAGGCCTGGCTGACCGTGCTGCGGAGCAACTCTTCAAAGGCGTCGAGCGCGTCGAGGTCTTCCGACGCGATATACGTGCCGGTAGGGCCGGGGACCACCAGGATCTCGGCGCCGGGGCGGCTGACCGGCTCGGCTGCGTCGCCCGCCTTGCTGTCCGTCGCGGCGCCGGTCGCTGGCGGGGCAACAATCTGTGCGGCAAAACGAGCCGGCACACGGCGCTGGGCGTTTCGGCTAGTGGAGGCCCGTCGGTCAGTCGTTTCGCGACGCTCCCACGCCCCCGGGCCAAACAAGTTGTCATCGCGGAACAGCTCGTCCAGCGGGTTGGCTGGGCTAGACGGCTCGCGCGCCCCATCGCGGGTCGGGCTTTCGCCGCCGGGCCCGTCTCCGCTTGGCTGGAACGAGGGGATGCCGCTGCGCGACGGCGTCAGCAGCCGGATGCGGTTCGGCCGCACGAGGGGCCAAAGCTGCTCGAGCTGCGTCATGGCCGAACGAGCCTCCGACGGGTCAATCGCCAGCATGCGGACGTTGCCACGCTGGGCGTTGGCCTGCGCCGCGGCGCCCTCGCCAAGCTGGTTGAGGAAGTCCTTGATCTGCTCGATCTGGGCGGACGAGGCGCGGACGATCAGGCTGCTGGTCGACAGGTCGGCATCGACGATCGGCGCCCGTGGGTCGGAGGGGCCGTCGTCGCCGGCGTCGACCGAGAACAGTTTGTTGATCGAGAGCACCGCGAGCTGCGGGTCGACGGTCGTGAGCGGGATCACCTCGATCTTGCGCGAGTCTTGCTGCATTTGCTCGAGCGTCGCCCGGATGGTCGCGTGCTCGGTCGGCGTGGCTAGTGCGACGAGGTTGCCGGTCTGGGCGTCCGTGGCGAGCCGCGTCGTTTCGTTCCCGCCAAGGATGGTTTGCAGGACGCTTAGCACCAGCTCCGGATCAATGGTGGCGATGGAGTAAACCTCCAGTTGGGGCGACTCCTCGAGGCCTTCGCCCAGCGCGGCTTCAGGCACGTCGACCAGTTTGAGGATCTCTTCCAGCCGCCGGAGCTGCACGGCCGCCCCCTGGGCGAAGAGCTTCGCGCCGAGCGGGTCAGCGGCCAGCTGGAGCGAGCCGGTCGGCGTCGCCATCGCGTCGGCGGGGATCCCCAGCAGCTGGCGGAGCGTCGGCAGCGCCTCGTCCGCCACCACGTAACTCAGGCGGAATTCGCGCAGGTCGCCGCCCGCGGGGCCCGGCTGCTCGATCGCGTCGATCACCGACCGCAGCGTGCGGATTCGGCCCGCGGTTTCGGTCACCTGGATCATCCCCGCCTTGGGCAAGACCAAGATCGCCCCCTGCGGACCCATCAGCTGACGCAGTTCCTCCGCGGCGTCGGCGGGCAGCATGTTACGGACGCGGAACAGAACCCGCACCAATTCGTACTCGCCCCGCTCGTCGAGCGCGCTTAGCGGGACATCGGTCACCAGGTTGGGCGGGATGCCGTCTTCCAGGTTCACCAGCAGCAGCATCCGGCCTTTGCGTACGAGCGTGTAGCCCTTGGTCAGCAGCACGCTGTTGAGCACGTCGAGGGCTTCCCCAATGGAGTAGCTGCGGCGGTCCTGGTAGTTGAACGTGCCGGCCGGGGGCGACTCGAGCACGAGCGACAAGTCGGCACGCTCAGCGAACCAATCGAGCACCTCCCGCCAAGGCTGGTAGCGGAAGTTAAAGGAAAGCTGCTCGTCGCCCACGGCCACCGGTGTCTCGTCTACCGGCGGCGCCGCGATGGCGGCTGCAGGTTCCGCGGCCGGCAACGGAGCGAGGCCGGCCAGCGGTACGGCGGCCGGTGCGGATTGGGACGGTGCAGCTCGCGCCGGCGTCTCGGCGGCGGCGCCGGGCGTGGTGGGGGTTTCAGGCTGAGCTCCGGGCGCGGGCGGCGACGCTTCGGGAGTTGTGGCCGCGGGCTCGGCTTCGGGAGCCTTTGCCGGCGCGTCCGCTTCCGCGGGCGGTCCTGTCGGCTCCGCGGGAACGCCTGCTTCGTCGGACGCTGCTTTGTCGTTCGGACTGTCCGACGGGCGCAACGCCGGGTCGGTGGCGGCTGCCTGCATGGCGGCGACTTTCGCCTGCTGATCCTCTGATAAGATTTCCATACCGAGCCGGACCGTCTCCTCGCGATACGGCGCCAGCCGCCGTAGCCGCTCTTCGCGCGCCAAGTCCTTGACGGTGAGGACGAGCGCAAGACCCTGCATCTCCCGTTCGTCGATGACATCGAGCAGCGCAGACCGCTGCTCGGCGGTGATCGCCAGTTGCTCGGCATTCGCTGGGTCAACCACCGCCGCCAACACGCCGACCAACTCGGGTTCCGCGGCTGCGGAAGGGGATGAAGTTGCGCCCCCCCAGGCAACCAGAACCGCGACGCCGGCGAGCAGTCGCCAGCCCAGGCGGGCTCGGCGTAGGTGAACGGGGGGCACAGGGCAGTCGAGCGTCATCGGTCGCAAACTCCTGTCGCTGCTTGTGTTAGAACGGCCCCATCGCGGCGCCAGCGGTGGACAGGCCTGCCCTACCAGAACGCTTCCATCGTAATCAGCCACCGCCCGGCCGGCCACTCCAGCCGCAAGCGCACCGGGGGACCGGCTGGCTGAGAAACCCCGCAGAGCGGGCGATGGACCGGCGCAGCGGTCCAGAACTTAGCGAACGCCGGCGCCCGGAGCGGCCGGCCGGGTTGCGATCCGGACAACCGCCGGCTCGCCAACGCCCTGCTCACGCCACTTGGCTAGCGCCGCGGTGCGGGCCTTTTGGTCGTGGAAGGCGAGCGTATGCATCACATATAATCGCTCGCTGTGGGCGACCACCGTGGGGTACCCGTAATCGGCGGGCTGCTCCCCCGTGAGATGAAGCACGACGGCGAGGGCCACGTCTCGCACCTGGACGTCCAGCAGCTTGGCTTTCACGCCGGCCCGACCCGACTGCGATGCGCAGACGGCATCGTCGTCCAGCAGCTCGGCGATCCGGGGCACGTCGCCCGGGCCACCGAGCTTGCCCGCCATCAATAGGGCCGTCGCGCGGAACTGCGGGTGGGCGGGGCGGACCTTCCGGTCGCCGAGCGCGATCCCG
>JBCCZD010000149.1:0-9838 GCA_039188275.1 Planctomycetota bacterium
CGATGAACAAGCCCTCGATGTCGGACATCGTCTTGCCGACCAGGTCGGCCAGGCCCGCGCCGCCGCCGACGCCGATGGGGCCGGCGCCCGCGCCCGGAGAGACCTCGCCACTAGCGAACTGCTCGGGCAGGTCGTCGAGGTCGAGCACCCCGTCCACGTCGATGACGACCATCGTCTCGACCGCGTTCTTCAGCTCCCGCACGTTGCCGGGCCAGTCGTAAGCCAGCAGCCGCCGCCGGGCCGCCGACGAGACGCTCTTCACCTTCTTGCCGTGCCGCTGGGCGTGCAGCTTCACGAAGTGGTCGACCAAGAGCGGGATGTCCTCCCGCCGCTCCGACAGCTTCGGCAGCCGGACGGTGATCACCTTCAGACGGTGGTAGAGGTCCTCGCGGAATTTTCCTTCGGCTATCGCCGCCTCGAGGTCGCGGTTGGTGGCCGACAGGATACGCACGTTGACCTTCACGATCTCGTTGCTGCCGACCCGGGTGATCTCGCCACTCTCAAGCACCCGCAGCAGCTTGATCTGCGTCGCGAGGGGCATGTCGCCCACCTCGTCGAGGAAAAGGGTCCCGCCGTCGGCGTACTCGAACTTGCCGACGCGGTCACGCGCGGCGTCGGTGAAGGCGCCCTTGATGTGGCCGAACAGCTCGCTCTCGAGGATGTTCTCGCTGAGGGCGCCACAGTTGAGCGCGACGAACGGCCGGCTCTTGCGCGGCGAGTTCTGGTGGATCGCCTGGGCGACCAGCTCCTTGCCGGCGCCCGTGTCCCCCTGGATCAGCACCGTGGCGTCGGTCGGGGCGATCCGCGCCAGCCGCTCGATGACGCCCCGCATCGCCGGGCTGTTGCCGATCACCCCCTCGAAGCCGAACTTCTCGTCGAGCCGGCGGCTCAGCTCGGCGTTCGCCCGCCGCAGGTGCTGGCTGCGGGCCGCGTTGTCGACCACCGCGCGGAGCTGCCCCAGGTCGAGCGGCTTGAGCAGGTAGTTGAACGCCCCCTGCTGCATCGCCTCGACCGCCGACTCGACGGTGCCGTGGCCCGTGACGAGGATCACCTCGGCATCGGGCAGCACCTCCTTGCTCTTGGCCAGCAGTTCCAGCCCGCCGACGCCCGGCATCACCAGGTCGGTCACCACCACCTCAAACGCGTCCTTCTCCAGCAGCTCCGCGCCGTCGGCGCCGGTCGTCGCGACCCGGCAGTCGTAGCCGACCTTGGCGAGGCTCTCGCTCATCGCCTCGGCGTGAGCCTGGTCGTTGTCGACGATCAGCACCTTGATCGGAGGCCCGGCGGCGGCGGTCGTTTTCTTTGTCATGCACGATTATGGGGAAAGAACCGCCAAGACGCCAAGACGCCACGCAATCGGAACGGAATCAACAGGACCGAACGGATGGCGTGAAGCGAAGATCGGCAAATACGAATCCTGTCAATCTTGTTGATCCTGTCCCGCTTCGTCCTTGGCGTCTTGGCGTCTTGGCGGTTCCCCCAGCCGAGCCACCGCCGGCAGCTCGATCGTGAACCGCGTGCCGCGGCCCAGCTCGCTCTGGACGGCGATCGTCCCGCCGTGGGCCTCGATGATCTTGGCGGTCGTCGGCAGGCCCAGGCCGCTGCCGGCTGGCTTGGTGCTGAAGAAGGCGTCGAACATCTTGCTCGCCGTCTGCGAGTCCATGCCGACGCCGGTGTCCGTCAGGTAGACCGCCACCCGCGATCCGTGCCCCCGCGTCTGCACGATGACCTGCCCGCCATCGGGCATCGCCTGCTTGGCGTTGACCAGCAGGTTGGTCAGGGCGCCGCGCAGCGCCTCGCGGTCGAGCATCACGCTCGGCAGGTCGGCTTCGAGGTAGGGGACGATCTCGATGCCGGCCGCCTCGCACTCGGGCTCGAAGAAGTCGAGCGCGCGGGCGATCTCCTCGTTCAGGTTAGTCGGCCGGAGGTCGAGCTGCCGGACCTTGGCGTAGCGCAGGAAGTCGTCGAGCAGCCCCTGCAGCCGCGAGCACTCCCCCTGCACCGCCGCGATCCGCTTCTCCGCCCGCAGCTGCGTGGCCGTCTTCACCGCCTCGGTCGCGGCGCCCGCGCCCGGCGCGAGGTCCTCCGCCAACAACTGCATGTTCAGCCGGATCGTCGACAGCGGGTTCTTGATCTCGTGCGCCAGCCCCCCGGCCAGCCGAGCAATCTCGGCGTACTGATCCATCAACCGCTGGACCGTCGCGTCGGTGGAGGGCTTTTCTTGGGGCAAAAGTACGGTAGGGAGATAGGGGGATGAAGCTGGGGATGGGGGGATGGCAACTCGCGGGACTCAACCGCCGCCGCTGTTGAGGCCAGCGAGTGCGAGCGTAAGCGTGAGGCAGAAACCAATCGCCTCCAAAAACCGCGACTAGTCGGTGGCAAGGATAACTTCTAGGGTTGTGGCGGTACTCTCGTACTCTTCTCCGGCGTCATTCTGCAACCCTTCAAAGGCGAACTGAAACGCGCAGTCGATCGAAGTGGGAATGGTCCCATCCGCGGCCTCGCCAAACTTGATGCGGGTCACGTCCACCGGGTGGTGGGCGTGGACGGCATAGAACGACCCGTCGATGTATCCGTCATCGGGGTTCTTGGGGAAGTGAAGCTCTTCCCCCGCCAATTGGGAAAGTTCGAGGGAAGGCAGGCTCACCTCCTCGAGCACAATCGGCGCGTCGACCTCTTCGGTTCCAAGGCGGAACGGCTTGATGGAGATCTCGATTGTCGCCGCGTCAGCGTCGCCGGATAAGGTTCCGTTCGTCGGTGCGATCAGCTCTATCGGAAACGGTATTGCCATCCAAGTAGCTCCTATGTGTGCTGTCCGGCGTGAGCCTCCGAGGCCCTATCAGGCTTAGCGCTACGAGTTGCCATCCCCACCATCCCCAAACCGTATCCCCCTTATCCCCCTAAAAAAAGCCGGGCCCCGCAAGCGAGGCCCGGCTTTGTGATCAGCGAAACGCCGTAGCCGATCACGCCTCGGCTTCGGCCGGCTCTTCGGTCTTCTCTCCGCCGGCCTCTTCGGCCATGGCGGCTTTGCGGCTGAGCTTGACCCGGTCCTGCTCGTCGACGGCGATCACCTTGACGCTCATCGGGTCGCCGACCTTGCAGATGTCGCCGACCGACGAGACGTAGCCGTCGGACAGCTCGCTGATGTGGCACAGGCCGTCCTTGCCGGGCAGGATCTCGACGAAGGCGCCGAAGTCTTTGACGCTCGACACCTTGCCGTGGTAGACGCGTCCGACCTGCACGCTCGCGGTGAGCGCGTCGACCCGGTCGAGCCCGGCGCGTGCCGACTCCTCGTCGGCGCCGGCGATCGTGACGGTGCCGTCTTCCTCGACGTCGATCGTCACGCCGGTGTCTTCCTGGATGCCGCGGATCGTCTTGCCGCCCGGGCCGATCAACAGGCCGATCTTCTCCGGGTTGATGTGCGTGCGGACCAGGCGCGGGGCGCTGGCGGCGGTCGCCGTGCGGGGGCGGGAGATCGTCGAGAGCATTGACTTCAGGATCTCGATCCGGGCGTCGCGGCTCTGCTGGAGCGTGGCGCGGATGATCTCCTCGCTGATGCCCATGATCTTCAGGTCGAGCTGGATGCCGGTGATGCCGTTCTGCGTGCCGGCGATCTTGAAGTCCATATCGCCGAAGTGGTCCTCGTCGCCGAGGATGTCGGTCAGCAGCGTGAACTGGTCGCCCTCCTTTACCAGGCCGACCGAGATGCCGGCGACCGGGTTGGTGATGGGGACCCCCGCGGCCATCAGCCCGAGCGTGGCGCCGCAGACCGAGGCCATCGAGCTCGAGCCGTTCGACTCGAGGATGTCGGAGATCACGCGGATCGTGTAAGGGAACTCGTCGTGGTCCGGCAGGACCGGGTTCACGCTCCGCTCGGCGAGCATGCCGTGGCCGATCTCCCGCCGGCCGGGGCCGCGGATCGGGCGGCACTCGCCGACCGAGAAGCTCGGGAAGTTGTAGTCGAGCATGAACCGCTTGGAGTACTCCTCGAACAGCCCGTCGACGCGTTGCTCGTCACGCCCCGTGCCGAGGGTGATGGTGATGAGCGCCTGGGTCTCGCCCCGCTGGAACATCGCCGACCCGTGGACGCGCGGCAGCAGGTCGACCTCGCTGTACAGGCCGCGGAGGTCGCTCGGCGCCCGGCCGTCGGGCCGCTTGCCTTCGAGGATCGTCTCGCGGACGACCTTGCCCTCGAGGTCGTGGAAGGCGGTCTTGAACGAGCCGAGCTCGTACGCGCCCTCCGCCTCGGGGTCGGGGATGAACTCGGCGAGGGCCTCGTCCTTGACGGCGCCGACCGCCTCGGCCCGGGCCTGCTTGCCTTCGGTCTGCTTGGCCGTCTTGAGCTTGCCGTGGTAGGCCGCGGCGAGCTTCTCGTACAGGCCGTCCGACTCGGGCGTCTTCCACGCCATCTTCTCGGGCTGCACCGCGGCGACGAGTTCGTTTTGCAGGTCGCACAGCTCGCCGACGATGCGGTGCGCTTCCATGAGCGACTCGATCATCTCGTCCTCGGGCATCTCGCGGGCGAAGCCCTCGATCATGAGGATGGCGTCTTTCGTGCCCGAGACGATCAGGTCGAGTTCGCTGAACTCGAGTTCCTCCTGCGTCGGGAACGGGACAAGCTTGCCCTCGACCTTGCCGAGGCGGACCGAGCCGAGCGGGCCCATGAACGGCATCGGCGAGACGCACAACGCGGCCGAGGCGCCGTTCATCGCCAGGACGTCGCCGTCGGTCTGGCGGTCGCTCGACATCACGAAGTTTTGGATCTGGACTTCGTTCTTGAACCCCTCGGCGAACATCGGGCGGATCGGGCGGTCGATCAGCCGGGCGGTGAGGGTCTCTTTGGTGGTCGGCCGGCCCTCACGCTTGAGGAAGCCGCCGGGGAACTTGCCCGCCGCGGCGTGCCGCTCACGGTAGTCGCACGTAAGCGGGAAGAAGTCGATCCCGGGGCGGGGGTTGTCGGTCGCGGTGGCGCTGAGGACGACGGTCTCGCCCATCTGCACCTGCACGCAGCCGGCCGCTTGCTTGCCGAGGGCGCCGGTCTCGATCGAGATGGTGTGGCGGCCGATTTGTTTTTCTACTTTGGTTCGCTTGAGCATGCTTTGCTTTCTTGACAATTCAGGCTTAACAGTTCAGACGTTGCCGCGGTGCGGCAGCCGATCGCGGCGCGTCGTCTTGCGAGAGGCCTCGGCCGCCTGCGTTTGGCGATTCGTTCCCTACGCCGCTGAGGACGCGGCGACAGAGGAGGATCGCGAAACGCGAAACGAGCTGCGCGGTCGCGAAACTATCGTTTGCGATCGGGCGACGGGGCTGACCGATGAGGCGGGTGGGAAGAGACGGCCCGGCGCCGGGGCTGACCGGTCAGGTGTCTCGCCTGGTGGCTTCCTGATCCGACAAGCCGTCGCGCCGTACTCCGCCGAGCAGCGGCTCGTGGCCGGCTGCTACTTCCGGATGTCCAACCGCTGCAACAGATCGAGGTAGAGTTGCGGATTCTTCCGCTTCACGTAGTCCAGAAGCCGACGGCGCCGGCTGACCATCCGCAGCAGTCCACGCCGGCTGGCGTAGTCCTTGGCATGCGTTCGCATGTGCTCGGTCATCTGGCTGATGCGGTTGGTGAGGATCGCGATCTGCACCTCGGGCGAACCCGAGTCGCTCTCGCCGCGTCCGTACTCACCTACCAGCTCTTGCTTCTTTTCAGTCGTCAACGGCATAGACGTCTTCCGCGGCTCTCCGGTTTGTTGCAAACGGTTTGGTGCCATCTTTATCCCCGTCGGTTCGCGTCACTCGCCAACAACCTCATGCGTGCGAGACCGAAGCGGACGCCTCGGCCTTGCCACGGCTGTTGTTGAGGTCTCTGAGGGGGGCGCCAAACTCCTTCGGCGGGGCTCTCGGGCCCACGCGACAACAAGACCAATACTTACGTGTTACCTTCGCTTCAGCACAAGCAGGTGAATATACCCCTGCCGGACCGGGACGCAAGGGCGGGCGGCAGGCGGAAATCCTCCGGGCTGGGGGCAGGTCGGCGCCCCAACGCGTGGGCCATGCCGGCGGCTACGCCGGCTTGGCGCCGGCGGGGATATCCTTGACGCGGACGACGTCCCACGCCAAACCGACCTTTTCCATCGCCAGGATGACCCAGTAGGTGGTGTCAATCTCCCACCACTTGTGGCCCTGAGCGGCGACCCGCTGGAAGGCGTGGTGGTTGTTGTGCCAGCCCTCGCCGAACGCGAGTAGCCCAACCCACCAGAGGTTCTTGCTGTCGTCGGTGGTGTCGTAGTTACGGTAACCCCAGATGTGGGTCGCTGAGTTGACGAACCAAGTGACGTGGAAAACGTAAACCATCCGCACCCCGGTGCCCCAGGCGAGCATCTCCAGGCCGGACTCCCAGCCGCCGCCCATGCCCATCCACTGGCCGAAGTAGCCGAGGCAAAACAAGCCGACGCCGACCGCGATATGGGCCGGCAGGAACATCCAGTGCAGGACGACCATCATGCGGTCCTTCAGCATGTCCGGCGCGTACTTCTTGAGCAGTTCGCCGTGCCATAGTTTGCCGCGTGCAGGCATGAACCAAGTCATGTGGCTCCACAATTTGCCGTGGCGGGGCGAGTGCGGATCGCCTTCCTTATCGCTGAACGCGTGGTGCTTTCGGTGGTTGGCGACCCAGGTGAGGGCCGAGCCCTCGCCCGACAGCCCGCCCAGAAACGCCAGCAGCCAGCGGACGGGGCGATACGTCTTGAAGCTGCCGTGCGTTAGCAGCCGGTGATAGCCCATGCAGACGCCAAGCGAACCGGTCACCACGCACAGCACGACGCACGTCACGAGTGCCTGCCAACTGAAGTAAAACGGGGCGGCGAGGGCGATGACGTGGGCGACGCCGATCCAGACGGCGGTCGGCCAGTCGATCCCTTTGCTCCATAGTGCCCAAGAGTTCGGTTTTTGATCGGGGGCGTCGAGCAGGCTCTTTGCCCTCGGCTTGGCGGTCTTGGAAGGCCTCGGCTTGGCCGGGGTGGTTGGGGCAACCACGGCAACGGGTTCTTCGTCGCCTACAGGTGGCTGCGGGTTGAGGTGTGTCGGCATGACGGACGTTCTTTCGGGGGAATCCAGCCGCTAGGGGCTGTGTTTTTATCGATCTGCTTGAGGGTTGCGTCAGCGCGGCGGTTGAGTCGTGGCGTGGTCCCAGCGGGGTAAGCCGACGATTACCTATGGCTACGCAGGCGACGAGCGATTGGAGGGTACTTCTTGGCAAGCGGCTGGGCAGAAGTTTTGAGATCGATTCTCAAACTGCCTCAAGTCGCTTCGATGAACGAGGATAGGAGCAATCGGCGGCTAAGACTAGTCCAGGACGCCCTTCGATCGTCGGCCGGCATACGGTCGGCGTCATCGATTGCCCGCGGGGATTGCCGGCCTAGGCCTCGACAGCTCGCCGGTCAAAAAGGCCGTTGGCTCGATACGGCGTTCGCTGAACTCAAACGCGATCATGCCCGCCTGCGTGGTTCGCAGGACGTTGGCGCCGCTCGCGGCGTAGCTGCGGCCAGCGCTGGCGGAGTAAGCATCGCTGGCGCCACCACTTATGACGACCCACTCAGGCGTGCTCCAGGCGGCAAAGCCGGGCGGATCGCTGCGGGCGCTGCCGTGGTGGGGCGCCAGCAGCACGTCGCAATCGTGCGGAGGCCGTAGCATTAGGTCGTCCATGCCGGGGGCCTCGAGGTCGCCGGGCAGCAGCAACCGCCGCCCGCGGTGTTCGATGCTGAGCACCAAGCTGCGGGAGTTGTCGGACGAGCCGACATCGCCCTCCAGCGGGTGGAGCACGTCGACGGTGACATCGGCAATCCGAAGCCGGTCGCCCCGGCGGAGCACGGCATGCGGGACGCCCGCCCGTTGGATGACTTGCCGCAGCTCCTCGGGCGCCGACCAGCGTCGACTTGGTCGACCCTGGATGGGCTCGCCCACGCCATCCGTTGGCGTGCCGAACATCGTCGACGAGGTGTAAACGGCGCCGACTCTGAAGCGTTCCAACAGGCCTGGCGCGGCGTTGAAGTGGTCGACGTCGGCGTGCGATAGGACCAGCGCGTCGATCCGGCGGAGGCCCTTCGACCAAAGGACGCCGGCGATGGTCTCGGTGGCGGCCCCGGGCGACCCCAGTGAGCCCGCGTCGTAGAGCAGCGTGCCGCCGCCGGGGGTTTCGACCAGGACCGCGCAGCCGTGGCCCACGGCGATGAACGAGCAGCGCAGCCCCTCGGGCGGCGGGTTGTTCAGGGTCGCGGCGCCGAAGCCGATTGCCAGCCACCCGGCGCCCGCTTGGGCAAGACGCATCGCGGTCCGCGGGGTGCGCCCCGCGAGCAAGGCGCCGCCCATCAGCACGTAGGCGCCGGTCGTCCACCACGCGCTGGGGCCGATGGTCCACACGCTGCCCCACGGGGTAGCGTTTGCGCGTGTGACAACCGCTTCGAGCAGGTCAATCGAGCCACCACACAGGCTCGCGAACGGACCGGCTAGCGGCGGCGCCAACACTTCCGTTGCGAGGAGGGCGAGGCCGCTGACAACGGAGATTGCCACGAGCGGGAAGACGGCCAGGCTGATCGGCACCGCGACGGGGGACAGCAGATTGAAGCGGCAAAGCAGCAGCGGCGCCGTGGTGAGCCAGACGACCAGGGTCGCGAAGAGGAGCAGCCCCGCGGAGCCGGCCACCCGGCGTGCTAGCCGCTCGGGCCAGGGACGCGCCGACGCCAGCAGGCGGTCCATCGGGCTCGGCGGCCGGCGCCCCAGCCGCCAGGAGCCGAAGGCGATAAGCGTCGCCGCGGCGATGAAGCTAAGCTGCGGCCCGCTGCGGAACAGCTCGCCGGGGTTCAACGCCAGGACGATGATGCTCGCCGCGGCGAGCGAGTTGAGCGCTAGGATGTTCCGGCCCGTGATTGCCGCCAGGCACATCACTTCGGCGAGCACCGCCGCCCGGACCGCCGGGGGGCGGGCGCCGACCAGCAGCGTGTAGGCCAGGATCAGCAGCATCACCACCAGCAGCGTCGGCCGGCGGGGGAACCAACCAAGCCGGGCGCCGGCATAGAAGACGCCCACCACCAAGCCGACGTGCAGCCCGGACACCACCAACACGTGAAGCGTGCCGGTCCGGCGGTACGCTTCGGTGCGGTCGCGCGGCACGGCTTGGCGGGCGCCGATGAGCATCGCCGCGGCGATCGGCGCCCGCACCGGGCCAAGTCGGCGGGCGAGGGTTCGTTCCACGGAGACGCGGGCGTCGCTGATCCACCGCCACGGCGACACCCCCCCGCCCGTCCGGACGACCTGCACGCAGTCGGGCGACTCGCACCGCAGCGTGGCGAGCTGCCGACGGGAGCGGGCGTCGGCAGCGAAGTCGAATTGGCCCGGGTTGAGCGGCTCGCCGGGCGCCCGGATCTGGCCGAACACTTGGACGGTGTCGCCCGCGTGGATGCCCAGCAGGTTGCCTTCGACGAGCAGTTCCGTCCGCCCCGCTGCCCGGCGCCACGCGTCGCGGTCGCGGACGCTCGTGACACGGAGCAACAGTTCGGTCTTCTCACCCTGCGGGATCGCCCGCAGCGGGGACCAGGCGGGCGCCGCGCGGTCGCGGGGGGCGTCCAGCGCCACGGCGCGCAGGCAGATCGGCGCCGGCTGCGGCGAAGCGATCCGGCCGATGTCGTCACGGTCGAAGAGCCGCCAGCAGGCGTGGTGCCACGCCGCGCCGGTTGCCGCGACCGCCACGACGAGCAGGCCGGACGCGAAGCGCTCGGCGCCCCGCCGCCACACAACCCGCCACGCGACCAGGGCCACCAGGGCGACTCCCCATGTCGCGGCGCCGCCCCACCGCGCG
>JBCCZD010000150.1:0-9768 GCA_039188275.1 Planctomycetota bacterium
CCGGGTTGCCGGCGCCGATCGAGACGAGGTCGGCGACCCAGCCCCAGGTGTCGACACAGCCGTCACGACGGAAGTCGTGGGCGCCCGTCGCCAGGCGGCTCTGCGGGTCGCGGTCTTGGAAGATCCGGAAGCCGGTGCCGAATTCACGCATGTTGTTCTTGCACTCCGCGCGGCGGGCGGCTTCGCGAGCCTTGCCGGCGGCGGGGAGCAGAATAGCGACGAGGATGCCGATAATCGAAATCACGACCAGCAACTCGACAAGGGTGAAACCCCGCGAGGCCGACCGCTTCATGCTGCGATCAATAGTCATCAAAAAATCTCCACAGGCGACCCGCCGCCGCCATTGCCGCGGCCGGCCGAGTCGCCAACAATTCGGTTAGGTCCGAGCGGACCCCGCGTGCGCCGGTGTGCCCTTTCGCGCCGCGGCTTGTCCGAGCCGAGGCGGGCGTGCGATGCGGCGGGGTTCGCTCCCTTTTCGCTTGAACGGTTACGCTCGAATCGACCTGACGAGCCGCCAAGCTGCTGACCCGCCCCTTGGCCGCAAGGCTTCGAGGCAGATGCTGCGAATGGGCTGCACGCTTAGGCGTTGAATCTTTCGATCCCTACCCGGCGGCGCCTGCGCTTGGTTTCTCGGCCGGCCTCGATTCAGCCCGACGCTCTGAGCTGAAGCTATCTCCCTCCTTTCCTCGAGTACGCACCGGCGTCCCCGCGCCGGGCTGGTCCTATCGAACTGTTCCGCGTTGCCGAGTTACCCTCCCGGCGCCGGCCGTGTTGGGCGTTCACCCCCCCCCGGCCGACGCAGGAGCCAAGGGGCTAGAAACCCCTCAGCGCCGCTTTGCTGAAACAGTCGGTTTCGCTTAGTTCGACGGTATCATCTCCAAAGCCGTTGCCGGCCGGGAAGCCGTTGTTGAGTTGGCCGTCCTTGTTCGTATCGGTGAAAGAGCGGACGCCGCCGTCGGCCATGAGCACGTTGACCAGGTTGCGGTGAACGGGCGAGAAGCCGCGGTAGTCTTGCAACACGTCGCTCGACCAGGTCTTCCACCAGCCGCTGGCGCCGCCGCGATCGGTGCCGGCCGGGAAGCTCGGCGGCTGCAGGTCGCTCTTCTTGACCGGCCCGCGTGTCATGAGCCCAACGGTCGGCTCGACGGCCCGGAGTTCGCCGATCGCTTCGTTTAGCTGACCGTAAACGGCGCCGTCGCCGAGTAGCGGCACCGTGTTGCTCGGCACTTTCGCGGAGTCGAGCATCGCCAGCGATAGCGGGCCCGCCGTCGACTCACGCAACTTTAGCGAAGCGTCGCCGGAGGTCTTGCACTTCAGCAGATTGCCGTCGCTGTCGAGCCGCGGCCGGCTGCGGACCAGCAGCCAACTCGCGACGTAGTTGGTGTTGAAGTTCTTCTCGAGGACGTCCTTGGCGATCTGCTCCGCACGCGTGTACGGCATCGACGTCGCCGGGTTCGTCTCGTAGTTGGCGTTCAGGATACGCCGGCAGGGGTTGATGACGGCCGTGCCGTCGGGCGCGGTCGTCGGGTCGCTCCCCTCGCCATCAACGCACCCCGTGAAGTCGGCCATCTCTTTCGTCAGCAGCTGGTTGTAGACCTCCGACACCTTGGCCAGGTTAGCCGGGCAGAGCATCTGACCGACCGGCACGCCTTGGTCGACCGAGTCGGCAACCCAGCCGACCTCGGTGACGGCGCCCTCGTTGACCCAATCAAACACGCCCGAGCAGTAGGCCCCGTTCCGCTCAGCGTGGGATAAGAACGCGACGCCGATCTGGCGCAGATTGTTTTGGCACTCGGTCTTCTGAGCCGAGGCGCGTGCCGCGCTGAGGGCGGGGAAGAGCAGCGCTACCAAGATGCCGATGATCGACACGACAACGAGCAGCTCGACAAGCGTGAACCCGCGTACCGCTACCGGACCGATCTTGTCCGGGCGATCCCCTCGTCGTTGGTACTGGCGGCTGGACTTCATGCCCTTTGCCCCGATGTTACTTACGCTGATGTCCGCCGCCCCGATCACCAGTGCCCGAGGCTACGCCGCCTAGACGGTCGGCAAGCCGAGCGGAAGTCTAGCTGTCTGCTCAGTAAATCTGTCGTCCGCGTCGATAAACCCGCACAGCAGAGAACCCGCACAGCAGAACTCGCGTTGAACGTATCCCTCTCCAAGCCGACGAGCCACGACGCATGTTCGAGGGTCGAAGGATATCCGAGCATCACGTGCGAAAGGTGAAGCTGGTGTGAAATGAGCGCAATGACGCCGTTAAGAAAACGTTAACGTCATGCGGCTAGCAACAAGCGATGACTCTGATGCCTGCTATTGCAGCGGCCGGGCAACACGTAGCCCGGGCTGCTTACTGTCCGCGGCGTCGAGCTAGCAGCCTGCTGAAAAACGCCGTCCTGGCGTTTTTCAACCTCGCCAAGCTCAGAGCAAGCTCTTCGCGGCTCCCAAAACAACGGCCTTGGCGCCCGTTGTTTTGGCTCGGCATCGTGCCGGTCGCAGCCAGTCGAGTCAATCAACAGGGTGCTAGCCAAGAAGAGTCTTCGCAGATGCCGCATGCAACCCAGACTGACTAGGTCGCTTGGCTGCCGGGGGGGATGCCGGCGTCCAAACGCGACGACGAACCCGCTTTCATGTCGACCGGTCAGGTAGATTATTGATGGATGCGCCAGCAAAGTTACTCGCCGACTTCGATTGCCCCGCTCAATCCCGCCTGCCGTTGGTCGGCCTGCCACTTTGCTGGCGCATGGCTCAATAGGAGGGTAAAGAACAGCCCAGGCCGCACGACTGAAACTTCGGGTGTGGGCAGATCGTGCGGCGCCTGTCGGCTGCACGCTGTTGGATCGAATCCGCAGACTCACGAACCAATTCTCATGTGCCGGCGCGACAGAGAACTCGACTCCTCGAAAGCCCGTGCGCCGAATCAGGATGGGGTTGGCTGCCGGCAGCAAATGTCGACTTGCTGAGCCCCAGCTTCGTAGCTTCTTCCGGTTGAAGGCCGGTACGCCTTCCGTTTTTCCCTGATTCTTGTAAACTCATGCCGTCTTCGAGAGCAGTCGGGTAAAGCGAAACGGGCTGACGGCTTGCGGCATTCCGTGTCGACACGCCTGTCCCGAACCTAAATTCTCTTCTGCAAGTAGGACTTTGAGACACGCACCCCTAGCTCAACTGGATAGAGCATCGGACTACGAATCCGAAGGTTGCAGGTTCGAATCCTGCGGGGTGTGCTCAGCAGTCAGAAACCACGCTCATCGGATCGCCTGTCCGATGCTCACCGATCAGTTACGCCGGCCAGACGCCCGCCTCGACGAGTTGCCGGGTAGCGGCTTCGGGCCAGCCGCGGTTGGCGGCGGGGCTGGCGGGGCTGGGGTGCAGCACCGAGGTGACGCGCGTGTTGCCGTCGCCGGCGCCCGCAACGGTTGGGACTACGCGAAGCAGGCAACGCTCGGCGTACTTGCCGACGCCGACCGCCCACTCGGGCCGCGTCGCTGCCAAGAGTTCGACGAGGTGCGCATCGCACGCGGCGTCGAGCGGCCCCCGTTCGTCGGGCGACAGCTTGTCGGGCGTCCGGTTCTTGCCGCCGGCCTCCATGAAAACGAGCGGGCAGTAGTTCGCGACGAAGTGCTCGGCGAAGAACGCGTCGGCCGACGCGAACCGTTCAGCGAAGAGGCCCCACAGCCGCCGGCCGGAGACCTCGCTCCGCCCGCACGCGAGCCCCTCGACAGGGCGTTTCGGGTGTTCGTCCGCGGGCCGCCCGACCGGCTCGGCGAGCGTGTCGGGCGTCACGCCGAGCCAGCCGGTGACCGCGGCGACCTCGCCGAACGGCACCCCGGTCTGCGCCATCCCCCACGGCCCCGGGTTCATGCCCAGAAAGAGCACCCGCACGCCGGCGGGGTTCAGCATGCGCAGGTAGGCCTCGTGCGCGTGGCGGGCGTAATCGAGCGGGTTGTAGACGTGCGTCACGGGCTCGGCGAAAGTGAGCTCGCTAACCCGCCTCGACAGCCGGCGGGCCGCGTTGATTGCCAGTTCGATCGCTTGCATTCCGTTGGTCGCCCCGCACCGTTTCTCACTCCGCCCCGCCTACGCCGTCGTACGGCGGCGACTACTCAACGACGATCTCGTCCAGCCCTTCTTCGCAGGGCGGGAACTGTGGGTCCATCGCCTGGAGCGTGTCTTTGAGCAGCTCACTGACCACTAGGTTGCGGTACCACTTCCGGTCGCTTGGGATGATGTGCCAGGGGGCGTGCTTGGTGTTGCACTTGTTGAGGGCGTCTTCGTAGGCCAACTGATAGTCGGGCCACCGCTTGCGTTCGGCGATATCCCCCTTCGCGAACTTCCACCGCTTGTGCGGCTCGTCGAGCCGCGATTGCAGCCGCTCGCGTTGCTCTTCTTTGCTGATGTGCAAGAAGCACTTGACGACCGTCACGCCGCCGTCGCTGAGCATCTCCTCAAACTCGTTGATCCGGCGGTAACGGCCCTTCCACTGCGCTTCCGGGACGAGGTTGTGGACACGGACGATCAGCACGTCTTCGTAGTGAGACCGGTTGAAGACGCCGATCTGGCCCCGCGCGGGCACGCGCTGGTGGATACGCCAGAGGAAGTCGTGGTCCAGCTCGGCTACGCTCGGCTGTTTGAACGACGTGATGTGGAACGTCTGCGGGTTGATGCCGGTCGTGACGACGCGGATTGTGCCGTCCTTGCCGGCGGTGTCCATCCCCTGCAGCACGAGCAGCAGCGACCGCTTGTTCTCGGCGTACAACCGGTAGGCGAGTTGGCGGCTCGCCTCGGTGTTGTTGGCGATCCGCTCGGCGGCGGACGCCTTGTCACAGTCGCCGTCGACCTTGCGCGGATCGATGCCCGCGAGCTCAATCTTGTCGCCTGGCTTGAACGTGACGGGCTTGGGCATGCGGTGCTCGGGGCGAGAGGAGCGGCTTGACGGGACAAGTCTACCAAGCCGATCACTCCAGCTCACCCCACGCGCGGGCGTCGCCTTCGTCGTCGATCTCGACACGGATCACGTTCGCCCGGCAGCAGACGGGGCAGTCTTCGACGTACTCCTGCTCGGCGCCGGCGGAGAGGTCAACCGGCACGACGATCTCTTCGCCGCACTCGCCGCAGATGTAAGAGGCTTCGGGGGTCATGCCGTGAGCTTATCGACCATCCGGGACCGGCACGCAAGGGGAGCGCCAACGCACAGCGCCTCGTGAGTCATTTGTCTAGTCCTCGTGCGTTATTCGTCCTCGTGCGCCGCTAGTCCTCTGCCCGCGAGCCGTCCCCGCACATCCGCACGACCTTTGGTTCGAACCTCGCGACGACCTCGACCAAGTCTTGCTGGGCGGCCATGACCTGGCGGATGTCTTTGTAGACGCCGGGCACTTCGTCGGAGCCGGCGGCGAGGACGTCGATGCCCTTGGCGGCCAGGTCGTTCTTCACCGCGTTGAAGCGGTAGGTGTCCTTGGCCTTCTTGCGGCTCATCCGGCGGCCGGCGCCGTGGGACGCGGAGTCGAGGCTCAGCGGGTTCCCCTTGCCACGAACGACGAACGCCGGATCGGCCATCGACCCGGGGATGACGCCCAAGACGCGGGCGCCGGCGGGGGTAGCGCCCTTGCGGTGCACAACCACCTCGCGGACCCCTTGCCCCGGGATCGCGTGGCGCTCCTTCCAAGCAAAGTTGTGGTGGTTCTCCACGCCCGCCACGACCTGCGCGCCGAGCAGCTTCGCCACGAGCCGGTGGATGACGGCGTGGTTCGCCGCGGCGTAGTCGCCCATCAGGTTCATGGCGGCCCAGTACTCCTGGCCCTCCTCGGTGTCGAGCGGCAGCCAAGCGAGCCGGCCCATGTCCTTGTGCCGGCGCGGGAGCAGCCGCTGGGCGATGGCGCTGTACGTGCTGCACACCGCGGCGCCGGCGCCGCGGCTGCCGCTGTGCGACAGCAGGGCGACGTGCTCGCCCGCTTCGAGGTCGAGCTCATCGTCGCGCTGGTCGAGCGTCAGCACGCCGAACTCCACGAAGTGGTTGCCCGAGCCGGACGTGCCGAGCTGCTTCCAGGCGGTGTCCTTCTTCTCGCGCGTGATGCGGGTGACCGACCAGTCGCAGTCGAGCACCTCGTGCTCTTGCTTCGGCTTGTGCTCGACGCCGACGCCGAACCTCGTCCCGCCCATCAGCGCCTCGCGGTACCGGTTCCGCAGCTTGTCGATCGAGTCGACCGGCAGGTCGAGCACCGACAGCTTCATCCGGCAGGCGATGTCGACGCCCACGGCGTACGGGATCACGGCGTCCGCGCAGGCCAGCACGCCGCCGATCGGCAGGCCGTAGCCGACGTGTGCGTCGGGCATCAGCGCGGCCCCCGCGGCGACGGGGACCGAGCACGCCTGCCGCATCTGGGCGTGCGCCGCGTCGTCGATGTCTTCGCCCCAGGTGCGGTAGTCGATCGGCTCGGCGGCGGCCGCCGTCGCCTCGGCCAGCAGCTCGGACGCGAATTCACCCCACAGCGGGTCGGCGAGGTACGCCTCCGGCTCGCCCAGCACCCGCGCGACGAGTTCCTTGGCCCGCTTCCCTTTCAGGCCGAACCCAGTGCCCTCTTCCGCAGACTTCGAGAGCGTGCGGACGGCGAGCGCGACGCAGTCGGGCGGCACGCCGATCTTTTGCAGTTGCTTGCGATTCATGGCACACCGCTGCGTGGCTTAGCAGCCGGTTGATTGACTCGACTGGCTGCGATCGGCACGATGCCGATCCAAAACAACGGGCGCCAAGGCCGCTGTTTTGCGAGCCGCGAAGAGCTTGCTCTGAGCTTGGCGAGGTTGAAAAACGCGAGGACGGCGTTTTTCAACAGGCTGTTAGGGGGGCGCCGCGATCCACTATGGCGGCTACAGCCGGGCGCCGCTTCGTCGTCGACCAGCAGCCGGCGCTCCGCAACTAGTTTCAGCAGCCTGCTCGGTACAACACCTGGCGACCGAAAAACAGCCTGCCGACAGATGATCTCTACTCGGGCTCGGCAAGCGCGGGTAGGAACAAGCCCCACTTCCTCGCGCTTCGGCGGCGGGCGTCGCTGCGGCTCGGGAAAGGATGCCAGTGGTTTTCCTCGGGTAGTTGGCGAGCCCTTTACTCGAGCAAGCAGGGCCGAATCCCCTAGCCGCCGCGGCTCGTCTTCCAAACCGGGTCTTCAGCGCTCGGGCCCCCCTCGCTGGCGTTGCCGTCGGCTGTTGGCCAGCGGCTGAGGGTCACCTTCTGGCGGGTGTAAAACTGCAACCCTTCGATGCCCTGGATGTGCAGGTCGCCAAAGAACGAGCGGTTCCAGCCGGTGAACGGCAGCCAGGCCATCGGCGCCGGCACGCCGACGTTCACGCCGATCATGCCGGCGCTGAACCGACGGCTAAACTCCCGCGCCGCGTGGCCGCTCTGCGTAAAGATCACGGCCCCGTTGCCGTACTCGCAGCCGTCGCCGAGCGCGAGCGCGTCCTCAAGGGTCGCGACGCGCGAGACCGACAGCAGCGGACCGAAGACCTCTTCCTTGGCGATCCGCATGCCGGGCGTTACGTGGTCCACCACACTTGGCCCGATCAGGAAGCCCTCGCCGTCAACGGATCGCCTGCCGTCCAGCGCTACCTTGGCGCCGTCGTCGCCGGCGATGTCGAGGTAGCTGGCGACGCGCTCGCGGTGGTCCTCGCGGATGACCGGGCCCATGTCGACCGCCTCGGCCGACGCGTTAACCGCCGGGTCGCTCGGGCCAACCCTCATCTTGCCGCCGAAGCCGACAAGCCCCTCAACCAGCGGGTCGCCCGCCCCGCCGACCGCCACGGCTAGGCTGCCCGCCATGCACCGCTGCCCCGCGCAGCCGTAGGCGCTGGCGGCGAGTTGCTTGACGGTCAGGTCCATGTCCGCGTCCGGCATGATGATCAAATGATTCTTGGCCCCGCCTGCCGCCTGCACCCGCTTGCCGTTTGCCGTGCCCGTCTTGTAGATGTACTCGGCGATCGGCGTGGAGCCGACAAACGAGACCGCCGCCACGTCGGGGTGCGTCAGCAGGGCGTCGACGCACGCCTTGCCGCCGTGGACAATGTTGAACACGCCCGCAGGCAGCCCCGCCTCGAGCAGCAGCTCGCCCAGCTTGACCGCCGACAGGGGGACCTTCTCCGACGGCTTGAGCACAAATGTGTTGCCGCAGACGATCGCCACCGGGAACATCCACAGCGGGACCATATTCGGGAAGTTGTAGGGCGTGATCCCAACGCAGACACCGACCGGGTGGCGGACGCACTCGGCGTCGACGCCCGTGGCGATGTTGGGCAATGCCTGGCCGATCAGCAGGCTCGGGATGCCGGCGGCGAACTCCACCATCTCGGCGCCGCGGTTCACCTCCGCGCGGGCCTCGGCCAGCGTCTTGCCGTGCTCGCGCGTGACGAGCTCGACGATCTCATCAAAGTGCGCCTCCATCAGAGAGCGGTAACGGAACATGACGCGTGCCCGCTCGACTACCGGCGTGTCGGCCCAACCCGGCAGCGCCGCCGCGGCCGCCTCGACCACCTCGGCCGTGGCGGCCGCGTCGCACAGCGGCGTCTGGGCAATCACCTGACCGGTCGACGGGTTATAGACGTCCTCGTACTCGCCCGCGGCGGGGCTCCGCCAGCCGTCGCCTGCCAAGAGGGGTACGTTCTCGATGATCTCTGCCGTCGCCATCGGTCTGCTCGATGATCAAGGAAAGGGGTGCGGTCCGCGGGCCCACGCCAAGAGGTAGGCACTGTGTGAAGATTTCGTTAGGATACCGCCAGCGTCGGGCGGCGCCAGTCGGGCAATTGTTGAATCCCCCCAGCCGGACCGCCACGCGGCCCTAAGCATGCCGGGCCGCGTGGCGGACCGGCTGTTGTCGTTTAATTTGAGAGAGAAACGTGATGGCAAGACCCGTTCGTGGCGCGCTGATCCAAGCCACCACCTGCGAACCGACCACCTCGCCGGTCGCCAAGATCAAGCAGGCGATGATTGACAAGCACGTCGACATGATCGGCCAGGCGGCCGATCAGGGCGCGCAGGTCACCTGCCTGCAGGAGCTGTTCTACGGCCCCTACTTCTGTGCCGAGCAGGACGCCAAGTGGTACGAGCTCACCGAGCGCGTGCCCGACGGCCCAACCGTGAAGCTCATGCAGGAGCTCGCCAAGAAGCACGAGATGGTCCTCGTCGTGCCGATGTACGAGGAGGAGATCACCGGCGTCTACTACAACACGGCCGCCGTGATCGACGCGGGTGGCGAGTACCTCGGCAAGTTCCGCAAGATCCACATCCCGCAGTGCAACCCGGGCTTCTGGGAGAAGTTCTACTTCCGCCCCGGCAACCTCGGCTACCCGGTCTTCGACACGGCGGTCGGCAAGGTGGGCGTCTACATCTGCTACGACCGCCACTTCCCGGACGGCGCGCGGTGCCTGGGGCTGAACGGCGCGGAAATCGTCTTCAACCCGTCCGCGACCGTCGCCGGCCTGAGCGAGTACCTCTGGACGATCGAGCAGCCGGCCCACGCGGTCGCGAACCAGTACTTCGTCGGCGCCATCAACCGCCCCGGCTGGGAAGAGCCCTGGCGCATCGGCGAGTTCTACGGCCAGAGCTACTTCGTCGATCCGCGTGGGCAATTCATCGCCCAGAGCGACAAACGGACCGAAGACGACATCGTTGTCGTCGATATGGACCTCGACCAGATCCGCGAAGTGCGCAACACGTGGCAGTTCTTCCGCGACCGCCGGCCGGAGACTTACGGGGCCATCACCGATGCGTAATTGACAGGATGACAG
>JBCCZD010000151.1:0-9722 GCA_039188275.1 Planctomycetota bacterium
CCGAGACGATCGACGCCATCAACCTCGCCCACGGCAACAGCTACACGAGCGTTACTTCGCACCGCAGTGGCGAGACCGAAGACGCCACCATCGCCGACCTGGCCGTCGCTCTTTCAACCGGCCAGATCAAAACCGGCAGCGCCAGCCGCAGCGACCGCATGGCCAAGTACAACCAGCTGCTGCGGATCGAAGAGCAGCTAGGCGCCGCGGCCCAATACGGCGGACCCAAGTTCGCGGCGCGGATCAAGTGAGCTACAACTAGCGAACTTGTGTATCGCCCAGTGGACTGAAACGATGAAGCAGCTGTTTAACAAACTGCGGGATCGTGGGTTTCAAATCGATACACTGCACCATGCAGAGGCGATTTTAAGGCATGATCTGGCGCAGGCCGCGAGCGAGCTAGAAGATGCTCTGTCGAGTGTTGATATCCCGGTAGAGGAGCTTGTAAAAGGCGGCGGAGGTGAGGGGCAAATGACCCAGCGCCTTCGCCGCGACCTCTCGGACCGCCTCAGCTGGAAGAAGCATGTTTTCGAGATCAGGAAGGTGATTGACGGCGAGGAGGCAGAGTCGATTTCTCATGAGGTAGATCACGTGAAGAGGTTTGCGAATGGAACATTCGCGTTGGAGATTGAATGGAACAATAAAGACCCGTTTTTCGATCGCGACTTAGAGAACTTCAAACGCCTTCATGCAGACGGGGTTATCTCGATAGGAGCGATCGTGACGCGTGGCGAGAGCCTACACGAAGGTATGCGTGGGCTGATCGAAGAATTTGCCAAAGCTGAAGGAATCGAGTCGCGGGCTGACCTGCCTGATTACCTGCGGCCAACAACCCGGCAAGTGGGCTTAATTGACCGCGCGGCGGCGAGGCATGGCTCGTTCTCGAAAGGGTGGGCACAGGTGTTCGTCTCCGACAAGTTCGGAGAAGCAACTACCCACTGGCGCAAATTAATGGACCGCGTCAAACGCGGTGTCGGGAACCCGTGCCCGTTGGTCCTCATCGGGATTCCCAAGTCTGTGGTGATAACAGAACGGTAAGGCTGCGATGTCAAAAATCGTACGGATCACAGAGAAGAATCCCGCAGAGGATTTACTCGCAAAGGCGGCTGGCCCTTACTCTACGATCCTCGCAGACCCTCCGTGGCAGTTTCAAAATCGAACCGGAAAAGTGGCTCCAGAGCACAAACGTCTGCTTCGCTATCCCACGATGGAGTATGAAGAGATCGCGCAGCTTCCCGTACCGAAAATGGCTGCCGCTACATCGCACCTCTACTTGTGGATTCCAAACGCCTTGCTCCGCGAAGGCCTTAAGGTCATGGAGGCGTGGGGGTTTACCTACAAGACCAATGTCGTCTGGTACAAGGTTCGCAAAGACGGAGGCCCTGACGGAAGAGGAGTAGGGTTCTACTTCCGCAATGTCACCGAGTTGGTGCTCTTCGGTGTGAAAGGCAGCATGAGGACTCTCCATCCGGGCCGCACACAAGTGAATCTTTTCCCGACGCGTAAACGAGAGCACTCGCGCAAACCCGATGAGATTTACGACATCGTAGAGGCTTGTTCGCCGGGGCCCTATCTTGAACTCTTTGCTAGATTCCCGCGTGACGGGTGGGATCAATGGGGCAACGAAGACGTTGAAGAAAACTCGTTTCACGGGGTGGCGCAGCGAACTGGGCACATCGATCGGCAGCTTCGGCTGTACGACTCGCCACGCGGGTATCGCGGAGGCTGAACCATAACAAAAAGCCGGCCGGTGATCGCAGATCACCGGCCGGCTTTGCGTTTTCTTGCGTCCGCTGGGTTCGCGAGAACCGCGGCGGACCCCGTCTACCAGGCGAACTCAGTCGAGCGGGCGTACTTGCTCAGCCCGGGGGCCCTTGGGACCTTGGCCCGGCTCGTAAGAGACCTGCTGGCCTTCACGCAGGTCGTCAAACGCCGCGCCTTCCACGCTCGAGTGGTGGAAGAACATGTCTTGGTTGCTGCCGGTGTCGATGAACCCGAAGCCTTTGTCGGTGATCCGCTTGATCGTGCCTTCAGCCATTGCTTTGTCTTTACCTTGCAGTGTGCCGCGGAATAGTGAGCGTCTGACAGTAGCAGACCGCCGAGCGATTAAACACGGGCGGGCGGGTCCTACGGCAAACTAATTCACGGCCGCAACCGGGCCGACCCACGCGCGCCGTCGCCCGCTTATGCCGTAGCCCCTCGGCCGTCGTCCCTTAAGCCGCTTATGGCGCAAGAGAAACCGCCCGGCGGCCTGACGCCGACGGGCGGTTTGCGTTGTTCGCGCGACGCTCGATTGTGGGGTGGTCGTCTTACTCGACGACGCGGACGTTCTCTGCCCGCGGGCCCTTGGGGCCTTGACCCGGGGTGTACTCCACCTGTTGACCCTCGCGGAGGTCGTCATAAGCGACGCCCTCAACTGCGGAGTGGTGGAAGAACATGTCCTGGCTCGTTCCCGTGTCGATGAATCCGAAGCCCTTGTCCGTCAACCGCTTGATCGTGCCTTCAGCCATAACCTTGTCTCTACGAAAAAACCTATGACGCGCCAGCCACCGAACTCCTGTAGCTCGGCTCACGCGTCAGCAAGTTAATTAAGATAGCGGCTCGGCCGACCGAAGTGCGGGAATTCGCGGAATTATTCCCGGATTTAACCGCGGATCCCCTTGCCCCTGCCTCGCAACGGCCGATCGTGAAACGACTTGCGTTCAACCGAGCGGCTTCACGCGGCGGCCGTAGCAGCCGTCTGCTATGGGGGTGTAACGATCATGCCACTGGCGAGGTCAGGCGCCGGCGGCGGTCTTTTCTGCCACTTCGGCGAGCGTCGGTTCGGCCAGGGCGTGGACCTTGTTCGCCATCGCCCTAGGCGGCATCGGGCGCCTTCGCGGGCAAGCGACCGTTCAAGCCGAGCCTTGCAATAGGCCCGTGACTGCCGAAGGATTGACGACACCAAATCCCGACGGACGCGGCTAGCAACCACGCAATGGCTCCTGTGTCGCCGACCGAAATCGCAGCACCACGTATCCGGCTCCGCTTCGTCGGAGAGGTTGAAGCCGGAACCCGGGTCAACGTCTTCATCCACGGCTACCGATCGCTCGCGTCTAGCGAGGCTGTCGGCCGGGCGGCTCGGCGGGTGCTGGCCGCTGGGGCCGTTGGGGAGAACTACCTGCTTGACTGGGACTCCGGCGGCTGGCGGAGGTCGTTCCGCGCAAACGCCGCGACGCTGGCCGGCCTGCGAGCCGCGTACCGGGTCGCTCGGCTGCGGCACGTGCTGGCGCCGTGGATGATCCTGGTTGACGCCGGCGTGGTGAGCTTGGCGGAGGTCGCTCAGTTCAAGTTCATGGAGCGCCGTGCCGAGCGTGTGGGCGCCGAGCTGGGGCCGCTCGTCCAAGCCGTCGCCGACGGGCGACCGGTGAACCTCATCGGGCACTCGCTCGGCGCCCGGGTGATCCACCACGCGTTGCGGCGCTGCTCGTCGGGGGTTCCCTCGGATGGCCCGACGGCCGGCGCAGCGATCGAAGACTGCGTGCTGCTGGCGGGCGCCGCGGACCTGGGGGCGGCCGACTGGCGAGACTGCCTGCGTTCGATAAGCGGGCGGCTCTACAACGCTTACTCGCCCCGCGACCGCATCCTGCGCATCACGCCCGACCTCCGCCGGCGGGTAGGTGGCGGGCCGATGCCCCAGGTAGTGATCAACGACGCCGAGCGGGTCGTCAACCACCGGTGCGAGGAGGTCGGCCACACCACCTACTGGACCGAGATCGACCGGCTGCTGCCGCGTGTGTGGCCAGGCTGTCAAGTCGCGGGCGGGTAACGCGTTGGCCCGGCTGACACAAAAAAATCGGTGGCCCTCGGTTGCGGGCCGCGGATTTTGTTTTTTGCCCAGCGAACCGTGCGGGCCGGACCCGAGGATCGCCAACGCGTAACGACTTACGGCGCCGGGAGGCTGTCGAGCGCAGGGCGCTAATTTTCTTTCTAGCAAGCGAAACGCCAAACTTCAGCAACGCGTTTTGGGCCGCCGTTTTGGGCCAGCGGGCGGGGAATCTGGCCGGCCCTCAGGCTTCGCAATCGGCTTCTCGGCTGCACGCCGCAGAAGCCGTTCGCTCTACTGCTCGGCCGTGTCCGCGTCGATGGTATCCACCGTGACGCTAGCCGTTGATTGGGCGGTGGGCGGGCCGGTGGGCTCTGACTTCGTGCGCGCCGGCGTGAGCGTCGCCTCTTCGAGTTCGAGCAGCGCTTCGTACCGGTCGACGATCGCTTGCGGCGCCACGAGGGGCAGGTTGGCGGCGAGGACGATGTTCTCGCACGTGCGGAGCAAGCGTTCCGCCTTCGCCTGGCGGTGCTCGGCGGCGGAGTCGGCGTCCGACGCCTTCTGGTACCGCTCGCGGGCGCGGCGGAAGGCCTCGATCCCGGGCAGGGCGTCGACCGCCGCGACGAACTCGTCGGCCCGCTCGCTGCACAGCTCCGCGGCGAGCGGGGCGTAAGGCGTTTCGAGTTCGGGCCACTGCTCGGCCAGCTTCTCCCGCAGCTTGCGGCGGGCCCGGCGGAAAGAGCGGCGTGCCAAGGCGTACTTGCCGGTCGCCTTCTTTGCCTGCCGCGTGAGCTGCTTCTGCTTGCCACGCACCGTTTCGACCGTGGCGCCGTCGCCCAGGCGGAGCTGCTCGACCAGCGTCCGCACGATGGCCGCCTGGTCGGGGCGGGCTTGCTTGAGCAACCCGTCGAGCGGCCCGCTGAGCCTCATGAATGCGGGCGGCTCGCCAGCGCCGCCGTCGCCCGATTCGCCCTTGGCGTCGCGCTTCTTGCCGAGTATGCCGAACAGCGCTCCGATCGGCGACTTGCTGCGTTCGTCGTCCGCTTCGTCCTCGTCTCCATCGCCTGCTGACTCGGCGAGGGTGCTGTATTCGCGGAGCAGGGCGCCGGTGGTGCGGATGGGGATGTCGATCGTGTCGCTCTCGATTACCGCGTAGGCGTGCGCCTCGGCCAGCGAGACGGCGCCGTCCGCGTCGTAGTCGGCGCCGAGCCCGTCGTCGCCGATCGGCTCGCCACCGCGTGTGCGGCCGGCGATCGCCGCCCAGAAGAAGCTGCTGTACTCCTGGTAGTCGGCCTCGTTGATGTCGGGCGTGCAGCCCGCCGCGTAGCGGTCGTGCCGTTGAGAAAAAAAACCGCAGCGCGGCCGCGGCGAAAGGCCGAGCTCGGCGTCCGCCTGGTGGAAGATGGTGTGGGCGAAGCCGCCCGAGAAGCACTGCACCATGACCATCACCACCGGCACGCCGGCCGGCAGTTCGTCGAGGAGTTCGCTGAAATCGCCGGCGGTGATTTCCTCCTCTTCCCAGAGGTACATCACGGTGTTGTGCTCGTTGTAGGGCGCGTCTTCTTCCGCATACTCGTAGTCTTCGTACTCGTAGTCTTCGTCGTAGCCGTACTCGCTGGGGTCCGACGCTTCGCCGCCGTGGCCGGTGAAGTAGAGGAAGAGCCGGTCGCCCGCATTGACCTCGCGGGCGAGCTTCTTGAAGCGCCGCTTCAGCAATGACGCGTCGGCCGGCCCCGCGAGCCGGTCGATCTGGTGCGGGCGGTAGCACAGGTCGACCTCGCCCGGGCGACCGAACAGCAGCGCCATCAGGCGCCGGGCGCGGGGGCAGGTGGTTTCGAACGCCGGGTCTCGGTACTGCAAGTCGGGCGCCCCCGAGTCACCGGCGGCGAAGTAGGTCTCGGGCGTGCCGGCGTCGGGCCGGACCTCGGCCAGCACCTGGCGTTGGAACAGGACGTTCCGCTCGAGCGAAACCTGGTTGCCTGTCGGGTTGTACCCGCCGCCGATGGTCAAGAAGTAGTCCTCGGCGGTCGCGGGTGGCGCGGCGGCCAGCACCGCGGCGATCAGCGGCGCGGCGACGGGCAGCACGGCGACGGGCGCCACAGCGACAGGCATCGGACGCAGGGACAGCATGAAGAACCTCGGCGGGCAGGCGAGTCGTTGGCGGGGCGCGTCGTGTGCGGCGCCCGTCCCCCCTACCATACCTACCCGCCGTGGCAACGAAAAATCCTCCAGCCGTGATCGGGTCGGCTCAAGACCGTACCCGCTCCATCGCGTCGCGCAGCTCGGCGATGAGGGCGAACATCGTCGGGTGGCGGTCGGCCGGTTTCTTCGCGATTGCCCGCAGGATCGTGGCGTCGAGTTCCGCCGGCAGCGTCCCCGGGGAGAGCGCCGGCGGGGCGACCTCCGACGGCGGCGGCGGCGTCAGGCTCGCGATGTTGGCGAACGTCTCGGCGATCACGCGGCCGCGGAACGGCTCGCGGAACGTCAGCATCTCGTACAGCACGACGCCCGTGCTGAAGATGTCGGTCCGCTCGTCGATCGCCCCGTTCTTGGCGACCTGCTCCGGCGACATGTAGAGCGGCGTCCCCGGCCGCTGACCGGCGACGGTGAGCGCCTGCAGCGGCGGCGACTCCTCTTCGAGCGCCAGCGAGTCGGCGGGCGACGGCCGCTGCAGCAGCTCGTCCGGCTGCCCCCACACCTTCGCGGCGCCCCAGTCGAGCAGCACGACTTCGCCGAAGTTGCCGACCCACAGGTTCTCCGGCTTGACGTCGCGGTGGATGACGCCGCGCGTGTGGGCGTACGCGAGCGCCATCGCGGCGTCGATGACGATGTCCAGCCGCCGGGCGACGGGGAAGTCGGCCGCCGTTTGCCCGTCGCCCCGCGCTATCCGCTTGAGCGCCTCGAAGTAGTTCTCGCCGGAGATGCGCTTCATCGCGAAGTAGAGCCCTTCGCGCTCGTCGCGGCCGATCTCGTACACGGGGACGACGCCCGGGTGCTGCAGCTGGGCGGTGACCCGCGCCTCGCGCAGGAACCGGCGCTGTTCTTGGAGGTTGCCGCGGAGCTCGGGCAGCAGGGTCTTGATCGCCACGGTGCGACCGGTCAGCGTGTCGACGGCCGACCGCAGCACCGCGGCGCCGCCGCGCGCCATCTCGCGGAAGCCCTGGTACTTCGCGAGCCCAACCGGCAGGACCGGCGGGAGGTCGAAGTCGGTGCCGGAGAGGAAGATCGCCGGCTGGTTGTCCGGCGGCGGGGGGTGATCAGCAGAGGCGCCCATGATTGCCGAGGCTACCACACGCCGCGACAATAGCCGAGCCGGAATGCCCCGCCGGAACCGCGGTAAGAATAAAGCGACAGCCGTGCGACGAATGGCCGGTTGTCTGGCTCCGCCATGTCCGCCCACCGCCACGCACGACCCGCCGCAAGATGACCTTCTTCCTCGAAAACTCCGCCCCCATCTGGGTCGCTGGCGCCCTCGGCCTCACGATGACGGGAATCGTTTACGCGTCGCTGCGGACGGCGGCGTCGATGGCGGGGATCGCCGTGGTGCTGCTGCTCCTCGTTGGCGCGCTAGCGCTCGAACACTTTTGGCAGACGCCGGGCGAGCGGGTGCAGGCGGCGCTCGAGGGGCTCATGCGCGACGTCGAGGCGGACGACCTGCCGGCGGTGCTCGCGAGGCTGTCGCCCACGGCGACGCAGATACGCGACGATGCCGAGTTGCTGATGCCGCAGTTTGAGGTCGAAAAGGCCCGCGTCACCGGCTCGATCGAGGTGACCTTCCCGACGACGGGCCCCAGTGGCGGCGGTGCGGGCGGCGCCACCGCCAGCGCCACCGCCAAGGTCTTCGTCCAAGCCCGTCACCGCCGGCAGGGCTTTAAGGGGGGCGACTTCACGGCGGTCACATTCGGCTTCGAGCGGCGTGGCGACCGCTGGCTGGTGCGTGACTACTCGGTCTCCGAAGCGTGGCGTAAAAAGTCGGCCCAGCTGCGTGGCGGGCGGTAGCGCCGTTGGCCACGAACCGGCGGGAACGATCGCTCAACCGCCGCCGCCGCCCGCCGCCTGCGGCAGAGTCGGCGCCCCGTCGAACGGCGCCGCGTTGAACACGCCGCTGGGTGGGAACGGGTTGGCGAAGCGCGGGTCGCCGTAAATGCCGTTCGGCAGGCCCGGCCCGAACGTCGGGTTGAACGCGTCGCCGGGGTAGCCGTACACGCTGCCCAGCGGCGCCGGCTGGTTCTGGTAGTAGTAGCTGCCCGACAAAAGCGATTGCCGCCACGCGTCGTGGAACCGCTCCCACTCGGCGTCCAGGCCGCCCCGGCCGTTGGCGAACCGCTGCACCTCGTAGGTCGAATCGATCGACCCGTCGGCGCCGCGGAGCGTGGTGCGGATGCGCCGGTACCGACTGGTCCCCAGCCGCGGGTCGTCGAGGTCCTCAACCGGCGCGACGCGCTGGTACTGGGCCACCCGAGCGCCGGTCATCCGGTCGTGCGTGTAGGTGCCGCGGGCGAAGACCCAGCTCGGCGTTTGAGCCAGGCCGTCGGCCGGCGACAGCATCGCCAAGGCGCTGAGGGTCGAGGCAATTCGAAGCACGTGTCGCGGAGAGCTATTCATGGGACGAGGCCGCCAGGGGGGAGGAGGGCGGGGGGCGCCGTGGTAGCGCGATTCGGCGAGCGGAGGAAGCGGAACGAGTGGCTACGGACCAGGGACGAGTGGCTAGGGACGAGGAGCGCCGTGCGTTGTCGGTTACGGAGTGGGCCGCTTCATGATTTTGCGTGCCTTGGCGTCGTACCAGTACTCGTAGCCTTCGCGGAGCGGGGGGAGTTGCATCCCCCACTCCTGCGTGACCAGCTTCATGAACGCCTCGTGCGTCTTGGGGTAGCCCTGGGCCTCGCCGTGGATCAGCAGGTTGTGTTCGATGTTCTTGAGCTGGACGCCTTCGCCCGCGGCGAGCGCCCCACCGAGCGCCCGATTGAACCGGCTGCTCTTCAGCTTCGAGCCGCGCTTGTAGTCGTCCTTGGTGATCGGTGTCGGCCCCTCGTCGGCGGAGACGACCGCCACGCCCGGCGCCGCCGAGCGGGGCGCGGGGAGTGGCGGTAGTTGCGGCGCCGCGTCGGCGGGCGGAGCGGGTTTCGCCGGCACGACCGCCCCGCCGCCGCCCGGCTTCTTGGGCAGTGGCGGGCGGGCGTCGCAACCCGCAACCCAGAGCAGCGTCGCGCCGCTCACGGCCAACGCGGTGATTCGAAGCAAACGATCCATGGCGGCAGGCGGGGGCTTGAGGATTATTGACGGTTGCATGAGGAACTTGACACGCCGCGGTCTCTTACTTGCTAAACCGGCACTCCCGCTGGTCGGCCTGTCGTGTTTCTCGTGCATGTGTCAATAAGTTTTGGGGATCGCGATCGGGGCGACGGGCAGGGGGGAGCGAACAACTTTCTAAGACGCAGGCGCGTCCCCAGTTCCTAGTCCCCAGTCCCCAGCCCCCAGTCCCTAGTCCCCAGCCCCCACTGCTGCATCGCGGCAAGCAGGTCGTGCCGGGTCCGGTCGATCGTTAGCGGGGTCAGCGTCACCCGCCCGGCGCGGATGCCGGCCAGGTCGCTTTGGGTGTCGGTCTTCGGATCGGGCAACGAGCCGCTGGCCCAGTAGTAGCGGCGGTTCTTGGGGTCGCGTCGCTCCTCGAACTCGGCCGGCCAGCGGCTGACGTTCATCGTCGCGACTTGCAGCTCGAAGGGGAGCAACTCGTGCGCCGAAGCCGCGTTGCCCAGCGGATCGGCGGTCGCCAAGGTCGGGATGTTGAGGTTGTACAACAGGTGGTCTCGCCACGCGCGGCGCCGATCGCCCGGCGGGTGATCGCCTTCTGTGCCGAACATGCCTCCATCTGAAGCATGTGGATTGAGGCCTAATACAGCAATCCGCGGCTTGGCAA
>JBCCZD010000152.1:0-9694 GCA_039188275.1 Planctomycetota bacterium
CATCGCCGCACCCCCACCCCGGCCCTCCCCCCAGGGGGAGGGAGCCTTGCGATGAAACTCGACCTCCTCGGCAAACGGTCGGAACTGCTTGAGACGACCCGGGCGTTCTTCCGCGAACGCGGCTTCACGGAAGTTACGACGCCCCTCGCGTGCGACGAGGTGATCCCCGAGGCCCACATCGAACCGGTGCGGACCGCCGACGGATTGTTCTTGCAGGCGTCGCCCGAGATGGAGATGAAGCGGTTGCTTTGCGCCGCCGAGAAAAAGGGGGGCAGCGGGCCCATCTTTCAGATTTGCAAAGCGTTCCGCGACGACGAGCACGGCCGGCTGCACCGCCGCGAGTTCACGATGCTCGAGTGGTACCGCCCCGGCGACGACATGCGTGCCGGCATGGATTTGCTGGACGAGTACATCCAAGCGGCCCTCGGCGGCCCGCCGTGCAAGCGGACAAGCTACCGGGATGCGTTTTGGCGAGCCTGCGGCGTCGACCCGCTGAACGGAGACCTTGCCGGCCTGGCTGCTGCGGGCGGTCAACCGCCGGCGACGCGTGACGGGCTGCTGAACGTGCTGCTGGCGACGCGCGTAGAACCGACCCTCGGACAAGGTGGCTCGCCCGAGCTGGTCTACCACTACCCGGCGATCCAAGCGGCGCTCGCAGCGACGACGCTCGACCCGCTGGGCATCGAGGTCGCCGAGCGGTTCGAGCTCTACGCTTCCTCTAGCGGCGGCGCGGGCATCGAGCTCGCCAACGGCTACCACGAACTTACCGACGACGCGGAGCTCCGCCGCCGGCTGGTGGAGGCAAACGAGCAACGCCTCGCCGACGGCCGCGCAGCGCTGCCGCTACCGGAGAGACTGCTCGCCGACATGCGATCGCCAGGCTTGCCGGCGTGCTCGGGCGTCGCGCTCGGCTTCGACCGGTTGGTGATGCTCGCCGCAGGCGCCGAAGACATCGGCGAGGTCATCCCCTAACGCGGTCCCACACCTCAAACGTGTGGTCGTGCTCGTTCTTCTCATCGGCCGGGCGCCTCTCCGACTCGACGAGGCGCCACTCGGCCGGGTCGATCTCGGGGAAGGTCGCGTCGCCGTCGACGGTGGTGTGGACCCGCGTCAGGTGGAGGCGGTCCGCGTGGGGCAAGGCCAGCCGATAAACCTCACCGCCGCCGGTGACGAACGCCTCGTCGCGAGCCATCGCGGTCGTCGAGACGAGGGCAAGGGCTTCTTCGAGTGTGCCAGCGCAGAGAACCGCCTCCGGGGCAGCCCCCTCCCCTAGCCCCCAGCCCCCAGGCCCCCGGGTGAGCACGATGCTCACGCGACCCGGCAGCGGGCGGCCGATCGACTCGTAGGTCTTGCGGCCCATGATCAGGCAGTGCCCCATCGTCAGCCGCTTGAACCGCCGCAAGTCGGCCGACAGCCGCCACGGCAGATCACCCTTGCGGCCGATGACCTGATTCTCACTCGCGGCGACGATGAGGGAGAGTTTCACTTCGGCAGCTCGTCGCGGAGGCGATCTCGGAAGTAGCTACGCGTTGCCTTGCTTTGACTTTGCCACAAGCCGATCAGCGCGCCCCCCGCTAGGGGCACGCCAAGGAATGCGGCTGGGATGAGGCCGCCCAGGAAGTGTCGGCGAGCATTCCCGTTGGTGAACGGAGCCAATGGGTCTTGGTGGTAGTAAATCCCCAGGCACATGCAGAGGATCATCCAAGCGGCGAATACCGACAAAAACACCAGAAGCGGCAGTGGGTAAACTTGACGACGCTTGAGCTTCGGGCGATCACCGCTCCGAGGCGACGTGCTCGCTTCGTCGGCGCGCGGCGACGCGAACGGGTTGGCGCCCTCGGCTGGCGCCGACGACTCGCCGCCCTTACCGCTGGACCCTGTCCCTTCACCCCTCTCCCTCATACCGCCACCGGGGCTTTGATGTGCGGGTGCGGGTCGTAGTTTTTGAGCGTGAAGTGCTCGTAGCGGAAGTCGAACAGGGAGTCGACGGCCGGGTCGAGCCGCATCGTGGGTAGCGGGCGGGGGTCGCGGGTGAGCTGCCGCTCGGCTTGCTCGAGGTGGTTGTCGTACAGGTGGGCGTCGCCCAGCGTGTGGACGAAGTCGCCCGGCGTGAGGCCCGTCACTTGGGCCACCATCTGCGTCAGCAGCGCGTAGCTGGCGATGTTGAACGGCACACCGAGGAAAACGTCGGCCGAGCGTTGGTAGAGTTGGCAGCTCAACCGGTCGTTCGCCACGTAGAACTGAAACAGCAGGTGGCACGGCGGCAAGGCCATGCGGTCTAAGTCCGCCACGTTCCACGCGCTGACAATCAGCCGGCGGCTGTCCGGGTTTACCTTGATCTGCTCGACGACCTCGGCAATCTGGTCGATGGTGTGGCCCCCGTCGTCCGCTGAACTCGGGCACGCCCACGACCGCCACTGCTTGCCGTACACGGGGCCAAGCTCCCCGTCGGCGCCGGCCCACTCGTCCCAGATGCTGACGCCATTTTCGTTCAGGTACCTCGTGTTGGTGTCGCCGGCGAGGAACCAGAGCAGCTCGTGGATGATCGATCGCGTGTGCAGCTTCTTGGTGGTGACCAGCGGGAAGCCTTTGCCGAGGTCGAAGCGCATCTGGTGGCCGAAGACGCTCCGCGTGCCGGTGCCGGTCCGGTCGGTCTTGGGGGCCCCCCGCTCGAGGACGCGACGCATGAGGTCGAGGTACTGCTGCATGCCCCCGATTGTAGCGGCCGGCGGCGGGGCGATCGACGGGTCCGCTGCGCCGCGGGCCGCTGCGTTGCAGTCCGCGGCGTTGAGGGGAAGCCGCCGGCCTACGAAACGATCCCCTTGAGAGCCAAGCCGATCGCGTAGGCCAGCGACGCGGCGGCGCCGCCTACGGCGGCCGTTTCCAGGCCGGACCAGAGCCAGTGCTCGTCTACGAACTTCCCCTTCGCGGCGCCGACGGCGAAGAACGCCAGGCCGGTGACCAGCGAGCTCGCCACGAACGGCCGCCACGCCAAGCCGGGAACGAAGTAGACCGCCAGGAACGGCAGCAGCGGGAGCAGACCAACCGCGACGAACGCAAAGAACGTCGTGAGCGCCGCCTTGGTCGCCGAGGGGCTCTCGAGCGGCAGCCCGAGTTCCTCTTGCAGCATGGTGTCGACCCACTGTTCGCGGTCGCTGGTGATGACGTCGACGACCAGCTCGAGGTCGTCCCCCACGAAGCCCTTGGCGGCGAAGATCTGGCGGACCTCTTCGCGCTCGCCCTCGGCGTAGTCGGCGATGTGCCGCTCCTCGGCCCGGCGGGCCTTGGCGCGGAGCTGCTCCTCGGCCCGCGTGGCGAGGAAGTTGCTCGCCGCCATGCTGAAGCCGTCGCCCACGAGGTTCGCGAAGCCGAGGATAATGACGATCGCGGGGTCGAGCCCCGCGCCCGCCACGCCCGACACCACGGCGAAGGTGGTCACCGCGCCGTCGATGGCGCCGTAGACAAAGTCTTTCAGGTAGCTGTGCCGGGTCCCCAAGTCGAGCCGGCGGCGGACCGCCTCGGGCCGGTGGTCGGCGACGTGCGCCCGCATGGCGGGGCTGCGGGGTGTCGGCTCTGGGGGGCTGGCCGTTGGCTTTGTCATCGCGCGGAGTGCCGCATCGGGTGGGGGGCGTCGCTCGCCACCGGCTGGCATGGAACGCGGGGGCGTCGGGCAAGCCGCCCCCGCTCACCCCGCCATGAGTTCCTCGACAACCTTCGCCAGCAGCGCCGGGTCGTCTTTCTCGCGCAGGTGGGCGATGCGGTCGGGCTTCATGCCGGTCTTCTCGAGCGCTTTCTCGATGTACTCCCACTGCTTGGCCCGCTTCTTCCCCTCAGCCAGGTAGAGCTCGGTAACCAATTCCTGCAGCCGCTGCAGACCCGACGCCTCGCGGTTGTCGTAGAAGTTCTTGATGATCTTCTGCTGGTACTTGCTGTATTGCTTGTCCATCAGACAGGGGGCTGGGGGCTGAGGGCTGGGGGCTTGGGTCGGGTGAGTATAGCGGGTACCGCTGCCGCACGGCAGGCGATCTGCTTTCGCCCCAACGCTGCAGCGGCTACCCTGAACGAAGCGGGGACGGGGATAAACTCGTAGGCGTTTCCCAGCCCCCGCTCACCGGCCTCGATACCCCAGCCCCTGCCCCCCTGCTTTGAAACAAGTCGTCGCCATTGTCAAACCGTTCCTCGTCGAGAAGCTGCTCGACGGGCTCCGCCGGGCGCCGCTCGAGGCGGTGGTGGTCCGCGAGGTGAAGGGCGTCGGCAAGCAGAAGAGCTACCTCGACCAGTACGCCGACAGCGAGTACTCGCACGCGTTCCTGCCCAAGGTCGAGGTCACGCTGTGGGTCGACGATACCCGGGCCGAAGAACTGGTGCAGAAGGTGATCGAGATCACCCGCACCGGCCGCATGGGCGACGGCAAGATCCTGGTGATGGACGCCTCGCCGATCGACGTGTCCACGCTGGGCTGAAGGCCTGCGCAACCGGCGGGCGCCGTTGCGGGCGGCTCATCGTGCGTGGCCAGGCCGTGCGTGGCCCGGTCATGCGTTCGCCGCTCCGTCGAACAGCCGGTCGAAGCGCGAACGGTTCTCGGCCGCGATCGCCATCGTCTGGGACTCAAGCTGTTCGTAGTCGGGGTAACCCAACAGGAACGCCAGCTTGTGGAGGTCGGGCCGCTCGGTCGGCAGCTCGTGCCGGCCCTTGTGGTCCATCAGGCGGATGCGGGCCTCGACGCTCCGCTGGAAGCGGTAGCTCTCGCGGAAGTGCTCGGCGTCGTCGGGCGCCAGGTAGCCGGCCGACTCGAGCGCGGTGAGCGCGTCCAGCGTGCCCGGCACGCGGATCGACGGGTCGGCGCCGCCGTGCCGGAGCTGCAGCATCTGCACCAGGAACTCGGTGTCCATCGTCCCTCCGCGGCCCTTCTTGAAGTTCCGTTCGGTCGACTTCTCCTGCAGCCTGAGCCGCATGTCGCGGATCTCGGCCGCGTGCCCGGGGCGCCAAGCGGGCCCGTACGCCGCGCGGGCGACGACGCGCATCGCCGCCTCGGCCGCCGGCGCGGCGCCGGTGATGACCCTCGCCTTGCACAGGGCTTGGCGTTCCCACAGCTGCCCCCGGCCCGACTCGAAGTAATCGAGCAGCGTGTCGAGCGAGACGGCCAGCGGGCCGTTCTTGCCCGTGGGGCGGAGCCGGGGGTCGATCTCGTACAGCCGGCCGTACGGGCCGATCTTGCTGCCCGCCTTGATGATCCGCTGCCCCAGCTCGCTGAAGAAGTGGCTGTTGGAGGTGCCGCCGGCGCCGCGGCCGCGGGGGCTTGTCTGCCCCTCGGCCTCGAACAGGAAGATCAGGTCGAGGTCGCTGTGGTAGTTCGGCTCGCGGCCGCCGAGCTTGCCGAGCGCCAGGATAACCAGCTCGCTCGGTTCGCCGACGCGTTGACTCAACTCCTCGAACCGCTCGGGGTCCGACTCGGCGAGGCCCGCAGGCGGGTCGCCGATGACCGGGGCGCCGTACTTCTCGGTTAGTTGGGTCGAGGCCTGGTCGGCGATCTGCTTAAGGCACGCCTCGGCGGTGTCGGCCAGCGCGGCGTGCGTCGAGCGGATGTCGTCCTTGCCAAGGATGTCACACACGCCGACGCGCAGGTGCTGGGCGCTCTTGAAGCTGTGCAGGATCGGCTCGAGGTCCTCGGCGCCGCGGGAGAGGTCGGCCAGCGTCGCCAACAGCATGGCGCGGGTCGGCAGCTTGTCGACGAGCAGGCTGTCCATCAGCTCGTCGATCATGCCGGGGCTGCTGGTGAGCGTCCCCGCCAGGTAGGGGCACGCCGCGCACAGCGTGACGTAGAGGTTCAGCGACGGCTGATTGGCGGAGAACAACTCCCACAGCGCCGCTTTGCCGCCGAGCGAGTCGCTCACCCGGGCGAGGTTGACCAGCGTGGTGTCGGGGTCCGGCGTGCGGGCGATCGACTCCAGCAGCCGCGACGTGATCGACGCCAAGAAGTGCCGGCACCGGCGGGTCGACAGGAACCGGATCTTCTCGTTCGCCAGCTCCATCAGGTTGGCGTAGGCGCCGTGCGCGTCGCGGAAGGGGTAGGCGCCCAGCACCTCCTCGACCCGGGCACGGCTCGGGTTGGGGTCGTTGATCAGGTCGACCTCCGGCTCGGCGTCGGAGTCGCCGCCAAAAGCGTCGTGCATCAGGTGATCGAGGATCCGCCGGTTGACCTCCGTCCGCTCTTTGTGCTCCCGCTGGAACGCGTCGAGCGCCGTCCGCTGCGGGGTGTCGGCGTACCCCATCCGCACGGCGACCTTGCGCAGCTCCTCCGGCTCGGCGGGCAGGCGGTGCGTTTGGAGGTCGAACATGATCTGCAGCCGGTGCTCCAGCTTCCTTAGCTGGCTGTAGTTGTCTTCCAGCAGCGTGCGTTCTTGGTGCGTCAGGCAACCGACCTTCTCCAGGCGGGCAATCGCCTCGAGCGTGTTGCCGGTCCGCACGTCGGGCAGCGCGCCGCCGTTGAGGAGCTGGAGGAACTGGATCACAAACTCGATGTCACGGATGCCCCCGCGGCCGGTCTTGACGTTCAGCGCCGCGCCGGCGGCGCGGGTGGCCCCCTGCTCGATCCGCCGCTTGAGCGACTTGATCCCCGCGATGTCGGCCAGCCCCAGGTACCGGCGGTAGACCCAGGGCTCGAGCCGGCCGAGGAGGTCGTCGCCCAGCCCGATGTCGCCGGCGATCGGGCGGGCCTTGATGAACGCCTGACGCTCCCAGGTGCGGCCCTTGGTGTCGTAGTAGGTGATCATCTGGTCGACGCTGTGGCAGACCGGGCCGCGGGCGCCGTCGGGGCGGAGCCGCAAGTCGACCCGGTACGCGGCGCCGAGGTCGGTGAGCTCGCCAATCACCCGCACGAGGTCGCGCGACAGCCGCTCGAAGAACTCGCGGTTGGTGATCACGCGGGGGCCGTCGGTCTGGCCGTCGAGGTCGAAGAAGAAGACCAGGTCGATGTCGCTTGAGTAGTTCAGCTCGATCCCGCCAAGCTTGCCCAGGGCGAGGACGCAGAAGCGAGCCGGCCGGCCGTCCGGGCTGCGCGGGGCGCCGTACTTCTCTTCGAGCTGCCCGCGCTGGAAGACAACGGCCGCCTCGACAATGGCGTCGGCGAGGAATGAAACCTGCCGAGACACCGTGGCGACCGCCTGGCCTCGCACCAGGTCGCCGTACGCGATGCGGAGCGTCTCACGCCGCTTGTGGCGCCGGAGGGCCGCCATCGCCTCGGCCACGCCCGACACCGCCCCAACGTCGGCCGTTAGCTCTTCGACCAGCGTGTCCCTCGCCACGGGCCGACCCTCGGTCATGCGGAGCAGGTCATAGGCCTCTTGGTCCTGCATCAACAGTTCGCTGAGGTACTGGCTGCTGTTGAGCAGCCGCAGCAGCGACGGCAACGCTTCACGGTCGCGCTCGAACAGCGCCGCGGTCGACAGCGGGTTGCGTGCCGAGCAGAGGAACCCCTCCAGGTTGTTCCACGCCATGTCGGGGTCGGCCAGCGACGGGGCGAGCACGCGGAACTGGTCACAGACGCCGGCGAGCAGGTCGAGCGGGACGCCCGCCTCGGCCATGCGCAGCAGATTGGTAAACCCCGTTTGGGGGTTCGAGAGGCTGAGCGACGCGAGCCAGTCCCGCGCCTCGCTGGGACGGTCGAGGTGTCGCCTGAGCAGTTCAGCTTCCATGGTCACACGGGTAGAGATCGCGAGTCGTTTTCGCCTGTGTGACCGCCTGTCCCTCTACCCTATCACAAACGAGCGGACCCGTCCGGCATACCGCCTCGATCATGGCGCGGCTCCGGCTGGCGAATTGACCTCGGCAGCCGCTTGCTAGGCGTCATCGCGTCGACACGCCGTGCGTACTCGCGTTCAATCCTCGAAACGGTTGCCTCCCGAGGCCAGGGAAAAAACTTCCGGCCCAACTTCTGCCGTCTCGACGACGCCGCGCAGCGTGTGGGCGTTCGCCTCGTAGACGATGACGGGCAGCGTCTGGCCGATCTGCCGGCGGTTGCCGTCGAAGACGACAATGCGGTCGCACATCGTCCGGCCGGTCAGCTGCAGTTGTTCGGAACCCTCTTCTTCGCGGGCCTTCTTGCTCGGGCCCTCAACGAGCGCCTCGACCCGCCGGCCGAGGAACGGCTGGTTGTCTTCTTCGCTGATACGGTTTTGGAGCCCCAGCAGTTCGTTGTTCCGCCGCCGCTTGACGTCGTCGGGGATGTCGTCCTCGTACCTTGATGCCCCCTTCGTGCCGGGCCGCTCGCTGTACTTGAAGATAAAACTGTTCTTGAACCGACAGTCCTCGGCGAGCGTCATCGTCTGCTGGAAGTCCTCCTCGGTCTCTCCGCAGAAGCCGACGATAAAGTCGCTGCTGATCGCTACGCCGGGGATCCATTCTTTAGCCCGGGCGTGCATCTCCCGGTACTCGCCGACGGTGTATCCCCGCTTCATCCGCCGCAGCTGTTCGTCGCTGCCGTGCTGCGCCGGCACGTGCAGGTACTTGCACAGCTTGGGCAAGTCGCGGACGGCGGCCAGCACGTCGTCGGTCATGTCCTTCGGGTAGTTCGTGACGAACTTGATCCGGTTGATCCCTTCGATGTCGTGCAGCGCGGCGAGCAGGTCGCTGAACCGCCAACGCCGGCCTTCCTCGGTGTGGCGCCAGCTGTTGACGGTTTGGCCGAGCAGCGTGATCTCCTGGCACCCCTCGCCGGCGAGTTGCCGGGCCTCGGACAAGACCTGCGACGGGGGGCGGCTCTGCTCGGGGCCGCGGACGCTGGGGACGATGCAGTAGGTGCAGAACTTGTCGCAGCCGATCTGGATCCGCACGTACGCCTGGAACGGCGTGGGCCGCATCATCGGGTCGCGGAGCGGGTCGAACGACTCGTGGCTCCGCTTGATCGTGGCCGTCGAACCGTCTTTGCGGCCGAGGCTGACTTCGATCCGCTGCTGGCCTGGCGTCGCGCGGGCCTCCTCGACCAGCCGGGGCACCTGATGCAGCTGGCCGGGGCCGACAACCAAATCAACGTACGGGGCCCGTTCGAATACGAGCTTCTGGTCCTTCTGCGCCATGCACCCCATGACGCCGATCACCCGGTCGGGCCGGCGCCGCTTGGCGTCCTTTAGCCGACCCAGGGCGCTGTAAATTTTCTCTTCGGCGTGCTCGCGGACGCTGCAGGTGTTGAACAGGATGGTGTCCGCGTCGTCGGTCGATCCGGTGAGCTCGTAGCCGTCCTTGCGCAGGCTCGCCACGACAAGCTCCGAATCGAGCAGGTTCATCTGGCAGCCGACGGTTTCGATGTAGAGCTTTTTCACTTCAAGGGGTCGTCAGGCTGTGGGCGTCAGGCTCCGGGCGTCAGGCTCCGGGCGTCAGGCCGCTTCTTCCTTCTTTTTCTTCCGCCTCTCTTCCGCCCGCCGCCGCGCTTGTTCCTCGGCGAGTTGGCGGCGGACCTGGGCGACCAGCAGGTCCCGCCGGGCGCGCATGAGCTGCGTCAGGCTCGACACGGCGATCAGCGCCGCCCCGCCGATCAGCACGGCGTCCCAAAGGTCGATTCCCTGCACGGCGCCACTCCTACCGCAAGCTGGCCTGTCCCTGGCAAGCCAGGATGATACCAAGCGGCCGCGATCAACGGCGAGGGGGATTCGCCCGGGCGCCGCTTGCAAAGCGTTTCCCCAGCCGGGGGGGCCCCCGC
>JBCCZD010000153.1:0-9676 GCA_039188275.1 Planctomycetota bacterium
CGGGTGTTGTCAATATCGACCGGCGTCGGCGGCAACGCGGGTAGCGGGCGCCGTTGCGGAGGCGGGTCGCCCGCGAGTGTGTCAGAGATACCCGGCGGCGACGGGCGTGCCGTGGCGACCCGGGTTGGCTCGCCTGCGCGGGCCGGCGGTTTGGGTTGGGGCGTGGCCGCGGGGCGCGTGGGCTGCCAGTCTAGCGCCGCTGGGCTCTCGGTCACGGCTGCTGGAAGAGACGGCTGCGGGCCCTCTGATGCGGGTGGATCGAAGAAGCTGTCGGCGACGCTGTCGGTGGTCGGCGCCGGCGGGTCGGCGGCGGGAAGGGTTGGCGGGGGCGCCGGGGCGTCCGACCCGTTCGCGACGGCGGCTCCGTCAAGCCCGGCGTCAACGCCGCCCCCGGCGCTGGCGTCGGGGGCGGCGCCGCCCATGACTTCGGCAAACAGTTGTTCGAACTTCTTGTCGTCGGCCGGCGGCGTGTTTGCCCCACCCTTGGCCTGCCAGGGCATTAAACCGGCCCCAGCGCTCGCAGGCCTCGCCCGCTCCGCCGCCTTCTCGGGCACGTCGCCGGTTGGCCCATCGGTTTGATCATCAATGTCGCCAAACAAGTCTTCGGGCGTGATGCTCTGGCTCGGAGTCCGAGCATTCTCCGCAACGTCGCCGCGGGGCGCCTCGAGCCCCTGCGGGCCTAAGGTCGTCGACCCCGCAGCCGGTTGGACCGATTCAGAATCGGGTAGTTTACTCGCCGTCGTTGCCGGGCCGGTTGTCGGCGTGATAGGAGCGGCCGTGCTTGGGACCGACCCCGTCGGCAACGGCGTTGCCTCGCCCCCGGTTGGGTTGGTGTCCGCGACCTCGGCCGACCCGAGATCGCCAGCGTTCCCTTCCTCCGACTGGTCGTACGGGACCGTTTGACCACAGCCTGCCGCGGCGACGAGGGCGGCAGCTAGCGAGCAGAATCGGCGGCGGGCACGGCGTCGTTTGGGTTGCATAAAGCACCAGAAACTCGACGCACCGCGGCAAGCGAGGCGGTCCGATCAGTAGCGAGTTGGCCGCCTGCGGGGCACGCCGCCGGTGGTCAGAAGCACGGGGCTGGCCTCAAGCTGGAAAGCCGGACCGCAGGATACCGGACCACAGGGTCGCCGGAAAGATCGTTGCCTTGCCGGTCTGCCGGCCGATAATGCGGGCGAGTTCTGGACCCAGCCCAAAGAGAGATGATGACGCCGGAGCGCGAGCCAACAACCCGACGGGGCTTCGCACGCCGTTGCCTGGAGGGCGGCGCCGTGGCGGCCGGCGCAGCGGCGTTGTACGGCTGGCGGGTTGAGCCGCACTGGGTCGAAGAGACTTCGGTGCGCATGCCGCTGTTCGAACTGCCCGACGCCTGGGCGGGCAAGCGGGCGGTGCAGATCAGCGACCTTCACGTCGGCCCGGTGGTGAGCCGGGCTTACCTGTCACGGGCGCTTCAGCGCGTCCGCCGGCTTCGGGCCGACTTGGTCTTTGTCACCGGCGACTGGATGACCTGCGAGTCGACCGAGCAGGTCGGCGCCACCATTGATCTGCTGCGTGGGGCGGGCCTGCCGGGCCCCGTCTTTGGTTCGCTGGGCAACCACGACTACGGCGGCGGGTTTCGCCGGATCGACGTCGCGGATCAGCTGACCTCCGGGTTGCAAAGCGTCGGCGTCGAGGTGTTGCGGAACGGGCACGTTGAACTCGATGGGCTGCAGGTCGCCGGGCTCGACGACTTGTGGGCGCGGCGCTGCCGCGTCGCCGAGACGATCCGCCGGATCGACCCGTACGCCGCGGCCGTCGTGATGTGCCACAACCCGGACGGCATCGACCTGCCCGGTTGGGCGGGCTTCCGCGGCTGGGTGCTGGCGGGGCACACCCACGGCGGGCAGTGCCGGTTGCCCGGCATCGGCGCCCCGGTCATGCCGGTCCGCAATCGCCGCTACCGCGCGGGGGCATACGACCTGGGCGCGGGTCGCCGGCTTTATGTCAATCGTGCGGTTGGCTACACGCAGCGTGTGCGGTTTCTGGCGCGGCCCGAGATTACCGTCTTCGAGCTCTGCCGCATGACCGCGGCCGAAGCCCGCAACGCGTTCGGGTGAACCCGCGGCGCCGCCGGCTGTGACGCCTGTTCCAGCTGTTCCGCCTTGGCGGCGCGGCGCCGTGTGATTGTTCCGGTAGGCAGCCCCTGCGGAGTTGCTGGCCGCGGGATTGCATCCCATGGTTGCGGGGGCGCCGTGGACGGCGGATCGCCCGTTTCCTACTCGCCGCGTGTGGCGACCCGATAGGTGCAGAGGGGTTTCGATGTCGCTCGAAGGCGAACCGATGGCGATGACGCTGACCGGCCTCGCGCCCGCGGCGGCGCCCGCGCCGAGCACCGATACGGTGTCTTGGAAGCCCCCGACAGACAGCTCGCCCAACCCGTTCCCGCCCGCGCCGCCCGAGCCGGAGACGCTTGAGGCCGCGGGCTTGCACGAGGGGGATGTCGAGGCGCTGGTCCTCAAGACGCTGCTGCAGTTAGGCGTCTGCACCGGGTCGCAAGTTGCCGCCCATATCTGCCTGCCGCGTCGCGTGGTGGGCGAACTCCTTGACCGGCTCCGCGACGAACTGCTGATCGCCATCAAGTCGTCGGCCGGCGTGCACGACTTCGCCTACCAACTTACCGACGCCGGCTTCGGCCGCGCCCGGCAGCACGCCAAGCAGTGCAACTACTCCGGCGCGGCGCCGATCCCGCTTGACGCCTACGCCACGGCGATCCGCCGCCAGTCGATCCAGAAGACCCGCCTCCGCCTGCCGAAACTCAAGGAGGCGTTGTCGGCGATGACGCTATCGCCCGACTTCGTCAGCCAGCTCGCCCAGGCGATCAACGACGGCCGGGGGATGTTCCTGTACGGTTCGCCCGGCAACGGCAAGACAACGCTTGCCGAGCAGATCTGCGACGCTTTTGGCCAGTACGTCTGGGTGCCACGCATGATCGGCATCGGCGGCGACCTGCTCCGGCTGTTCGACCCCAGTTGCCACCAAGAGGCCGACGCCCCGCAGCTCCAGGCGCTGGCCTACGACCGGCGGTGGGTGCTGATCCGCCGGCCGACCGTCGTCGTCGGCGGCGAGTTGACCCTCGACCAACTCGACGCCAGCTACGATCCGGCGTCGGGCATCAGCGAGGCGCCGGTCCAGCTCAAGGCGAACGGCGGCGCCCTGCTGATCGACGACTTCGGCCGCCAGCGGGTCAGCAGCTCCGACATCCTCAACCGGCTCATCGTGCCACTCGAGAAGCAGTTCGATTTCCTCCACCTCGCGAGCGGCCGCCAGGTCCAAACGCCGTTCGACCTGCTGTTTATCCTCTCGACCAACCTCGAGCCCCGGGAACTCGTCGACGAGGCTTTTCTCAGGCGGATCGCCTACAAGATCGAGGTCCACGACCCGACCGAGGCGCAGTTCCGCGCGCTGTTCTCGTCGCTCGCGAAGAAGATGGGCTACGAGGTGACCAGCGAGACGCTCGACCTGCTGATCGAAGACCACTTCAAGATCGTCGACCGGCCGATGCGGTTCTGCCACCCGCGCGACCTGCTGCGCCAGGTCAAGAACTACTGCGAGGTGCACGAGCTCCCCAAGCGTGTCACGTCCGAAGCGGTCTCCGTGGCGGTGCGTAATTACTTCGCCGGGCTGTAGCCCAAAGCCGCGTGGGTCAGACAGCCCGTGCCGAGCGGGCCTGGGCGGCGATGTCGATTGAGACGAGCCGGCTCCACGCGGCGAGCACCCGCCGGTAGACCGGCCCGGGAGCGCCGCCGCCGATCGGCTGCGCATCGCACCGGACGACCGGCAGCAGGCAGATCGAGGTGCTGCTGAGCCACACCTCGTCTGCGGCGCGCAACTCTTCGGGCGTCAGGTCTCGCTCGATGAAGGGTATGCCGAGCTCGCCGCACAGGTCGCGGACGGCCGCGACGCTAACGCCCGGCAAGACCTTGTCGAGGTGGGGGGAGACAACCCCTTCGCCCTCGCGGTAGGCCAGAACGTTCGCCGTTGACGCTTCGGCAACGCACCCTTCCTGGTCGAGCAAGATCGCCCGGGCGCCCGGCTCGTGCGACTGCGCTTGGCGGTCGGCCAGGTAGTAGTGCATGCGGCTCCGGCACTTGAGCTCGGGGGGCCAGCAGTTGCCAGGCGTATGGCGGTAGTCGCTTACGTAGACGCTCACGCCGGCATCGAACTGGTCGGCCCACGCGAAGCCGAGCGGCATGCCGTGAACGCCGACGGTGGGCCTGCCCGCCGGCGTGTTGGTGGGGCCGCCGGGCGTCGCAAACGCGACAACCGCCCAATCGTCGCCCACCGCGATTGAACTGCCGTTGCGCTGCAGCAGGCCGTCAATCGCGTCCTGCACTTCGTCGACGATTACCGCCGCGTCGAGGCCGATGATCTCCAGCGACCGCCGCATCCGCCGGAGGTGCTCCGCCACGCGAAAGGGCTCTCCGCGAAAAGTCCGCAGCCGCTCGGTCACCGTAACGCCGAGCATGAAGCCGGTATCGCTGTGCGGGATGGCCAGCCGGCGGTCGTCAATCCAATCGCCGTTGAAGTAAGCCCAGCGGGGGGTCATGCGTCGGCGATTGGCGGGAGGAGGGGGTCGGCCTATTAAGGATCGCCGCCCGGCCCCTCGGCTGGCAAGCCCCGGCGGTCTAGCGAGGGGGCGTCCCCTTGGCGCCCGCCGCGGCGCTCGCAGCGACGCTTGCCGGTCGGTCGGCGAAGCTCAACCGCCGCCACGCGTTGCTCATCAGTCCACTGACCATTAGGTACTCGCACATGTCGTGGGTTCGGCCCACGGCCTTCGACATGTTGAGCAGCCGCACACGCTGCGAATCGCCACGGGAAAGGCAGGTTGGGCCCTCAAACCCCATCGCCTTCGGATGGCGGTCGCGGTTGATCAGGCCGAAGTACCGCATCGCGGGGTCGCGGCGATTGGTGGCGATGAGCAGGTTATCGACTTGCTGCAGGGAACGCCCGTGGTAGCGGCCGCGTCCGAGCCAATCGGCGTCGAACGCGGGGGCGACGTACACGCCTCGGATGGGTCGGTGGGCCCGTGGCTCGACCCCTGGCAGAGCGAGCCGGCCGAGCGAGCCCCCCGCCAGCAGATGTGTGGCGCCGCTGATGATCCTGGCGCCGAAGCTGTAGCCCATCATCCCGAGCGGCGTTCCCGTCGGTGTTTGGTCGAGGACCCAGGCGAGTTGAAACGCCGCGGGCTTGGTCCGCGCCGCCTTGACATTCACGTCGCGCAAGACGCCACTAATCTCGTCAGAGGGCCAGGAGAAGGCCAAGAAGCGGATCGGGCGCGGGTCGTTGCGACGGTCGACCAGCTTGCGGTACACCCAAACGCTGCGCGGCCGCACCTCGATCGGTTCGACGCGGTTGCCGTGGACGAAGACGACCGTCGGCATCGAGGGTTCGATCGAGGCGATCGCTTCGTCAATGGAAATGCCCTGCCAGCCCCGCGAGGCACTGGCGCCCGTGCCGAGGTAGCGCTCGGCGCGCATCTCGCTGCGGAACCTGGATGTGTCGGTTGTGCAGCCGAGCCGCCGGACGCTCACGATTAGCACTTCGTCTTGCGGCCGCAGGTACGGGCAGCCTTCACCGGGGCAGCGGTGGCCCCCCTCGGCGGGCGCCACGGCGGCGAGCAGCACCGCGGCCAGCGCCGCCGAGGGCGATAGGCGGCGGGCGATCGGGCGGCGGGATTCAAGGCGGCGGGGCAGCGGCATGGCGGGTGCAGCGGCATGGCGGGTGCAGCGGCGGAGCAGGTACAGCACGGGCTTGCGGCCGCGGCTTCGGGAGCGCGTCCGATCAACGAAGCGTCGGGGCGGCAGCGGCGCGCGGCGATCCTCGCTGCGCTCGCCTGCTACGAAGCGTAGCACGCAATCAACAAGCGTGCGGCAACGCTGTTGAAAAAAAACCGCGTTGCGTTTGCACATCACTCAGCGTGTTGTAGAGTTGCTCGGCCCCACCGGCTGCCTAACCGTTTGACCTTCGTTAGGCGGCCAACCAACCCCACCCGTTTCCCCGCCGGCGCCGCCGCAACCGCCGGTCAACCCGTCGCCCGCAACCGACGCCAGCACGGCGTGCGGCCCGCGGCGTGGCCGGTCTTGAGAGGGCGAGTCCATGAAGAAGCTAATTGTTCTGTTGGCGTTCATGATGCTCGCCAGCAGCCTGGTCGGCTGCGGCGTCCGACGCCGGGTCGGCCGGTGGTTCAACCGCGGTGCGCTCTGCGGCGGCCCCGCCGCGACGGCCGGCGTGCCGGTTGCCGGGCCGGTGATCATGCCGGCCCCCGCCCCGGTGATCGTGCCTCAAGCGAGCTGCGACCCGTGCTGTACGCCGTGCCAGCCCGTCTGCGGACCGGTCTGCGACCCCTGCTACGACCCGTGCGGGGGCGCAGGGTACATGCCAACGTCTTATCCCGTAGGCGGGACTTACTACGACGGCGAGTGCGACTGCGGCGGCGTTTCCGGCACGATCGGCACGGTTCCTTCGGGCGTCATCACCGATCCCGGCCCCGCCGTGCAGTAAGCAATCGTGATGCAACGGACCTAGTACCCACAACACAGTCCGGGCCTTTCTGACCGGCGGTATCCCCTCCCATTCCCTCCGCCAGCAAGAAACGCCCCGCGTGGCGCCGCCCGGACGGCGGCCGGCCACGCACCGCGTAGCAACCCCGTTCGGCTTGTCCTCCTGAAGCAAGCCGGGCGGGGTTGTTTTTTACCGGGTCGAGCCGCGCACTTCTTAAGGCCTCGCGAACCGGGCGACTGCCGATCACCTCCGGGGGTCTAATCCGAGGTACACTAGGGGGGGTCTCCATTCCTTCTGTCTTGAGGCGCCGGATGAAGCGGCTACTCGCGATCCTGTTGCTAACCGGCACGGCGTCGACGACGCACGCCCAACTGCTTTCCGAAGAGCCTGCGGGAGCGTCGCCACGGTACGGCGAGCCGGTGGTCGGCCTGTTTCAAGTGGGCGCCGAGGTCTCCGCCCCACGCGGCGCGGTCAAGAACATCAAGGCGATGGTCGCCGTGCCGCTCGAGTGCGGTGAGCAGCGCGTGCGGATTGTCGAAGAAGACTTCTCCGGCGCCGTGGACAAGGTAGTTTACCGCGACGTCCCCGGCGGCGAAGCGCGGCAGATGCTGATCTCGATTCCGTACCTCGCGCCGGGCGCCGTCGCCAAAGCGGTCGTTACGTTTGAGGTTACCACCCGCAAGATCATTCCCCCCAGCGACGACGACGCCGACCGGTGGCTAGTCCCGCGCAAGCCGCCCCGCGACCTACGCCGATTCGTCGCCAACAGCCCCTACATCGAGGCGAACCACCGCAAGATCCGCTCGCTCGCACGGTCACTGCTAGAAGAAGCAGGGGAAGACGAAAGCGACTGGCAACGCGTGGAACGTCTATACGACTATGTCCTCGACAACATCTCGTACATCGAGGGCCCCGATACGAGCGCGCTGACGACGCTCGGCGACGGCTCGGCCGACTGCCACGGGCGCAGCGCGTTGTTCGTCGCCTTGTGCCGGTCGGCGCGGATCCCGGCACGGATCGTGTGGGTGAACCAGCACTGCTTCGCCGAGTTCTACCTCGAAGACGCCGACCGCCAAGGCCGCTGGTTCCCGGCCGAGAGCGCCGGCTCCCGCGCCTTCGGCGAGATGCCGCTGGGCAGGGTCGTGCTGCAGAAGGGCGACAACTTCCGCATCCCCGAGCGGTCGAAGGACCGGCTCCGCTACGCGACCGACTTCCTCTACGTGCCGCCCGGTAACGGCAAGCCCAACGTGAAGTTCATCCGCGAAGCGCCCTAGCGGCGTTGCTTCTCGCGGCGCCCCATCCACGAGCGTGCCAAGGAGGCCCCGGACGGGTAAACCGCCGTCAACGCCCCGGCGATCACAAAGCCGGAAACGAACCCGCCGATGTGGCCGCCGAAGGCGATCCCCACCGCGTGATTCATCACGCCGTAGACGTCGAATCCGAAGCCGAGCACACCGAACGCGGCGAGCTGCAGCGGCGGGATCGGGTGGGCCAGGGGCCACACGTCGGGCCAGTCGAGCTCCCACCGCAACGCCAGGCCGAGGTAGAGCCCCTCGAACCCGCAAACCGCGCCCGAGGCGCCGATCGTCGGGACGTCGGAACCCGGGTTCAGCAGCACGTGCATGACGCTGCCGCAGATGGCGGTGAGCACGAAGACCGCGAGCGCGAGCGCCGCGCTGAGGTGCTCGGATGCCAGAACGCCGAACGCCCACAAGAAGACCATGTTGAGCAGCAGGTGCTCGACGCCCCCGTGGACGAACGCGCAGGTGAGCATCGTCGACCACGTCGGCAGGGACGCCAGCGGGGCTTCGCCTGCGAGTAGGCTTTGCCAAGCACCGGCGATCTCCGCCGGGACAAGCCCCAGGCGTTCGATGACCGCGTCGTCGGCGAAGACTTGCACGGCGTAGACCGCTGCCAACAGGGCGATGATCCCAACGATCGTGGCGTGGCGTCTGGCCGGCATGTTTCGTGGCGAGCGGGGGGTTCGTCGTAGCCTTGGTCGTCAGGTTAGCCTGTCGGCTGCGATAGCGGTAACGTGCGCCGGACCGACCACGCGAAACGTTGACCTCACTACGGTTGCTGGGCCGAGTCCCGTTTGTTACGATTCGGGGCTTCGCCAAGTGGATCGACGACGCCCCGCAGGTGCCGGGGCGGTCCGCTCAGCCCGAACCCCGTATCCGGCTGCCCGCCCGCGCCCGCCCACGCAGCCGCGCCCGCCCGTCGTAGCCTTTGCGGCAGCGGCGCCGACGCCGGCCTCTAGCGGATTTCTCCGCCCGCGGGGATCAGCCCCAAGCAACCCCGATATATGGTCAACCGCAACCTAATCCGCGAATTCGACGTTTCTGAGGACGACTGGAACGCTGCTGTCGGTCTCGAAGAGGGCATGGAACTCGTCCCCGAAGAGCTGGACTGGCTCGCCGGCGAGGACGTCTCGGTCAATCAAATCGTCGAAGGCAAGATCGTCCGGGTCGACAACGAGTACGTGATTGTCGACGTCGGTTACAAGAGCGAGGGGATGGTTCCTCGCGTCGAGTGGCTCGACACCGAGGGCCTCCCCGAGGGTGAGGAGCCCCAAGAGCCCGAGATCGGCGGAACGGTTCGCGTCTTGGTCGAAGAGGTTGAGGACGTCGCCGGCCGGCACGACGACCGCGGCATGCTCGTCCTGAGCAAGAGCAAAGCGGCGAAGATCGAGCAGTGGATGCGGGTCATGGAGACCGTCGACGAGGGCGACACGGTCACCGGCACCGTCACGCGGAAGATCAAGGGCGGCCTGCTGGTCGACATCGGCGTCAACGTCTTCCTGCCCGCCAGCCAGGTCGACATCCGCCGGCCGCACGACATCGGCGAGTACATCGACAAAGAGATCCAGTGCATGGTTCTCAAGATCGACGAGGCGCGGCGCAATATCGTCGTTAGCCGCCGGAGCCTTATCGAGCAGGAACGCGCGAAGATGAAGGCCGCGCTGCTCGAGAAACTCGAGGTCGGCCAGGTCCGCGAGGGCGAGGTGAAGAACATCGCCGACTTCGGCGCGTTCGTCGACCTCGGCGGCATCGACGGCCTGCTGCACATCACCGACATGAGCTGGGGCCGCATCAGCCACCCGTCGGAGATGGTCAAGATCAGCGACAAGATCGAG
>JBCCZD010000154.1:0-9670 GCA_039188275.1 Planctomycetota bacterium
GGCGACGGGACTCTGGGCGACGGGACTCTGGGCGACGGGACTCTGGGCGACGGGACTCTGGGCGACGGGACTCTGGGCGACGGGCCCCCACTCGCCGGTCCGCTGAACGTCAACGCGGCGCTCGAGTCGCTGGCCTGGGCCTACGGCGCCGAGCGGGCCGCGTCGCGGCTTGAACCGGGCCTGTGGCTAGCGGTGATGGATCAGCTCCGGCTGCTCGCCGCGGCCGCCGAGCGCTTCGCCCCCGGCGAGGAAGAAGCCGACGCCGAGACCACCCTGCTCTACCAGCTGCTGGCCGGCGAGTTGGCGTTGGTGCTGGGTTCGCTGCTGCCGGTCATCAAGCCGCTGCGTTCGCTCCGCAAACCGGCCGTCGCGGCGCTCAGCGAGGGGCTGCTGGCGGTGACCGACGGCGAGGGCCTGCCCCCCGCCCGCTGCCTGCCCGTCTGGCCGGCGCTGCTCGCCTGCTGGACCCGCTGCCGGGCGGTCGCCAAGCACAGCGGCAAGCGGGCGTTCGAGCCGGCCGCCGAGGCCCAGTACGAGTGGCTCGTCCGGCAGTCGATCCGGTTCGCACGCAGCGACGGCGCCATCGCGCTCACCGCTGGCGCTAAAATACCACGGCGGCTGTGGGAAGCGGCGTTCCGCTTCGGCGGCGATGACGCCGACCTCGCCGCGGCGTCGCTCCGCCTGCGGCCCAGTCTCAAGCGGGTCGATGCTACGCGCGAAGAGCCGCCCGAGCCGTCGGCCAATTCCGAGTGGTCCGGCCTGGCGGTGCTCGCCGGCGGATGGAAACCCAACACGCCGCGGCTGACCGTCGCCCACGAAGGAGACCACATGCTCCTCGAAGCGACGGCCGGCGGCACGGTGATCCTCTCCGGCGCCTGGCCGGTGGAGGTCTCGATGGAGGGCGCCCGGGTCGCGACCTCCAGCGCCTGGGAAGAGCAGTGCTGGTTCAGCGACGAAGACAGCGACTACCTTGAGTTAGCGATCGAGTTGGCCAACGGCGCCAAGCTCGAACGGCAGGTCTTCCTCGCCCACGACTTGGGCGTCGCCTACCTCGCGGAGATGGTCCTCTCGCGCGCCGACGAGGTCGCGTCGCTCGAACTCTCGACCCGGCTGACGCTCGCCGAGACGGTTTCGCTGAATCCGGAGGCCGAGACCCGCGAGGGCTGGCTCGTAGCGGGCGACACCCGCCTCGCTGGCGCCGTTCCGCTGGCGCTGCCCGAGTGGCGGATCGACCACCGGCCCGGCAAGCTAACGGTCGAAGACGGCAGGCTTTCGCAGACGCACGTCGCCGTCGCCCGCAACCTCTGCTCGCCGCTCCTCCTCGACTTCAAGCCGACCCGCTTCGCCAAGCAGCGGACCTGGCGGCAACTGGCCGTGGCGGAGTCGCTCGAGCGCGTCGGCCCCGACGTCGCGGTCGGCTACCGCTACCAGTCGGGCAAGGATCAACTGCTGATCTACCGCTCGCTCGCCAAGCCGGGCAACCGGACCGTGCTCGGGCAAAACTACTCGTCCGAGGCGCTCATCGGCCGGTTCTTATCGACCGGCGAGGTGGACGAGTACTTCGAGATCGAGACCGAGCAACACTAGCCTGGTATGCCCGACGCCGCCCAAGTCATCCGAGACAACCTGGCGGAGGTCCGCGACCGGATCGCCGAATCGGCCATCGCCGCGGGCCGCGAACCGGCCGAGGTAACGCTGGTTGGCGTCACGAAGTACGTTGACGAAGCGACGGCCACGCTGCTGGCGGATGCGGGGTGCCACGAGTTGGGCGAAAGCCGGCCGCAGCAGCTCTGGGCGAAGGCAGAATTCCCGCCGCTGGCCGTCTACCCGATCCGCTGGCATCAGATCGGCCACTTGCAGCGGAACAAGGTCAAGCGGACGGTCGAGCTGGGGGCGCTCATCCACAGCATGGACAGTTACCGCAGCCTGGCGACAGTAAACAAGGCGGCGGAGCAGGCGGGCGTGACCGCCGAGGTGCTGCTAGAAGTCAACTGCTCCGGCGACCCCGAGAAGCACGGCGTGCCACCGGAGCAGCTCCGGCAGGACATCGAGGAGCTAGATTTCTTCCGCAACGTCCGCGTGCGAGGCCTGATGACCATGGCGGCCCGCGACGGGGGCCCTAAAATCGCGAGGAAGAACTTCGCCCTGCTCCGTCGGCTGCGTGACGATTACGCCGGCCTCGCTCCCGAGGGGACGGCGATCACCGAACTCTCGATGGGCATGTCGGGCGACTTCGAAGCGGCGATCGCCGAAGGGGCGACCATCGTCCGCGTCGGCTCGGCGTTGTGGGAAGGAATTTGAACGGCGGGCTCGCCAGCCAACACTGGCTTGAAGGCCAACGCCCTGAGTCGATTCACTGCACCCGCGGTTCCCAAGCAATGGTTCAGATCACTCGCAACCCGACCCGTGAAGTCCGCATCGGCTCGATCGCCGTGGGCGCTGGGAATCCAATTGCCGTGCAGAGCATGACGGCGACCAGCACGCAGGACGTTGACCGGACCGTCTGGCAGGTCAACCTGCTGCACGAGGCGGGCGCCGGCGTGGTGCGGGTGGCGGTCGACAGCCGGAAGGACGCCGCCGCGCTCGCCGAGGTCCGCCAGCAGACCGAGGCCAACCTGGCCGTCGACCTGCAAGAGAACTACCGGCTGGCGGAGGTCGTGGCGCCGCACGTCGACAAGGTCCGCTACAACCCGGGGCACCTCTACCACCACGAGCGCGACAAGCCGTGGCAGGAAAAGGTGGCCTACCTGGTCGGCGTCGCCAAAGAGAACGACTGCGCGATACGCGTCGGCGTGAACTGCGGCAGCGTCGACCCGGCCAAGAAAGAGAAGCACGACCCGAGCGACTCGATCTCGCCGATGCTCGAGTCGGCCCTCGACCACTGCTCGCTTCTCGACGAGCTCGGGTTCACCCGCTACGTCGTCTCGCTGAAAGACTCCGACCCGGCCAAGGTGGTGGAGGTCAACACCCGCTTCGCCGCGGAGCGGCCCGACGTGCCGCTCCACCTCGGAGTCACCGAGGCCGGCATGCCGCCCGACGGGGTGATCAAGACGCGGATCGCCTTCGAGCAGCTGATCGGCAAGGGGATCGGCGACACCGTCCGCGTGTCGCTGACCGTGCCGAACGACCGCAAGCCGGAGGAGATCGAGGCGGGCCAAGGCATCATCGACGACATCTACGCCGGACGGGTGCGGAGCGTCGTCGACTTCGGCCTCGACACGCTCAACATCATCAGCTGCCCGAGCTGCAGCCGGGTCGAGAACGAGGCGTTTGTGGACCTCGCCGCGAGCGTCAAGGAGATGACCGCCTACGCCAAGGACCACGACGTAACGATCGCCGTGATGGGCTGCCGGGTGAACGGCCCGGGCGAGACCGACGACGCCGACCTCGGCCTGTGGTGCGGCCCCAACTACGTGAACCTCAAGCGCGGCGAAGAAGCCCTCGGCCAATTCCCCTACGACGAGATCCTGCCAAAGCTCAAGAGCGAGCTCGACACGATCATCGCCGCGAAAGTTTAGCAGACATGGAAGAGTCGCTCGTAGCCTGGTTGCTGTTCGCAATTAGCTGGGCTGGCGCGGCGGGCCTGACTTGGTTCTTAGCTAGCCGGCAAAAACTCTTTATTGCGACCTTTGTCCCACGCGACGAGTGGCATGGCTTTCTCATCGGTCAGCGAAAGCGTCCAGGCAGTCTCCAGAATGGCTTGCGGCTGATCGCGGTTCTGCAGTTGGTTGTTCTCGCGATTGCATGCGTCGTCGCCTTGCTGCTGCCAATCCACGAACGCTGAGTACTGCGACTCAGGCCATCACCGCGCAGCTCGACGCCGCGGCGCGGATGAACTCGGCGTCGGCGTTGGAGCCGGCGTAGATGACGACGTCGCCGTCGCGGAAGGCGTCGTGGCCTCGGGGGCGGACGACCATCTCGCCGTCCTCGCGTTCGATGGCGACGAACACCAGCGCCTCGGCCAGGCCGCCGAACTCGGCGATCGTCTGCCCGCTCAGCTCCGAGCCGGGCAGGACGATCGTCTCGCCCATGCGGAAGTGGTGGCCGTCCTCGCGCTCGACGCCCATGAACTTGCTCAGCCGCGGGTTCAGCACCGCGTTGGCGACCGTCTCGCCCGCCATCTGGTGGGGCGACACCACCAGCGACGCGCCGGCGCGGCGGAGCTTCTGGCCGGCGCTGTCGGTCTCGGCCCGGCTGATGATTGTGCAGTCGGGGTTCAGGTCGCGGGCGGTGACGGTGATGAACATGTTCTCCGCGTCGGAGTCGACCGCGCAAACCACGCCGCGGGCCCGCTTGACGCCGGCGCGGATCAGCACGGCGTCGTCGCTCGCCTCGCCGTGGACGACCAGCCGGCCGTCCTCACGCGCGCGGGCGACGCCCGCCTCGCCCTGCTCGATCACGACGCAGTCGAGCCCGCCGCGGCGGATCTCACGGCAGATCGTCTGCCCGACGCGGCCGTAGCCGCAGACGACGATGTGGTCTTCGCAGCCGGCGATCTCGCGCTTCATCTTTCTCCTCCGGGCCGCTTCGGAATCGGCGGCGATGCGGACCATGCTGGTCAGCGAGTACGTGAACACCCCGAAGCCGGACAGCATCAGGAACGCGGCGAACGCCTGCCCGTTGCGGCACAGGCCGTAGTCGCCGTAGCCGACGGTCGTGATCGTCACGATCGTGAAGTAGAAGCAGTCCCACAGGCTCCACTCCGGCTCGATCAGGTCGAAGCCGAAGGTGCCAACCGCGATGATGCCCACCAGCAGCAAGGCGCATCGCAGCAGCGCGCGGAACTCGGTGGCGTCGTCGGCGGTCGGCATGCGCTACGCTCGGTTGCTGGCCAGGGCTCGCTGGCAAGGGGGTCGCTGGCAAGGGATTGCAACGACCAAGCGTAGGTCAGGGAACCCGACCGCGGCGGCGTGTTGGCCTCGCAGCGCTGACGAAGCCGTCACAACCGTTACGGCTGTCGCCGCCGGTCACTCGGCGGACGCTTCGGGCTTGAGCACGAAGGGCGCGGCGACCTCGCCGGTGGCCGCCCACTCCAGGCTCCGCAGGAAGAGTTCCTGAAAGTGGGCGTGCTTATAGGCGCGGGCGCCGTGGCCGAGGACGAGGTTCACGCCGCGGCCCTCGCCGTGGCGGGTGGTGAGCAGCATCGGCTCCTGCGGGCCTGGCTTGCGGTCGCCGGACGTGTCGGCGGTGGCGAGCACCTCGCAGTCGCCGGTGGGGGCCATGTCACGCCACAGCTCCTCAAAGATGCGGAACTCGCCGACGCCACGGGTGATGGGGTGGTCGGCCGCCATCGCCACGGTGAACTCGTGCGACTTGCCGTGCCACGTCTTGCCCCGCTTCCAAGTGCGGCCGACCATCGCTTGAAACGCGGGCCAGGGGTAGTGGACCGAGCTGCCGGCGTGCACCACCACCAGCCCGCCGCCCGAGTTCATGTACTCGAGGAACGCGGTTTTCGTCTCCGGCTTCCAAGGGTCGAGCTCGGTCTTCGGCCACACGCTCCAGTTGCTCAGCACGACGTCGCAGTCGTCAAACGCGTCGGCGCCGAACTCCCACGGCGCCAAGCTGACGGTTAGGTCAAAGCGTCCCGCGGCCTCGATCACCTCGGTCATCGCCGGGGTCGTCGCGCGCCACTTGTGGTTGTTCTGCCCCGTCATCAGCAGCACGCGGACCGGCGCCGGATCGGCATCGGCTCCAATGGCCCTGCCGGGGGGCGCGATCGCGACGAGGGTGGCGAAGAGCAGCAGCGGGTTGCGGCCGAACAAACGCACGAACAGGCGCATGGCGTCGCTCTCATTAGGGGGCGGTCGTCGGCCCGGCCCGGAAGCGGACCGCTCGCGGGTGAGTGTACGATGACGCAAGCCGACGCCGCAAGAATTTTCCTGCGGCGCGTGATTACGCGAAGGGGGATTAGCTAAACTCGTCCGTTGTATCCCGCAAGGCGAGCGATGCCCTGCCCACCGGGATTGCTTCTCACCCCCAAGGCTCTGACGAGGCGCCGCGATGAACCGACACAAGGCCGGGCTGGTCACCGCACTGGTAGCTGGGGCCGTTGCGGCGGTCCTGCACGACTCGGCCGGAGCATCCGGCGGGGCGGCCGGGCCGGTGTCAACGGCGCCGCAGCTGGTGATCGACGCCAAGGGCCTGACGGGCGACGCCATCGTGTCGGTCGATGTCAGCTCGGACGGGCGGCTGGTCGCGGCGGCTTCCGGAAAAGAGGTTCGGGTTTGGTCGGTCGAGACGCAAGAACTGCTGTTCACGCTGCGGGGCTACCGCGAGCCCGGCGGCTTCCACGTCGGCGCCATTAACGTGGTGCGGTTCTTCCCCGGCTCGGAGCGGCTGGCGGTGGGCGTCTCCGACAACACGGACCAAGGCTCGACCCGCGTCTACGACCTCTCAAACCCCGGCCGGTTCGACCTGCTGCGGGGTCACGTCGGTTGCACCCGGGGGGTCGCGATCGCGGGCGACGGGCAGCGGCTGGTGACCTTCGGGTGCGACCGCAGCATGCGCGTGATGCGCAACACCGGCGGCGGTTGGAGGCAGCAAGCGACCCGTGGCGTCGCGTCGATGCTGTCCGCCGGCGAGGGGCTCTTCGACTTCGTCGACAACCGTCACCTGCTCTGGCTCCACCCGAACTACCAACTCGCGGAGTGCTACGACATCGGCCCGTCGATCCGGTCGGTAAGGCTGCGCCCGCCGGCGGCGATCTCGGCTTGGCAACGCTCGCTGACGGCCGCCCGGCGGCCGTTCGCGGCGACGGCCAAGCAGCAGGGCAAGGTGACGCTCGACGTGCGCACCGACGGCGACCCCTCGTTCGTCGTTGGCGGCACGTCCAAGGAAGCGGCGACCGGGCGGTCGCTCTACTGGGTGGCGAGCTACGCGACCGGCGACGCCACGCCACGCGCCGTCTACCGGGGCCACAACTACTCCCCGACCGCCAGCGCGATCCGCCCGGTCGCGGCGCCCGGCCAGCCGCCACGCGTCGTTGCGGCGTCCGGCGACAAGCACGGGCAAGTCCACGTGTGGGACGCCGCGGACGCGACGCGGCTAGCCCGCTTCGCGCCCAAGAACCGGCAATTCTACGGCGTCCGCTGGAGCGGCGACGGCCGGCGGCTGCTGCTGTCGGCGGTCCCGCACCCGCATGGCAAATACAACTACAACCGGTACGGACCAACCACGCACGAGTTCGACCTGCAGACCCGGCAGCTCCGCCTCGCCCCGGGCGACGCGTCGAGCGACGGCGACGGCAAAGACGACGCGGGCCCGCTGCTCACCCTGCGCGACAAGAGCGAAGAACTTGTGATCGCCGCTCGGCGGGCCGGCGCCCGCGTCGACCTGCACGTCCGCCGGGGCGAGAGGTGGGCGAACATGAACCCCTGGGAGACTTCCAAAACGGTTGGCATCCAATGGCGGTGGGACCGCAAGCACTTCGGCAACGCGTACTGCTACACACCCTCGCCCGGCGGCAGCGCCAGCGAGGGGCCGATGCTGTTTGTCGGCACCGATTCGGGGGCCCTCGAAGAGCTCGAGGTTATGGAACTGAGCACGGGCGAGCGGATGCTCGCCGGGGAGCGGCGGTTTGTCGGGCACACCGCCACCGTAACTGGAGCCGCGGTGAGCCCGGACGGCCGCACCCTCGCGAGCTGCTCGTGGGACGGCACCGTACGCCTCTGGTCGCTCGACCCCGTGCCGAGCAACGGCGAGATCGACTTCCACGCCGACGGCGCCAGCGTGACGATCGTCAAGCCGAAGTCGAACGCCGCGGCGGCCGGGCTGCGGGTCGGGGACGTCATCACGGAGTTCGACAACCGGCCCTTCTTCGAGCGGTTTCAACACATGGCCAAGGGCGCCTACCGCCCGGGGCAGAACGTCCGCATCGACTTCCTCCGCGGCGGCGCCCCGCGGAGCACAACGATCCGGCTGGCGAGCGCGGCCGAGTACATCGAGCCCTACCTCACCGTCTTCTTCGCCAGCGACGGCGAGTGGGTGGCCTACACGCCCAGGGGCTTCTACGACACGTCGCCCGGGGGCGAGAGGTACGTCGGCTGGCACCTCAACCGCGAGCGGCACGAGCCGGCGACGCTGTACGGCGTCGAGCAGTTCCGCGAGTCGCTGTACCGGCCCGACGTGATCGACGCGATCCTCGACCGCCGGGACGAGGCGGCGTCGGTCGAGGTAGCGGACGCGGCGCTCAAATCGAAGCCGGCGGCCTACCCGGTGGTCGCCGACGCACCAACAATCGAGTTCAGCACGCCGCGGTCGCCCCACCTGACAACCGCCGCGTCGGTCGACGTCACGATCAAGGCGCGGGCCCCCGCCGCGTCGCCGCTGCGCCGCGTCGACCTGCGGGTCGGCAGCCTGCCGGCGGAGGTTGAGTACGTCGGCGAGCGGGCGGTCGGTTCGCGCGTCGAGACGGTGTACCGCGCCACGGTCCGCCCGCCGGCGGGCGTGTCGTTCCTGACCGCGACGGCCAACACGCGTGGCATGGCTAGCGCGCCGGCGCGGCTGGAGGTCCGCCGGCCGCAGGCGGTCGCCGAGGACAACACGCCGCGGCTGCACGTGTTGGCGATTGGCATCTCACAGTACAACGACGCCGAGATCCGCCTCGGCTGGGCCGGCCAAGACGCCCGGGACTTCGCCCGCGTCTGGGAGGCGCAGGCCGGGCGGTTCTACGCCTCGGTCGAGACCCGCGTCGTCGCCGACGGCGAGGCGACCGTCGCCGGCATCCGGCGCGGGATGGACTGGCTCGCCAACGCCACGAGCGAACGCCCGTTCGACGTCGCGATGATCTACCTGGCGGGCCACGGCGTGTTCAACGACCGCGGCGTGTGGCACTTCGGCGGGTGCGAGCTCGACCTGGACGACCTCCGCAACACGGCCGTCTCCGAGGCGGAGCTGGCCCAGCTGATCGACCGCGAGCTGAAGGGGCGCCTGCTGATGTTCGCCGACACCTGCCACGCCGGCGGGTTCCGCGAGCGGCCCCACGCCCGGCGGACGCACCCCCAGCACAAGAGCCCCTGGCTGGGGTCCAGCTACCACGCGCTGGTGTCGTGCCTGAGCCGGCAGGAGAGTGTGGAGTCCGACTTGTGGCAGAACGGCGCCTTTACCGAGGCGTTGATCGCCGCGATGACCACCGGCGACGCCGACCGCGACCGCGACGGGCGGCTGAGCTTCGACGAGCTGCAGGCCTACGTACGGCGAGAGACCAAGCGCCTCGCCAACCTGGTGGACAACGAGCAGACGCCCGCCATCCACGTCCCGCCATTCTCCGGCGAGGTCGACATCGCCTCGGCGCCTTAGCAGCGCGTTGATTGTCCTTGCGATGGGTCACAAACCCTCGCCTTCAGGCGAAGCCTTTGGGTTCTTCGGTTCGTTTGCGAGCCGCTCCCTTGGGCATCACCAACAAAGACGGACCGTGTCGTCTTCTCCTCCACCAGCCACCGGTCGCCGGCCGAGGGTGAGCGACCGACGGCTGGCTCCGACGAAGACGACACTCGCCGGTACCGCTGCGAACGTATAACTCAAACCCTCGTGGGCGAAGGACTTCAGCCCGTAGCTCACGATTAAACTCGAACCCACCGGCTTCCAGCCATTGGTATCTACACAACGATCCGGAGTGGTTATAGCTGAGCGGATGGGATTCTACTGCCGTCGATGGACCGTCGTTTGCAAC
>JBCCZD010000155.1:0-9664 GCA_039188275.1 Planctomycetota bacterium
CTCCGAGATCGGCAGGTGGTGAAAAATGAAAAGGGATTTTTTCATGCAATACCTAATTCCAAAATTAATTATCTAAGCATATACTGTATAGTTTTCCTGTCCGGGACAACGCCCCTCCTATACCTATAGCTATCGGAATTTTGGAGGCCACTCCAGACCTCAATCACTGCACCTCGCATACAGCTATGCTAGGGCCCAGTAGAGCCTTGGTTTACACTTAACTAACCCCGACGAAACTCCAAACTTTCTATCATGGCAATAAACGTCGCGGACGGTTCGGCCGGCCTCGACTGGGGTTTCCGCTTCGACGTCGTGTACGGCACCGACGCGCAGAAGACCCAGGCGTTCGGCAACGACAACCCGCGGTGGGACTTCTCGTCCGGCTTCAACCGCGGCGAGTACGGCTGGGCCCTGCCCCAGGCGTACGTGGAGCTGGCCGCGGGTGACTGGTCGGTCATCGCGGGCCACTTCTACACGCTGATCGGCTACGAGGTAGTGACCGCCCCGGACAACTTCTTCTACAGCCACTCGCTGACGATGTTCAACAGCGAGCCGTTCACCCACACCGGCGTGCTGGCGACCTACAGCGGCTTCGACAACGTCGAGTTCTACGGCGGCTGGACCCTCGGCTGGGACACAGGCTTCGACCAGGCGATGGGCGGGTCGAGCTGGCTCGGCGGCTTCAGCGGCAACATCACCGAGGACATCACGTTCACCTACATCTCGACCGCCGGCAACTTCGGCCTCCGGTCTGAGGGCCGCCAGGGCTACAGCCAAAGCCTGGTGTTCGATGTCGCGTTGTCGGACAACCTCAACTACGTCTTCCAGAGCGACCTGGTCGACATCGATGAGATCGGCCAAGAGCAGGTCGGCATCAACCAGTACCTGTTCTACACGGTCAACGACTGCGTTGCGGTTGGCTCGCGTCTGGAGTGGTGGAAGAGCGACGGCCAGTCGTTCAATGAGATTACCTTCGGCCTAAACTACAGGCCGCACGCCAACGTCGTGATCCGGCCCGAGTACCGCTACGACTGGACGCCGACCGACGGCGGCTACGGCGAGTCGCCGACCGGCAGCGGCCAGTTCCGCAGCAACGAGTCGACGTTCGGAATCGACATGGTAGTGACGTACTGACCCGCCGAACACGCGTCGCGCACATCCGCGTGTCCCTCGCACCGCGGGCCTCCCTTCTGGCGGCCCGCGGTGTTTTTTGCGCGCTACCGCTTCGGGCGGTTGCTCGACGCCGCGAGTGCCTCGAGTGGCACCAGGGCGTTCAGGCTGCCCGAGCGGAAGCCGGCGAGGTCGATCGTTACGAAGCGGAAACCAAGTCTGCTGAGCCGCTCGACAACCCCTCGCCGATTGGCTGGCTCGCACAGGCGGGCGACTTCGGACTCGGGCGCTTCGACCCTGGCGAGCTCCCCTTCGTGCAGCCGCACGCGGACTTCGCGCAGACCGAGTGAACGCAAGTACTGCTCCGCCAGGTCGATCTGTCGGAGCCGCTCGGGCGTGACCTCGACGCCGTAGGCGATCCGGCTGGCCAGGCACGGCGCCGCGGGCTTGTCGGCAACCGGTAGTGACCAGTGCTCGGCGAGCCGCCGGACGTCCGCCTTGGCGAGGCCGCACTCGAGAAGCGGACTGCGGACGCCGAAGTCGGCGGCCGCGATCATGCCCGGGCGGTAGTCGCCCCGGTCGTCGGCGTTGGCGCCGTTCGCGATGACGTCGATCGAAAGCTCGCCCGCCACGCGCCGGACGTGGTCGTAGAGCTCGGTCTTGCAGTGGAAGCACCGGTCCGGGGCGTTGGCGGTGTAGCCGGGCGATTCGATCTCGCCGGTCTCCGCCTCGACGTGGCGGATGCCGATCAGCGCTGCCAGCCTCCTCGCGGCTTCGAGCTCCCCTTCGGCCAGCGCCGGGCCCACCCCGGTGACCGCGGCGGCTCGGTCGCCAAGAGCTACGCGAGCCGCCTTGGCGACGACCGTGCTATCGACCCCAGCCGAGAACGCGACCGCACACGAACCGTAGGGCTTGACCTGGGCGATGAGCCGGTCAGCAAGTTGCTTGCCAGTCGTCATGCGTGGCGCCTTGATCAACCGGGGCCACCGGGCGTGCCCGGCGGTGGTGGGTCTTCCAGGCGACGCAGTTCGTCGCGCAACCGGGCGGCGTCTTCGTACCGCTCTTCATCGATCGCGGCCGCAAGGGCCGCCTGGGCACGGGCCAGCGGGTCGTCGCCGCCGGCGCCCTCCTCATCCCGCCCGCCCGCCTTGAGTACTTCCTTACGCCACCGCTTGAGGAAGACGAGCTCACCCATCTTCTCGGCCTGTTCCTCCTGCCCGTAGTCGGCCAGGAACCGCTCGACGCCGGCGATCGCGGCGTCGATCGCCCCGACCGCGGCGTCCCACTGCTGGAGCTCTACCAGCGGCGTCCCGACGGCCCGGGCGTGCATCATCGTCACGTAGGGGCGCCACTGATCGAACTGCAGCTTGTCGCGGTCGTACTTTGCGTGCTCACGCACAAACGCGAACAGGTCGAGGTTACGCTTGGTGTCGCGGGCGCAGAGTTCGTAGCGGTTGGTGTGCCAGAAACTGATGTAGCGGTGGTAGTATTGGATGCCCTCCCGCATCAGCTCAGCGCAGTCCTCGGACTCGAGCTGGTAGGGCGCTCCGTCAGGGTTCGCCCGGTCGTGGCTCGCCTGCTGGTCGCGGCGCCAGTCGAGGCACGACTCGAAGCCGTTTATGGTCTGGCCGTCGGGGCGACCGTCGATCTCAAGCTGCATCAAGCCGAGATCGATACGGAGCTGCAACTTTTCCTTGCCGTCGTCGCCGACGATCGACCGGACGGTGATCTCGTCGGGGGTGAAGTCCCAGCCGTCGATAAGAGAAGAAATATCCAACGCGACCGTCACTCCATGGATGCAAGGCAATCAAGAGCGAGCGGAGAACTCCAGCAGCCTGCCGGTTAGGCCCGCGGGAGGCATTCCGGGAACCGGCGCCCAGCTCCGCCTCGCTACCAGGATGGTAGCGTGGGCCACGCGTGCAGCAAACGGCGGCTTGCGGCGGGCGCCACTCCGGCGCGGCTCTGAGTCGCCGGGCGACGGCGTCCGCCGGGCTTAGGTTGTCGCCTCGCGGACGACGGGATCGAGCATCTTGGTGTTGCGCTCGACACCCAGAATGATGGTTTTCTGCTCGACGCCATCGCTTGTGCCGGCGACCACAGGGACCACCTGCCGGCGGTCGGGCAGGTGCATCTTGACCGCGAAGGTGCCGTCGGGCCGAACCGGCACGGGCTCGCCCTTCACGGTGACGTGCGTGTGCGGGTCAGTTGACCCGTAGACGACCAATTCCGCATCGATGGCGAGTCTCATCTCGCCGTTGCGGGACCCGCCCGCGGCCCCGTTGCCGAAGCGAATCTGTGCAGGCCGCCCCAGCCGACGACGGAGGCGCTCCTCCAGAAGTTCTTGCAGCTCCATGCTGGCGCCGTTGGGCGAGTAGCCACCGCTCATCGCGAAGATGCGATCGGCGTTCTCAGCGACGTCTGCCCAGTTTTGATCAACCGTCTCCGCCGAACCGGGCGCCGGCGTTGTCACCGTGTTGCTCCTCGCGAGGCAATAGAAATCGCTTCCGATAGACTGGTAGCCAATCTCCATCCGGTAGCTGCTGGGAGGTTCCTTGACGTCGACGTACCAGTTGCTGACGCCACCGTGAATCTCGACAACTCGTTCAATCTTCGCGCCGCCATCGGCAGCGATCCGGACGACACGCAGAATCGGCTTCGAGCCGTGCCAGTTTTGGCCAAGCGCCGAACGGGCGCGATCGATGCTCTGGGGCGAAATCTCCCAGAAGGCGTGCAGCCAGTACGGGTCGCGGACCATCACGACCAAGCGATCGCGATCGACGGTGGCGCCCTCGGAAGAACCAAGGTTCTTGAGCTCCGTTTGCCGCTCGCGCAAATCGCTGAGCTGCTTGCGGATCTTCTGCTTCGCGGCGGAAACCTTCGGCGACGATGGTTTGCTTGACGGCTTTCCGCTGGCGGCTTTCTTCGGGCTTGTAGCGCCATTGCCTCCCGAACGGCGCCGACGCGCAGCACGCACCAATGCTGAGATCAACTCGTCTTTCCGCATCGAATGCCAGCCCGGCACGCCTTCGCTTCGCGCCATCTGCGCCAAGTCCTTACAAGTGTAGCAGCGGAGCGTCGACGCAGTCATGGTCGGGGCAGTCATAGGCGAGAACACCCGTGCGGTGTGCTGGCGATTCGTTCGCTCGGAAAGGGTGACCCGGCGTCATGCCGTGGTAAGGGGCTAGCAGTAGGGAATCGGAAGGCGTAAGGCGGGTATGGCAGGCGAGAGGCCGTTGTTACGATTCGGGCCCGACATCCGAGTCGACGGCCATTTGTTACGCCAAGGCGGGCTGTGCTGACGGCATCTCATAAAGGGGGGGGCATAGCTCTAAAAGGGGAACATAGTGCGGCGGCGTGGCTCGGTTTCGGCTTCATTGCCGAGCAAGGCACTGAGGTACTGTGTCGCTCCCCTGTAATCTCTCGCGAACAAACGAGCCTTCAGCTTACCGCAGCAACAGCGAGTCTGCAAACGACCTGGCATTCGATTGGCGACGTAAAGCATTTATGGTAAGCAATTTATGGAATTTTGATCGAGGCAGGCGGGCCGGCCGATCTTGCGGTCCACCACATGCAACTGCGGCCTTGCGATGACACTCGAAAACTGTGTGAAAAAAAGCACAATTTCGTCCCAAGGGCGTTGACAGAAAGGATTTGCGAGACAACGATGTCGGCGAACGTGAAAGATGCGTCGAACCGCCGTCACCGATATAGCGAAGCTGTCGCGGCGGCCAGTAATGCATAACACGTTTAGCGGCAGAGCTTTACGAAACATGGCAGCGGCAGCAGTTAATGGTTTTTGAAGGTCCATACGGTAGGAGTGTTGGCATCGAAGACCGAGAATGACGGGCCAGAGTACCAGCGGTCGTAACTAGACGTTGGGTATTTGGGATCGCAACCTTGCGACATCAGCTACGAATGCCCAACGCTCGGGTTCCCGGGCATCGTCGCTCGTCATTGTCATAGTTGATACGAATCGTGGCGGGAGCTTAGCTAGGCAGTTGCCTAGGGGGTCGGAGCGCCGGCGTTGTTGCTGGGCTGGCTCTCGCGACGGCGGTGACAGCCTTGAAGCTCCGCCAATTCGTTGCCGCAACGCGGAAAGATCTACGACCCGAAGGTCCGAAACGCGAAGCTCCTGAACGCGAAGATCCACAGTCGGATGCCCCGCGACGGCAAGTCCGCCAGCAAGTCCTGCTGAAACGAGCGTTGGAGTCAACCAAAACTGGGAATCATTTGCCCCTACTTAAACCCGCCCGGAATCGGATTGGCGCGTAATCGAATTTTGCGAACCCTCATCACACCTACTCGAGCAAGATCAGTCTTGAGAGCCTCGCAACGACATCTGCTGCTGGCTACCCTCGTTGCTCCTGCCGTCCTGTTGGGCGCTGGGGTCGCGGGGCTCATTGCGTTGGCGGCAGCGGCGACGTCGATCGGCCTTCTTGCCGTGGTTAGCCGGCTTGTCGTGGCATTGTGCCTAGCGCCCGAGTCGATCAATCCAGGCGTTGCAAGCTTGCTCGCGTCTGGGATGCGGTTAGCTTCGGTTGTCGCTCTGGTCGTGGTCGGTGCCGCTGCTGGATCCGTGGCCACCCGAGTCGCGGTGGGCCCTTGGTTGGTCGACCTGAAACTCTACGCCGGCTTGCTCGTTCCGTTCTACCTCGTTCAACTCTCCTCAGACGTCGACGACGCACGCCGGCGGCTGGGCGATTCTGCTTTCGGCGCCGTTGGGATCGGCGTTGCCCGAGCGGAGCGCGTAGCCGCGCCGAAGGCCTTCGCCGCGACGCACGAATCTTGAGGAAGCCGTCTCAAACAAGCGGTACGCAGACGCATGTCGAAAGACCACCTTTCCGCCGAAGCGCTGTTCGAGCACGTCCAGGATGCGACGTACTTCCACGTGCCGCCGGAAGTCGGCGCCCTGTTCGGCGCCGGCGACGAAGACGGGCAACACAGCTCGCACCTGAACCTGCCACAGCCGCTCGCGACGCCGAAGACGGACGCGGCGGGCAACGTCTTGATCGACCACCACACGCACGGGCCCGTCTACGAGACCATCTGGGCGCCGAACACCGGGCACCCGGTAATCGATGACTCGATCCTGCCGCTCGACTTTGTGTTCACCAAGTTCATGGCGATCGAACTGGCGGTCGCGTTGATCTGCGTCCTGCTGTTCGGTTGGCTCGCCTCGCACATCCGTGGCGGCCGGGCCTCGCGTGGTCGGTTGAGCAACATGCTCGAGGCGTTCGTCGTCTTCATCCGTGACGACGTCGCCAAGACCGCCATCGGCGACCACGGCTACGAGAAGTTCGTCCCGCTGCTCTGCTCGTTGTTCTTCTTCGTGCTCGGCTGCAACCTGTTCGGGATGCTCCCCTGGATGGGATCGCCAACCGGCGTGTTGGCGACGACCGCGGCGCTCGCCTTGGCGACGTTCCTTGCGGTTGTGACTTCGGGGGTGAAGGAACTCGGGTTCGCCGGATTCTTGGCCGCTCAAGCGCCATCGATGGACCTGCCGCCGCCGATCAAGGTCGTGCTGCTGCCGATGATTTGGGTGATCGAGGTCTTCAGCCTCTTCCTCAAGCACGGCGTGCTGGCGGTACGGCTCCTGGCCAACATGGTGGCGGGCCACTTGATCCTGGCGGTGCTTGTGGGCTTTATCGGCGCGGCTTGGACCCTCGGGCTGGTCTGGTGGGTCGTGATGCCCGTCAGCATTGCCGGCGCCGTGGCGATCAGCGTTCTGGAATTGTTCGTGGCCTTCTTGCAGGCTTACGTTTTCACTTTTTTGTCGGCCCTGTTCATCGGCGCCGCGGTGCACCCGCACTGACGCCGCCGCGGCAGACGGGCCCGCAACGACCCGGCAATACTCTTGGAGACTTTAGACGTGGCAAACTGGATCCGTACGGCGGTTGTCTGTTTCACCTTTCTGCTAATGGCCGACTCGGCAAGTGCCCAAGAGGTCGACCCCCCGGCAGCGGGCGGTGGCTTCTCAATGGACCTAGGCAAGTCTCTCGGCATGGGCATCGTCGTCATCGGCGCCGCGCTCGGCATCGGCCGCATCGGTGGCCAGGCGGTCGAGGGCATGTCGCGTCAGCCCGAAGCGGCCAACAGCATCCAAACCGCCATGCTCATCGCCGCGGCCCTGGTCGAAGGCGCCGCCTTCGCCGCGCTGATCTTCATCACGTTCCTCACGTGATCGGTTCAGACGATGACGCAACGCGAGCCAGCGGCGTCGGCCGGCCCGCACGCATCCTGGCAAGGCTGGTGATGAAGGAGTGGTGGTGATGAAGCGACTGATGCTGCTGACACTCGTGGCTGGTCTTGCCGCGATGGCTCCCAGGCCGGCGTTCGCTGACGAGACGGTGGGCGACGCGCCGCCTGCCGAGCCGGCGATTAGCTCCGACGAGGACGCCGCGGAAGACCACGCCGAACACGACCATGATCAAGGCCATGACCATGTACACGACCACTCCGACGACGACCACGACGAGGTCGGAGGCCATTCCGGTGGCGCCCACTCTGAGGGTGCGCACACTGGCGAAGGCCACGCCTCGGATGCGTCCGGCGGCGGCGTGAACCCAATCGCCGTGGACGTCGACCTGGCGTTCTTCACGCTCATTGTTTTCGTGGCGCTCGCGGCCCTGCTGCGGCTGGTCGCTTGGGACCCGATCATGAAGGCGCTTGAAGCCCGCGAAGAGGGCATCGCCGGCAACATCCGCGCCGCCGAGGCCAAGCACGACGAGGCGAAGGCCCTCTACGACGAGCACGCGGCGAAGGTCGCCGCGGCCACCGACGAAGTAAAGGCGATGCTCGACGAGGCCCGCCGAGACGCCGAGGCGACGAAAGCCGCAATCGTTGACGAGGCACGTTCGGCCGCCGCCGCCGAGAAGCAGCGGGCGATCCGCGAGGTCGAGCAGGCCCGCGATTCGGCGATCAAGCACCTCGCCGAGGAGAGCGCTAACCTAGCGATCGACCTCGCCGCGAAAGTCGTGCGTCAGGACATCACGCAGGAGCGGCAGGGCGAGATCATCCGTGAAGCAATCGGCCGCTTGGGTTCGGCGGACCCGAGCAGCAACTGAACCGACGAAGCCGGGGCCGCGAGCCCCGACGCGCGGCGACTGGCCTTGTCGGCGGGAATCATCAGCGTATGGCGACCGAAACCTCACGAGAACGTGGCCACGACACCGTGATGGACGTCACGGCGGAGCAGCTGGCGACGGTTTACGCCAAGGCGTTTTTGGAAGCCTCGAAGCAGGCCGACAGCGCCGCTACACCCGACGCCATCGACGAACTGGGGGCTGTCGTCACCGAGATCATCGAGCGGTTCCCCGATTTCTCTGAGGCGGTTCGCTCGGCCTTCTTGTCGCACGAGGAGCGGGTCGCCCTGATCGACCGGGTGCTAGGCGGTCGCGTCGCGTCGGTCGTGCTGAGAACGCTCAAGGTGCTCTCCGCGCACAACCGGATGGAGTTGCTCGGCAGCGTCGCCCGCCAATCGCGTGAACTGCACGAGCGCGACAACGGCCGCGTGCACGTCGCCGTTACCGCGCCGCAAGAGCTGTCGGCCGATCTGGTTAGTGAGCTCGAGGCGGCCCTGCGGGCGAAACTCGGCGTCGAGCCGATCATCGAACCGACCGTTGACCCCGACATGATCGCCGGCGTGAAGATCCGCGTCCGCGACACCGTTTACGACGGCTCTCTCAAGACGATCTTCGCCAAGGCCCGGCAGTCGATCGTCGAGCGGGCCATTGAACGCATCGAACACGACCCGAAACACTTTTTGATGAATGAGCCCACGGGCGACGCGGCTAACGGCGGAGCGGAGTAGCCCGCCCCGCAGCCTGATCCGCATCCCCGCGCGTTCGAAGCAGGAACGACCTATGAAGTTCAATAGCGACGAGATCGCCTCGGTCATCCAGCAGGAGATCACCAACTACGACGCGCAGCTCGACGTCCGCGAGGTAGGGCGGGTGTTGGAGGTTGGTGACGGCATCGCCCAGGTCTACGGCCTTAGCGGCGTGATGGCCGGCGAGATGGTTGAGTTTCAAAACGGCGTCATCGGCCTGGCGTTCAACCTGGAAGAAAACTCGGTCGGCGTGATCATCCTCGGCGACTACCTCGCCATCTCCGAGGGCGAAGAGGTCAAGAGCACGGGGAAACTGCTCAGTGTGCCGGTCGGCGACGAGCTGCTCGGCCGCGTCGTCGACCCGCTCGGCAACCCACTGGACGGCAAGGGCCCGATTGTCACCAACAACCGCCGCCCGGTCGAGGTGATCGCCGCGGGCGTGTCGGAGCGGCAGCCCGTTTGCGAGCCGCTGCAGACCGGCATCAAGGCGATCGACGCGATGACGCCGATCGGCCGGGGCCAACGCGAGCTGATCATCGGCGACCGCAAGACCGGTAAGACCGCGATCGCCATCGACGCGATCATCAACCAGAAGGGGTCCGGCGTTAAGTGCTTCTACGTCGCGGTCGGGCAGAAGGAATCGACCGTCGCCGGCGTGGTCGAGAAGCTGCGCGAGCACGGCGCCATGGACTACACGACGGTGATCGTCGCCGGCGCCAGCGACCC
>JBCCZD010000156.1:0-9495 GCA_039188275.1 Planctomycetota bacterium
AAGCCGGAATCGCTAGTAATCGTGGGTCAGCATACCACGGTGAATATGTTCCTGAGCCTTGTACACACCGCCCGTCAAGCCACGAAAGTGGGGGGGGCTTAAAGTCGCTGAGCTAACCCCCGTTTCTTCGGAAACGGGGGAGGCAGGCGCCTAGAGTCAACTCCGCGATTGGGACTAAGTCGTAACAAGGTAGCCGTAGGGGAACCTGCGGCTGGATCACCTCCTTTCTAAGGATAACTTAGACCGTGAGATTGGTGACAATCGATCGGAAACATGGGGACAGTCCTTGTGCTGACTAAGGAAGAGCCGGCCCCGCCGGCAACTCACTGAATTGCATCGATAGACCCGGCGTCAGGATTAGCCTCCTGGCGCCGGGTTTTTTCGTGCGCCACGCTCCGCAGCGATTCTTGCGTTGTTGTAGCCATCCCGCTGCGAGTCACTCCCGCTGGCTTTGCCGGCCTGCATCGACGACGCGCGGCGTCGCCTGCTTCAGCCTCCTCGCTACGCCAAGCGTCTCTTCGCGACCTGGCGACAGCAACTTAACAACCGCTGTAGAACGCACGACCGCTAGTCGTATCGTCTCGGGCTTGTCGGGCCAGCGTCTGGCCTCGTTGCCCCGCATCGACGAATCGATGGATTCGCTTGCTTCGGTCGCCTTGCCACGCTCGCGCCGACTCCACCCAAGCCGCTACCACTATCGGCGGCACGCTCTAGTGACCGACTACGCTGCCCATGTACTCGGAGAGTGTCGGCAGGGCGCCGATCTCGGTCAGGATCGGCCGGGCATCCTGGGCAAACCCGGCGGGGCGGGTATCCGACGCGACGCGCGTGTTGTGCTCGCGGAGCAACGCCGACAGCCTCTGAACAATCCTGGGGTGCGCCGCCACGACGTTGTTGGTTTCTCCAAGGTCTTTCTCCAAGTCGTAGAGCTCTCCGCCATTGATGTCGAGGTACTTCCACTTCCCTCGCCGGATCGCCTGCGTCTCGTAGTAGAGCTCTTTATGCGGCGACACGGCGCCGGGGACGCCGAGCAGCACGTCCAGCGCGTCGGCGCCGTCGATGATTCGGCCCTGGGGGAGGGCGGCCCCCGTCAGCTTCGCGACGCTTGGCAGGAAGTCGATCGTGGCAGCGATCTCGTTGGTTTCCACCCCCGCCGGGATCGTGCCGGGCCACCAGGTGATTGTCGGGACCCGCATGTGCCCCTCGTACTTGTTGCCCCCTTTCCTTCCGCGGAGCGGACCCGCCGAGAAACCCCGCGCGGGGCCGTTGTCGGTTGTGAACAGCACCAGCGTGTTGCGGTCGATGCCCAGCTCCACCAGCTTGTCGAGCACACGCCCGACGCTCTCATCGACCTGCTCGACCGTCGCCCGCTTCACTTTCCCGTTCGCCGCCGCCAAGGCTTCGGTGTCCGCGAACTGCGGCGCATGCACGTGCGAGTGCGACAAGTAAAGGAAGAACGGCCCATCTTTTTGGTTCGTGATGAAACCAATCGCCTCGTCGGTAAACGCCTTGGCGAGCCGCGCCTGATCGGCGCCGTCGGCGACGTGGGCGACTGGCTGCCGGCCCCGCACAACCGGCAGCGGCTCGTAGGGGCCGCGCCTCGTCACGGGGTTGCCGTTCCGGTTTGGAGGCCACATGTCGTTGGAGTAGGGGATGCCGAAGTACTGGTCGAAGCCCTGCGCAAGCGGCATGAACTGCGGCTGATCGCCCAGGTGCCACTTGCCGAACACCGCCGTGGAGTAGCCGAGGGGCTTGAGCATCTCGGCGACAGTGACCTCCTCGGGGTTGAGGCCCCGTGAATCGCCGGGGAACACGACCGCGAAGCGGGGCACCCCGTCCATGCCGATGCGGTGGGCGTAGGCGCCCGTAAGCAGCGCCGCCCGCGACGGCGTGCAGGCGGTATTCGAGACGTAGAAGTCGCGCAACACGTTGCCCTCGGCCGCCATCCGATCCAGGTTGGGCGTGCGGTTAACCTTGTTGCCGAAGGGGCCGATGTCGCCGTAACCCATGTCGTCGATGAAGATCGTCACGATGTTCGGCAGCGCCTGCTGCGCGGGCGCTTGCCCGGCTTGCAGACCCCATAGAAGCGCGACGCAGGCCACCAACCACACCGAGGCAGCCCGGCGATCGGTTGGCGCACCGCCCGGTCGTAATGGATTCGAGAGGCGCGGCCGACAACCCGTTGTGTCGAACAAGGCGCTGCCGTGGCAGCAATCAATACTCATCGCGATACCCTCGCTCTCGTGCTTCTGAAGCGCTTATTGATAGATGCGTTTTCAACTTTACTGCCCGATTGCGTCCTACCCGCTAAAACCGGCCTCCCGTTGGTCGGCCTGTCGTTTTACTTGCGCATGAGTCAATAGAGCTCGCGGCGGCTCATCCGCTTGGCGAGAGGATTACCATAACCACCAATCGCAGAGCTCGCTCGGGAAAGCTTCCAACGGCGGAATTCATTGCTCGCTGGCTTGCCTCGGCATCCGGAGACTGTTTCGGCTACGCCTCGGAGACCCGACGCTGTAGCGACCCGTTCCACACCAGCGTCGCTGCGGCTGTTCCCCGCGTAGGCTTCGGCAGCGGCTGGACAGAAATCGGGAGCCGGTCCGCCGCTTGCGCGGACTTACGCGCCAACTGAAAAGCCGACGTGCCCACCGGATGGGCCGGTCGGAGGGCGCTGAGACTGCCTTCGCGGACGGCGTTGGCCGCTTTCAACCGAGTTACCCCCAACGACTTCAGAGAGACGCGGCGCCCCTCCCGCGGCCGATTCAGGCCGTGCGTGTCGGGATCGATCTCATGGCGTGCTCGACGACAGCGAAAAATCGATCTTGTTGGCGCCCGGCACGACGGCCGCGGTCAGCTTTGTCTGCTCTCGTGACGAGTACCGTGGCGGGATCGTCTCGGGCGTTTCCGGGAGGCTCTCGGCGTCAACGCCCTGCTGCGGTCGGCTTGGTCGCCAGGTTGACACGGTCACCCGGTAGTCGCCCGCCGCGGTCCCGGTGGCCGTGGGTGAGTAGTTGAGTCGGTAACGGCCCCGGCCGTCGGTAACGCCCGAAGCCGCCCGCCCCTTCGGTGGGTAGAACGACACCGTGGCGTTAGGAACCGGCTCGCCGTCGAGCGTCACGACGCCGCTCACGCTCGGGAACTGGTCGCCTGAGCCGCACCCAACGACGGGCGCGATCGCCACGCAGACCGCCGCGGCGGCGACACGGGCTCCGTTGCTAGTAGTCACCAACGACTTCTCCGTCGGCCTTCGCGCCTAGACGCTCGTACGTGACGCCGTCGATGGTTTCCGAGACGAAAACAACCGACCCGTCGGCTCGAGCGAAGTAGGCGCCGCCCGGGTGCTGGCTGCCGAACGCGGCGAAGGCGATGAAGTCTTCGGCGCCGTTGGCGTTGAGCGTAAACGTCGGATCGCTCGAAGTGCAGCCGAGTTGATTCGTCAAGAAAGTGTACCGGTCGGTGCCGCACCAGGTCGATGCGCGGCGGTCGCCGTCGCGTTCACCCAACAAGAAGGTCTTGCTCGTGCCGTCGGTGATCTTGCGGATTTGGGTAGCCGAGTCCGGGTAGAGGATGCCGGGCCACTCAAGGGCGAGGCGCTCCTCGTGAGAGGCGACGGGCCCCGACTGCCCGCCGCCGAGGTCTGCCAGGTCGGTGATCGCTTTGAGCTCCTTGGTGAGCCTTGGCCCGATGACGCCGACGTAGTTACTCTTGCCGTGGTTGCCGAAGAAGTTCCGCTTGTCGTTGCGGTTGCCCATGGTGTCGCTTGGGCACATAAAGATCGGGATGATCTTCTCCGCGGCGTCGATGTCCCAGTCGTCGGGGGCCCACCATCGCGGCTCGGTAAAGTTAGCCGACGCCGTCCGCAGGAAGTCGTAGACCTCGGCCTCCTCGACCTGCGGCAGGATCATGGCGCCCCAGCCGAATCCCTGAAACTCGTAGACTTTTCGCGCGGGGGTGCCGTCTTTCCTGGGCAGCAGCCCGGGCGGGAAGTGGCCGTTCGCGCTCTCGTAGCTTAGCGTCGCGAGGGCGACCTGCTTCAGGCGGTTCTCGCAGCTAACCCGCTGAGCTGCGCCACGCGAGGACTGCACCGCGGGCAGGAGCAACGCGATCAAGATCCCGATGATCGCGATCACCACGAGCAGTTCCACAAGAGTAAAAGCGGGCCTTCGATTCATCGTCCCTTTACCTTTATTGGCCTTTACCTTAATTGGGTCTCGCGCCTGCGCGATAGGGCACGCATGGCGTAATCGTAGCACAACACCATCGACAGGCTAAATCCCGCCACGGGCAATGCGACGCTACAGGCGAATACCGCGAGCTTGACGCCCAGTGGTAGCGGCCCATCGACTCGGCGGGGCCAGCCCGACTTCCCCGGCGGTCGGCGGCGCCACCACATCCAGTAGCCCGTGACGGGCATCAGCGCGAGGACCACGCTGCCCACCAGCCACGCGATTTTTGTCGGCAGTCCCAGAACGCTGCCGGTGTGGAGCGGGTAGTTCCAACTCGCCCACTGCGCCAGCGCCGGGAACTCCGCCAAGCGGCGGTCGAGAATCACCTCACCGCTGCGGGGATCGACCGCGAGCAACCGGGTCATCGAAGGGCCGCGGGCCGCCCCCGCCATGACAACCGCGGTAGCTCGGTCGCTCGGTGGAGGCAGCAGCGTGTACGCCAGGTCGGGTGCGTGTGTCGCCGCGGCCTGGTAGATCGCCTCCCACTCGGTTGGCGACCCGGCGGCGTTGCTCGACCGGCGTTCAGGCGGGTCGAGCACGTCGTCGTACGCGCCCGAGGCGTAGCTCGCTAGCTGGAAGCCGGTCCCCCACGCGTAGCTGTAGACGAGCCCCGTGATCGCGATCGTGGCCGCCAGGGGCAACGCCCAGAAGCCGGCAACGGCGTGCCAGTCGCGGAGGACGCGGTAGGGCGGACCGGTGAAGGTCGGCAACCAGACCGCCCGGTTCCGCTTGCTCGTACGCGGCCACCACAGGTAGAGCCCGGTCGCCAGCAGGACGATCGTCCAGCCCGTGGCGAGCTCGACCATCAGCCGCCCGCCGGTTCCAACAAACAGGTCGCGGTGCAGTCGCAGCACCACTGGAAAGAAGGCTAGGGGACTGATCTCTCCAAGCACTTCGCCACGGTACGGGTCGACGTACAACCGACGCTGCTCGTGATCAGGGCCGTGCAAAACGACGCCGACCGACCGGCGTGGATCGCTGTCGATCTCGACCTGTTCGACTCGCCAGTCGCCGGGGGCGCCGCCTTCCGCCGCGGTGACTAACCGGTCCAGCGGCGCCCGGTCGCCGGTTGGATCGACCAGCAGCACGCTGCCGTGCAGCAGCGGCTCGAGTTCCCGCTTGAAGACGTAGAGCGCGCCGGTCACCGCGACGATGAAGACAAGTGGGCCGACAAGCACGCCGGCGATAAAGTGCCACCGCCAAACGCGTCGGTAGAAGCTGTCGTCCCTGGCCGCCACGTCGCCCTCGGGCTGTCCGGCTTCGAATCCACAAATCAATCACACAACCGGGCGGGGGGCGAACCCCCGCCCGGTCGCGGATCGGATAGCTACTTCCGACGACGGCGGGCGACAAGGGCCGCCAAGCCCGCCAGCGCCAACGACGCGGAGCCCGGTTCGGGGATCGTCAACGCGACCGTCGTCGCCAGCGGGGCGCCCACCAGGTCGAAGACCGCGACGAATTCGCCGTCCCTGCCGGCGTAGGGGTCCTCGAAGAAGTCGACGGCCTCGGTGTTCGAGCGGCCGGTGGTCGAGATGTTGCCTTCACCCACCGTGTTGCCCTCATTAGCAATCTCGTTCCGCAACAAGGCCAACGACGTGTCGACGATGGTGTTGGCGAGGTTGCCGTTCAGGAGCGGGTCGAGTGTGTAGAAGGCGCCGTAGGGGATCGACGCGTCGTCAACCCCGACCTCGAACAGGTCGGCCGTATCGGTACCGGTGCCGTTGACGCCGATGCTGAGGAAGCGGGAGCCAACCGCGTTGAGTCGATCAGAGATGTCTGTGTCCGTGACGCCGTCACGCAGGAAGACGGAGTTCGTCGCCGGCAGGGCGTCGAAGTCGAGCAGGTAGTCGATGGTCACGCTGCTGCCCGAGATCGTCACCGACACAACGCCGTTCGGGTCGAAGTCCGGCACGTAGATGTCGTCACGCTGCTGGGTCGGCTGACCGTCGGCACGCCCCGCCGGTAGCGCGAGGCTCGCCGCCGACAACGCCCCCTCGGTCCGCCAAGAAACCGTTTCGATCCGGTTGAGCAGCGGCGAGTGCAGGTAGATGCCGAGCCCGTCGCTGGTGGAGGTGTAGGTCCCGTCACCCGTGTAGTTCGGGATCACGATCTGGCCCAAGAACTTCAGCCAGTCTTGGCTGCCGGGGCCCGCGCTGGGCCCGAAAACGCCGTTGATCAGGTCGTTGAACTCGGTGCCGGACGCGAACGGGTCGAACTCCGGCGCCCCCGAGTAGTCGCCCGGGTTCAGCAGGGTCTCAAAATTAATAACCGCGGAGGTCGGCGTTTGGGCCACTGCCGGGATGGCGGCCACAAAAACACTCACGGTGACAAAGGCGAAGACGGTTTTATTCATTACAAGCTCTCTCACTTGGTAGGAGTAAAAATCTCGGAGGTGGTTCAAGCGTTGGGTACGCGGAGACAACGTCGCGGTTCCGCGGTTGCTGACTCGTGGCACTCTCGCGTCGGCAAAGGCCGCGTCGAGAGAGACGACGACGAGGTTGTATCAACCGGCCTGCAGTTGGCTGTTGAAGAACGCCGTCGTGCCGTTCTTCAAACCCGCCAAGCCAGCAGCACTCTCTTTGCGGCTCGCTAGCCGCGACGAGAATCGCCGTGACTCCGAGCTCGCCCCAGCGGGTCGCAGCCCACTGAGTAGATCAACAGGCTGCCACGAGTAGCGGATGTCGCCGTCATACCGGCGGGGCTGTCGCGTCGCACGCGGAGAAAGGTCTCGCCACGAGGCTCCGCGACCGGAGGCCTAGCTTGGCCCCCACCACTATCCCCGGCGGAGGCGACCGCCGCGGTTGGCCGATTGATTGGTTCGGTTCATTAGCTGCGTGGCGAGTTGTCGGCCGATCTCTTGTGGCCACTCGCCCTCCTGTACGCGGCTCCGCGTCTGTTGACGCCGGGCGGTGAGTTGGCTGCGAAACAACGATTCATAGCGGTTAGGCAGGCGCCGACGAGCAGCACGCCAAGGGCCGTCGGCTCGGGGGAAGCGGCCACGGTCGGCGCCCCCGGGGCGGGCAGGTTGTCTCGCCAGACCGTGTAGTCCGCCGCGTCCACGAAGCCGTCGCCGTTGCCGTCGGCCCCCGTGCCGCTGGCGACCGACGTGTTGTACTGAGTCCGCCAAGCGAGGTAGTCGCTAGCGTCGACCGAGCCGTCGCCGTTGTAGTCGCCCGGCGCCGTGGCGAGGTTGTCGACGGACCCCTCGATGTCCCAAACGTTGTGGACGCTTGTCGGGCCGGCGTTGGTCTCGAACGTCACGATGTCATTGACGTACAGATCGAACCGGTCGCCTTCGATCCGGAAGACGCCGTCCATCGATTCAAAAATAAGGGCCTGCGCTACCGTGTCGAAGAAGCTGTAGACGAAGCTGACGTCGGCCGTGAGATCCACCGCCGAAACGCCGCCGCCCACCAGAGACACGCTGCCGCTCACGTTGCTGAAATCGGTCTGGTAGTTGATGCGGCCGAAGACCGTTGGCGCTTGCAGCGGCACCGCGATGGTGTTGAGCAGGGAGTTCTCGCCGGCGACGAAGGCGTCCCAAAACATGGTCAGCGAGGTGACGTTGCCGGTCGGTGGGTCGTACTCAAGCGAGCCGATCATGGAAAAGTCTTGCTCGCGGTTGAAGACGTCGGGGCCTTCGCTGTTGGGTATCTCGTTGAACGTTGACGGGCTGAACGCGTCGAAGTCGCTCTCGTCGCCGATGTCGAGGTCGCCGCCGCCGGCGTCGTCGAGGTCGAAAAAGCCGTCGCGGGCCTGGTCGCCGTTAAAGCCCTGATTGAGTTGGGCGAACGCGTCGGACGTGATCTCAAAAAACCTCGCGTCGGGGTCCGCCGTCAGGTCGAGGTCGAAAGTCGCCGCCACGGCGGCCGGGCCGCACCACCCGCCGGCAAGCAGCAATAACACATGCCTCAGGCCAAGGCGCGTCACATCGATCGTTGTTAGGGGCATGCTCACCGGCGTTCGGGCAGGAAGCTTCAAGGATTTATGCGCAGGCCGGAGGCTCCCGGCGTCTGCCGGCGCGGATCAAGAACAAGCCGACCAACCACCCCGCGGCGCCCGGTTCGGGTACGACCGAGGCCGTGCCCGCTCGGTTGAAGATCATGTTTACGTCCGTGAAAACGTTAAATGGGAAGTCCTGCTGCTGGTTTACTGAGAAGCTGTAGTTAAGGCCGCTGGCGTTGAACGCCCCCGTGTAATTCACCGCCGGGAAAGCAGTGAGGAATGCGGAGGTCGTCGCCACGGTCAGGTCGGCGTCGATGTCCATCGACACCAGCTCACCGTCTTGAAACGTGAGGCCCGAGCCGGTCACGTTGCTCAGCGAAAGGTTGTAGTAAACCGCGGCGTTGCCGAACGCACTACCATCGTTGAACAGTGTGCCGATAGGCGAGAACGGCGAGACGTTGCCGGCGTCGCCGCCGCGGCTGCCGTCGTAAGCCAGTGTGTCGAAGTTAAAAGTCAGGTCGACGATGCCGACCTGCTCGACTCCGCTGCCGGTCACCAGCGAGTTGTCGTACTCAATACGGCCCGCACTAACGCTGGAAAACCGTGGCTGGGTGACGCTTTGGTTGTTGACGGTAAAGGAGCCCCCTGAGAACCCGGTTGAGAAGCCGGCGAAGCCGCTGTAGTCCGAAGCCGTCGACTGCGGCAACGCGATGATCGCTGTGAACAGCCCAACGCTCTCCGGGTCCTGAGGGTCCGCCGGCGCCAACTGATAGTTGGGGAAACCGGGCAGCCCGTTGGTCTCACCGTTCTTGTTCTCGATGCCGTCCTGGGTGGCCGAGTTTTTGAAGTTTGAAATCGCGAGGTAGCCCGTTGCCGGGCCACCGAGATCAACAAACCTCTCCGCCCACGCGGCGGAAACGGCATTCGCCACCACCAGCAACGCGGCGATTCTCGCTAGGTATTCGTTCATCGTGTGTGACCTTGTCATGCAAGCGAAGAGGCTGACGGCGCCTTGGCGCCCCAGCTAGCCCCCCCGCCTAACGGCGGCGGAGGAAAAGGCCCTGCACGAGCGGTAACAAGGTTAACAACGCGGCTGTCGGCTCCGGGACGACCGCGTTGACCGTACCCGACAGGTCGGCAACGAAATTGATGGGGCCCGCAAGACTCGGCACCGTATCGTCGATCTGAAGATCGAACTGCCTGCCGGCGATCGTCAGGTTGCCAGCGAAAGGCGCGAGACCAAAGCCGCCGAAGTCCGCTGAGAACACGACGCTTGTGGTGAGGTCAATCGAGGTGAGCAACCCGTCGGTGAGCGTGACCGTCC
>JBCCZD010000157.1:0-9479 GCA_039188275.1 Planctomycetota bacterium
GCGATCGACGCCGACCTCGGCGGATACGGAAAATTCAAAGAAGACTTCACCAACGCCGCGCTCACGCAGTTCGGCAGCGGCTGGGCTTGGCTCGTCGTCGGCGGCGAGGGGAAGCTCCACGTCGAGAAGACGCCCAACCAAGACAACCCCTGGATGGCGGGCCACACGCCGATCCTTGGGCTCGATGTCTGGGAGCACGCCTACTACTTGAAGTATCAGAACCGGCGGCCCGACTACGTCGCCGCTTTCTTCGACGTCATCCACTGGGGCGCCGTCGCCGACCGGTACGCCGCGGCGAAGGGCTAACACGCCCGCAGGATCACTCAAGAACGCAGCAAACCGCCGCTCCGTGGAGCGGCGGTTTTTTTGCGCCCAGCGTTCGAGCCGGCACGGGGCGCCGCTAGCACCGCCCGCGTGATTTCCGCCGGGGGGCGGCGAATCGCCAGAAGACCTAAACCGATCTTCCTCTGATTGCCGACGATCGCTAAAGAACCCGCGTTCCGCGCCACCGTCGCGAAAGGTACCGACACCGGCGACGGAACAAACCGACCCACCGATCGAGCCACGCTTACCGGCAAACCAGCTATGCCAGCAACACGCCTCAGCCGTTGTACCAAGATTGTCCTGCTCGCCACCGTCGTTGCCGCGACCGGTTGCCAAAGCGCCGGCCGCCGGCTCGCTTGGATGAACCCCTGGTCGGGGCCAGCGGACTCGGCGACCGTCGTCGCCGAAAGCCGGCCCGCGTTGCCGTCAACCAAGTCGACGCCGCCGGGCGCCGCCCCGGTAGTCGCGTCGGCCGGTACGCCCGCCCCGGGGACCACCGCCCCGACGTTTGGCGGAGGCGACGCCCCCGCCTATGCAGCCCCTGCGTTCGGGGCCGCTTCGAACAACACCATTGCGTCGGCGCCCGCCGCGTCGTACCCGACGACCGCCACCGCGTCGGCGCCCGCCTTTAGCGGCGCCGTCGCCACGGCGAACCCCGCTGGCTCAGTCAGCGTCGCATCAGCGAGCCCCGCCGCCGGTCCATACAACCCGGCCGGTTACCAACCCGCCGCCAGCCCCGCCGCCCCCGCCCCCGCGAACCGCTACGCCGGCTCCGGCAACCGCTACGGCAACGTGGCAGCGGCCGATTCGCTGCCGACCCTTCCGGCAACCTCAGGAACGACGCCCGCGACGCCAGCCACGGGCGGGCGCTATGGCGCCGTCGCCGCGACGCCCCCCATGATGCCACCAACGTCTGCCGCCACGCCCTCCGCCCCGCCGTCGGTCAGCACGCCGTCGGTCAGCCCACCGTCTAGCGCGGGACGTTACCCCGCCTACCCATCGACCGCGCCGGCGGCAGTGGCAACCGCCTCGCCATCAACCAGCAGTTTGCCGGCGCCGCCGACCGCTGGCCCGCCACCCGCGTACGGCGCGGCTGGTGTCGCGACCGCTTCGGCGGAAGTAAAGGCTTCGGCGGAAGTGATGATCGACGCCCCCGCCGGCGGCTACCGCCCCGGCGGCACCTCGACCTACCCGGTCAACGTCGCGACGCGGCCCGCACCGGCCGCGGCGTCTTCGCCGGGCGAGTCCCCGGCGGCCGCTTCGCCGTCGGCCTACCCTTCAACGCCCTACCCATCGACGCCTTACCCCGCCACGGCGACGCCGTCGGCGTACCCGTCGACAGCGCCCCGGTACCGGTAGTCGCTGGCTCCGCTCTCGGCAGCGGCAGAAACAAAAACTGGGCGGCCCGCGCACCCCGCGGACCGCCCTGTTTTGTTGGATGCTCAATAACGTCGCCGATTGCGACCAAGCCGCCGCCGATCACAGCGCGATCACAAAGCCGGTGGAACGGCCCGCCTGCTACCACCCCATCACCATGTTCGACTCGATCACCTTCCGTGCCTGCTCCAGATCGACGCCCGTTTCATGCATGTAAAGGCGGATCGCGTGGACCTTGTCGCCCTCCGCCTTCGACAAGCAATCACGCGCCGTACAACAGGGGTCGAGGTCGGTCGGGATGCCCAGCGCGCTCTTAGAAATCACCCACGTGTCACGAGGTCGTTTGGTCAGCCGAGTGATGCCCTCATTGGGGTAGGCGTCGGTGACGGTCGCCGTGGCGCCGTCGGCGTCTTCCGCCCAACTGATAATGATGTGGTTGTCGGTCTCGATCTCGAAGAGTGGCATCGCTAGCTCCTTGTCGGGCCGCGTTGGCGAAAGAGGCCCCGGCAGCCAACACGCGGGCAGCTCGACCGCGGCCGTTCGCCACAGGGGACTCGAACGCGAGACAGCCCTCGAACGCGGAATGAAAGCCGCCCGCGGCGGAATCCGATCGCCGCTTGCCCTGACCGGGTGCACGGCCCGGCGGGCAAGGCCGGCGGCTCGCGGCGACGACCGCCACCGGCACGGCCGCATCGTAGGTGAACGCCGGCGGCCGAGTCAACTTACCGACCCGCCGGCGTAGACCCGCCCTGCGGATCAACCAGTCCGCCCCCAGCCACGACCTTACCGGGGCGGAATCCGGACGGAAAATCGTCATTCTCTCCGGCTGCCCGAACCGATTGACGAGTAGCGGCGTCCGGAACTAGACTACGCGACTCGCGACGGTCGGCGGCCCTAATCGTGTCCCCGGGGTCACCGCCGCCGCATCAGGCGCCGTAGCTCAATTGGTTAGAGTACCGGACTGTCGATCCGGTGGTTGCGGGTTCGAGTCCCGTCGGCGTCGCTACTCGTCGGTTCGCGGAGCCCTGTGGCCAGCAACCGATCATTCTGTCGGCATCTCCGACAAGCTCGGGCCGTGGCGCAGTCTGGTAGCGCGTTTGACTGGGGGTCAAAAGGTCGCAGGTTCGAATCCTGTCGGCCCGACTTATAAAACAAGGGGTTTGTGCCTCTCCTTGCTTTGACTGCTGCCCCGACAGGGTTTCAGAGTTGGGGCCTATAGACGCAGGTTGCTTGGTGGTGTGCCGTCGAGCCGCCCGAGCGAACCACCGAGCGATCACGGAATGCCCGCCAACTCCGAGGACTACTTCTCGCCCGAGTCTCTCGACAAAGACCTGAAGAAGAAGACGGTTGTGGCTGGCTACGCGCTGGTCGTCTTCCGCGCGATCGGCCTGATCCTTTCGCTGGCCTCGATACCGATTCTCGCGCGGCTCCTCAGCAAGGGCGACTTTGGCCTAGTCGCGATGGCGTCGGTCTTCTCGGGCTTTGCGTCGATGTTTGTCGACGCCGGCCTCTCGAAAGCGACCGTCCAGAGCAAGGACCTGACGCCCGAGCAGGCGACCAACCTCTTCTGGTTTACGACGGCTCTGGGGACGCTGATTAGCGTGTGCTTCGCGCTGCTGGCGTGGCCCATCTCTTGGTTCTATGGAGAGCCCCGCCTGTTTGCGATCGTTTGCGTTATGTCCCTGAGTTACTTTGGCGTTGGCGTGACGATGCAGCACCGCTCGCTCATGCGTAGGCGGATGCAGATGTGGACGCTCGGAGTCGTCGGGCTCGGCTCGCAGATCGTCGCGATCCTGCTCAGCCTCGGGTGGGCGTATTGGAAGCAGGGTTCGCCCGACGCCTGCTGGGCGTTGGTGATCAAGCCAATCGTCGCGGTGTACCTCAGCAGCGTCATCTTTTGGTTCCTCTGCCCCTGGCGTCCGGGCTTTCCCAAACGCGGGGTCGGGACGATGAAGCTCACGTCATTCGGGGCGGTCATCACCGGCAGCAACACGATCATGTACTTCATTACCCAGGCCGACTTCCTGCTCGTCGGCTGGTACTGGGGGGACGAGTTGCTGGGCGTGTACGAGCGCGCCTACCGGTTGTTGCTCGCGCCGATACGCGCGATCTCCTCTCCCCTCGGCTCGGCAACCGTGCCTGCACTCAGCCGGTTGACGGACAAGCCTCAGCTGTACCGCGAGGCCTTCGTCAAGGCGAGCCGCGCCTCGGCCACGGCCCAGGTGCCCGTGATAAGTTTCATCGCCATCTATGCCGAAGAAACGGTGCTGTGCATGCTCGGGCCCAACTGGCAAGAGGCCGTCCCGGTCTTCATCTACCTCCTGCCAGCGGTCTTCCTGAACGTCTTCGGCGTTACCTGCGAGTGGGTCTACCACTCATGGGGGCACGTTAGCCGGCAGTTCAAGTGGGTTGTGTTCTCCGGCACGTGCTTCCTGGCGACCTACGCGGCGACGGTGTCTTTCGGGATTGAAGCGCTCGCGATCGGCTACTCGATCATCTTTTGCTTGCTGCGTGTGCCGGCGATTTTCATCTGCTTCCACGGCACTCCTGTGCGGTTTGGCGACCTAGTTAGGAGCTACCGGCTTCCGGCATTGAGCGCCGCGGTGGCTTCGGTGGGCACGCTCTTCGCCTCGGCGTCCACGACGGCTCTGAACGACTTCGCCCGCATCGGGGTTGGCGTGCCGGTGTTTGGCTGCGTCTACTTCGCCACGCTGCTGGTGTCGCCGACGGGGCGGGAGTTGCTGCGGGACCTCGGGTTGGCACGGGTCTTCCGATTGAAGCGGTCCTGAGGCGGAGCGCATCGGCGTTTCCCCGAGGCAACACCTTGCTTGGGCGCCTACCCGCAATGATTTTGGTCTCAGGGGCCACCCGACAAGGCATCGACGTCCGGGCGGGGCGGCGGGGTCGCTCCCCCCTGAAACCGAAGGCAGCACGCGGTTCAATAGGAGTGCGGCCGGAGGCCAAGAAACACCGCAACGCGGCCAGCCGACAGCGGTTGTTGAGTTATTGTCGTGGCGGATCAGGCGTCCCCTCACGGCGTCTCCGAGTGGGCGCTCGCGGTCAGGAATCCGAGCGGAGGGGCGGCCGATTGCCGAGGCGGCTTGCCGGTCATCTCGATGTCTGGCCCATCCTGAAAGACGTGCTAAACTGCCGAGATTTGCCGACGCCGTTTACCCCCCACCTCTTTTTTGTACGTCCTACGAGAGAACCTTGTCGATGGAAGCAGCGAGACCAGGCGTTGTCAGGCTGATGTCGTTCGGATTCAAGTACGGCCAGCCGCCTGCGAACTACTACTTTGACGTCAGCTTCGCCAAGAACCCAGCCCGCCAGGCGCAGTGGGGCCTGTTCGGGATCATCGACGACGCGATGCGCGACTTCGTGCTCGGCCAGCCCCCGGTCAGCAGCTTCATCGAGCTCGTCGTCCCGTTGATTGCTCACGTCGCGACGGTCGACTCGTACCAGACGGTCGCCATCGGTTGCAACGCGGGCAGGCACCGGAGCCCGATCATCGCCGGCGAGGTGCACCAGCAGCTCTTCGACCGCGGCATCTTCTGCAAGCTTGAGCACCGCGACTTGGGCGACTACGCCGACTTCATGGCCCAGTTGCACCGGAGAGACTTCGGCGAATGAAGCCCATCATAGGCCGCCTCCGCAAGCTCCTCAGAGCCACCCCTCCAGCTGTCATGCTGAGGAACCGTGCTGCGCTGCGCCGCGTCGCCAATGAAGCGCCCGGCGTCAAGCTGCACCTCGGATGCGGCGAGGACTACAAGCGCGGCTACATCAATGTCGACGTGTTGCCAAGCGCAAAGTGCGACCTAATCAGCCGGGTCGAGGACCTACGGGGCATCCCAAACGCCTCGGTTGCGTGTATCGAGTCTTATCACCTTGTCGAGCACCTCCGGCACTCCCAGCTAAAAGCCTCGCTGTCAGAGTGGTCTCGGGTGCTGCGCCCAGGCGGCGAGCTGCACGTAGAACTCCCGAACTTCCAGCAGTGCATAGAAAACCTGGGCGCGCATTTCCATAACGGGCACGATCTTGCCATGGTGGGGATCTACGGTTTCCCACCGGATATCGAGGCCGAGCCGTTCTGGCAGCAGCACAAGTGGGGGTGGACGCCCGCGACGCTTGGGGGCCTGATCGGCGAGTTCGGTTTCCGCGATGTCGCGGAAGCCACCGTCCGCCAAGACTGGCGTGAGGCGGCAAAGTTTGGCCGAGACATGCACCTCGTTGCAATCCGCGACGAGTCCGAGTGGTGTCCGCCCAGCGAAGGAGCATCATGAAAGACTTGGCCATCCTCGTCGTTAACCGCAACCGGCCCGACTTGACCGACAGCTTGGTCGAGCAGCTCGATCCCATGGGCGATGGGATCAGCAAGGACATCTTCGTCATCGAGCTGGGCAGCGACGAGAAGGGGAAGAGCCGCTACGCGTCGTTCGAGATCGACGAACAAGAGTTCGCCGGGAAGGCCAACGGGCACATCAAGGGGCTTGAGTGGCTGCTCGAAACCAACGGGCGGTACCGCCACTACGGCTTCTTGATGAACGACCTCGTGTTCCAGGCGAGCCCCGACCCGCTTGCCAGGCTGGTGCACCACCTCGACTCCGAGCCGCGGATGGGACTTATCAGCCCGACCGAGACGTCCCCCTACCACCGGAAGTCGCTCGCCAAAGAGGGCTCCCTGTGGCGCAAGGTCTCTTCGCCCGATTACTTGGCCCTGTTCATGAAGGGCGAGTGCCTGCACGAGGTCGGCTTCTTTAAGCCGGACTTCCCGTACTCGTGGGGGGCGATCTTCGAACTCTCTTACCGGATGCACACCAACAATTGGTTCCTGGCCTACTGCGATGATGTGGTGATGACCCACCTCGGCGGAACCACCTACGGCGCCACGAAGGGGACCATCTCTCGAGATGACTACCAAGAGAAGGCCAAGGCCTTCTGCGCGAACTACTTCCGCGAAAACTTTGGGCCGAAATGGGACAAGCGGTTCAGCAACGCGTTGCCCGACGGCGCCGAAGACTACTACCGGGAACACCGCCGGCAGTGGGAAGGCCGCAGCGAGCCCCCCCTCATGCGCAGGATCCTGCGGCGCCTCGGCGTGGCGAAGTAGCCCTCTGTCAGCGCGCGGTGAAAGCCAACGCAACCCATGCAACCTTGTTTCATCCTCGGTGTGCCACGCTCCGGCACGACCCTCCTCCGAGTGCTGCTGGGCAACCATTCGCAGATACTCGGCTTCCCCGAAACCCCGTGGATCGTCGGCGGCTACGGCCCCGCTTCGCTCCGCCGGCTGTGCGAGGACTTGGTCAGCGACAGGACGGGACCCGTCGCGACGGTCTCCGGCATCTCGGCCGAAGACGTCTACACCGCGACGCGGGAGTTCCTCGAGCGGTTAACCCAGCCCGCGTTGACGGAGGCCGGCAAACGCCTCCCCCTCTTCAAAACGCCGAACGATGCGGTGAACGTCGACTTCCTGTTCCGGCTCTACCCAAACGCCAGCTACATCCACATCGTCCGCGACGGCCGAGACGTCGCTTGCTCGACTGCCGGGGCGAAGCGCGCCGCGCAGCTCGCCCCGCGCCTGGCAGAGTTCGGCGAGAACAACGTCGTCAATGCGGCCCGGCGTTGGGCGGCGTGGGAGACCGCAATCCGTGACCAAATGGCCGCCGCCGGCGGATTGAGGTCGATCCGCCTCTGCTACGAAGACCTGGTGCGCGAGCCGAAGCCCGCCATCTCGGCCGTCTGCGACTTTCTGGACATCCCCTACCAGGAGACGATGATCGACCCGGGCGCCACAACAGCCGATCTCCCCGCGTGGGAGGCCGGTTCGACCGATGTCCGAGAACGGCCGCGGATCGACTCGGCAAGCGTCGGCAGGTGGGTGTCGACATTCACGCGGCGCGAAGCCGCGCAGATCGACCGGCTTGTGGGCAACCGGTTGGTTGAGTACGGCTATAGCCGGTGCTCCGACGACGCGCCCCCCGACGACCTGCGACGCGACCCAATCGTGAGCCGATTGCCTCTGCGGCGGGCGAAGAAAATCCTAGGGATCCCCTGGCGCGCTTTTTTAGCTGCTTTGCTGGTGGTCCGCCGCACTCTGAAAGAACCGGACTAGGCGCAATAACGGCCGAGGGCTCGCCGCGGTTTGATTCGCGTCGCCGACGTGTCGGACGCGTGAGGGACCCGGGCCACAACGCGGCTCGAATCGCTCGGAGCCAAGCGCCAAGTTGTAAGCGATCCGCCGCTACCCGAAGAGCCACGAGCCGAAGCATGTCAGAGCCCAAACCTGAAATGCTTGTCGTTTCGCACGTGGCGCCGACGCCCGAGGACCGGGGCGACCGCGTACGGATCGCCGGTTTCTGCCGCGAGGCGAAGCGGCGCGGATGGGTGGTCCGCTTCCTGCTGTACTCAGCACCGCCGTGGCACGATAAGAACCTAGCCGCCGCGGCGGCCGCCATGCGGGACGAATGGGACTCCGTGGAAGTCGTCACCCGCCCGGCGCCCGCTTGCCGGACCCTCAGCAGCGCCCGCCGACGGGCGGCCTTCTCTGTCCGCTACGGACGCGCCGTCGAGGCCGGGTGGGCGCCCGCCATCGATCTTTGTGTCGACGACATCGTCGATGACGTGGTGTGCCAAGCGGTCGCCGACACCTGCTCTCGGTTCCCCATCCGGGCGGTCGTCGCCGAGTACGTCTTCGCGAGCCGGACGCTGGAGCACACACAGCCGGGTGTCGCCCGTGTCATCGACACGCACGACAGGCTGACGCGGCGCAACCGCCTGCTCAGGGAGCACGGCGTCGCCGCGACGTGGATGTCGCTGCGGCCGGGAGAGGAGAAGAAGGGGCTCGACCGAGCGGACGTCGTGCTCGCGATCCAGCAAACCGAAGCGGAGCACTTCCGCGCCGTCACCACCGCGGCGGTCGACACCGTCGGTCATATCCAGCCGGCGTGCTTCCTGCCGACCGCCCGCCGCGAAGGGCGCAGGCTCCGCGCGGGCTTGCTCGCCAGCAGCAACCCGATCAACGTCCGCTCGACCCGCTTGATGCTCGAGGAAGCGGCTCGCACCGATCTGCGAAAAGGCGCGGAGCTAGTTGTCGGCGGCTCGGTCTGCGAGCACTTGGGCGACCTCACCGACGGCGTAACGCTCGCCGGCCGCGTCGACGAAGTCGCAAGCTTCTACGGCGGCCTTGACCTGCTGATCAACCCAATGGTGGCGGGGACCGGGTTGAAGATCAAGTCGATCGAAGCCTTGGCGTACGGCTTGCCTCTGCTCAGCACGCGGTGCGGCACGGAAGGGCTGCCGGTGAACCACCCGCTGCACCGCCTTGAGACGGCCGAAGACGTCGCTCGCGGCATCGGCCAGCTGGCGTGCGGTGAATCGAGCCTAGACGATCTGCGGGACGCATCGCGCGCGTGCTTCAAGGCTTACTCCCATAAGACAGAGCAAAGCCTCGATACTTTCTTTGGCCGCCTCTAGCCCCCTAATCGCCCCGCTTATCGAGTACTTCCAAGCGGGGTTTCCGTGCGTCATAAGCGTTCGATCGGCAAGGTCCCCGCGGGTCTGGACGGGTTGCTTGGTCCGAAGCGCACACTCTGGCTTGCAAGGTTCCGGGCCAAAAATGTGGAGAATGAGGGTATTGACGTTCAGAAGCGGCCGGCTATGATCGCGATACTGAGACCGGGTATCAACAAGCTCGGCGTCGCTTCCCCGCCTACGCGGGCTGCCCGGCAGCCCGCCACACCTGGAGAAACAAGCTAATGATTCGTGCCACTCTGTTGACCGCC
>JBCCZD010000158.1:0-9450 GCA_039188275.1 Planctomycetota bacterium
GTCCGCGGTCGCGTGCGACCCGGCGACGTACTCCGTAAAGCGATCGACCCAGAACCAGCGCATGAGAAGTGGGCAGTGGGCAGTGGGCAGTGGGCAGCAGCGAATCTGTAGGCAGCCGCTTGCGCGTCACTGCCGACCGCCCACTGCCGACCGCCCACTTACTTCAATTTGTGTTCGACGAAGTTGCACATGTCCTGCACCGTGAGCTGCTTGCCCAGGTTCTGGACGACGGGGTTCGACTCGAAGTCGTCGAGGTTGGCGAAGGGCATCCGCTCTTTAAGCTTCGCCAGCCCCTCGTCGGTGAGCTTGCCGTCCTGCACGTAGTCGGTGTTGGTGAGGATGTCTTCGGGGAAGAGCTCGCCCCGCTCGATCTTGATGTCGAACGCCTTCTCCAGGCGGAAGACGATGTCCAGGAAGTCGATGCTCTCGGCGTCGAGGTCGCCCTGCAGCTTCGCCTCGGGCGTGACCTCGTCCTCTTCGACGCCCAGCGCGTCGACGAGCGCTTCCTGGACCTTCGAGAAAATCTCTTCAGTAGCGGGCATGGCTTCTCTTGCCTCCAAGGCGGTATCGGAACGGGCGCCGGCCCCGGGCCGGCGGCGAGTTTGGTCGGTGTTTACGGGTCTAGGTGGGGAGGGCGAAGACGTCCGGTTTCAGGATCGCCGTCTGCCACTTGCGGAAGTAGTGACGCAGCCGGGCGTCGATGTCGGCCCCCGCCGGGTCGGTCTCGGCGAGCGTGTACCGCTCCAGCACGATCCGCCCGCTGAGCGAGGTCTTGTCTCCTAAGATCCCGGCCACCTTGAAGGTCGCTAGCCGCTCGTCCTTCTTGATCTGGTTGACTTCGACCCGGAGCTGCCGCCCCGGCGAGACGAAGTCGGCGTACTTGATGTTTTTGGCTTCCTTGAGCGCGATGACCGAGTGCTCGAAGTTGTCCGTCAGCCGCAGCAGCCACGCCGCGGCCTGGGTCGCCGCCTCGAGCATGAACACGCCGGGCAGCACGGGGAATTCGGGGAAGTGGTCCTGCAGGTACTCTTCGCTGTACGAGACGTTCTTCACCGCTACGAGCCGCTCGTCGGGCGCCACCTCTTCGATCGCGTCGAGCAGCCAGAATCGCATCGGGGTTTCCTGACGCAGCGTTTCCTGGTGGGGCGACGCCCGGACCGGGTCGCGGCTGGTCTTTGGCAGTGGCTGAGCGTGCCGCTCAGTGAAATTACGCAATTTGGGGTAAATAAGCGTCGCGGATTATAGCGGCTGCTATTCGACGCCACAACGCCGGAAACAGCAGCCAGCGAGGCGCTTGGGGCTCCCACAGCCGGGCCCGTGCGGTCGCCACGCCGTCGGGCTTCAAGAGGCGTCCGACCGGCGGCGGCGGCGGCGACCCGTTGGACGGAATTTCTCGCGCACGCTCTTGATCGACTCGAGAAGCAGATCGACTTCAGCCGGCGTGTTGTAGAGGTAGAAACTCGCCCGTGTGCTAGCGGTCACGCCAAGCCGGTCGTGCAACGGCTGCGTGCAGTGGTGCCCCGCGCGAACCGCCACGCCGTCGCGGTCGAGCAGTTGGGCGATATCGTGCGCATGGGGCCGGTCGAGGACAAAACTTACCAGGCCCGCCCGGTGCTCCGCGGTCGGCCCGAGCAGCCGCAGCCCCTCGACCCCGCTTAGCTGGCGCCAGGCGTAGTCGATGAGGGCGTGCTCGTGGCGAGCGATGCGGTCCAGGCCGAGCTCGACGAGGTAGTCGACCGCCGCGCCCAGGCCAACCGCTTGGGCGATCGGCGGCGTGCCCGCCTCGAACTTGGCCGGCAGCTCGGCGGGGGTGAACCGGTCGGCGTAGACCCGGTTGATCATGCTCCCGCCGCCCAGGAACGGGGGCATCGCGTCGAGCAACGCCTCTTTCCCGTAGAGCACGCCGACGCCCGACGGCCCGCACATCTTGTGGGCGCCGAAGACGAGGAAGTCGCAACCCAGCTCGGCGACGTCCGTTGCCATGTGCGGCACGCTCTGCGCCGCGTCGACCAGAACCACCGCCCCCGCCGCGTGGGCCCGCCGCGTGAGCTCGGCGATCGGGTTGATTGTTCCCAGGACGTTCGACACGGCGGTAACCGCCACCAGCTTCGTCCGCTCGGTGAGCACCTCGTCGAGCCGGTCGAGGTCGAGCCGGCCGTCGCCGGTGAGCGGGATGTGCTTGATGACCGCGCCGGCCCGCTCGGCGAGCTGGAACCAGGGGACGAGGTTCGAGTGGTGCTCCATCTCGTTCAGGAGCAGTTCGTCCCCCTCGCCGACGTTGGCGCCGCCCCAGCTGTGTGCCACGGCGTTGATGCCGGCCGTCGTGCCGCTGGTGAAGATCACCTCGCGGGCGTGCTCGGCGCCGATGAAGTCCTGCACCTTCTGCCGGGCGAGCTCGTAGGCGTCGGTCGCCCGTTCGCTCAGCGTGTGGATGCCCCGGTGGACGTTGGCGTAGTCGTGTTCGTAGCAGTGCGAGACCGCGTCGATCACCCGCCTCGGCCGCTGGCTGCTGGCGGCCGAGTCGAGGAACACAATCGGCCGCCCGGTGGCGGTCGTCTCCCTCAGGATCGGGAAGTCGTCCCGCACCGACTCGGGGAGCAGGTCGGCGTCGATGGTTTCAACGGCTGGCATGACGGGGGTTCACCACGGCGGCAACGAAGTGGCAAAGAGTGAGAAGCAAGGAGCGTTAGCGCACTTCCGGCAGCGACTCAGGCTTAAGACTGCTCACCCCGGTGCTCTCTGTGCCCCTGCGTTCGTCTGCGAAGTCTTGGTGGACAATCATGAACGAATCGGCGAGTGCACCGCTTGTTGGATGACTCTCCAGGAGAGCAGGCAGCACTTCTGGCGGTTCGGGGTCAGGCGCGGGCCGTAGAGCTTCAGCATGTCCTCGGCGGTGAACGCCTCGACCTCGGCGACCGTCTTGCCGTACAGTTCTTCGAGCAGCATCGATGCGCTCGCCTGGCTGATGACGCAACCGTCGCCCGAGAAGTAGCAGTCGCACACCTTGCCGTCGGCGTCGAGCTTGAGCTCGATCCGCACGACATCGCCGCACAGCGGGTTCTTGTCCTCAAACGCGTGGCTCGCGCCGGCGAGCGGGCCGCGGTGGAACGGGTCCTCGTAGTGGTCGAGGATGTGCTCCTCGTAGATCTCTTGCTCTTGCTTGTCGAACGGGCTGGGCATTGCGGGGCGCGAGTTCGCGGGCGCGAGGCGTTGGTTCCTACTGAAGCAGTCTAGAAGTGGGGCAGGGGGGGGACAACCGGCGTCCGCCGGCGGCCTCTACCGGGCCAGCTGCCAGGCGGCCACCGTCACGCCGAGCGGGACGAGGTACCACGCGAACGCGGCGAGCCTGCCCTGCTTGACGAACTGGATCAGCGCGGCGAGGGCCCCGTAGCCGACGGCGAAGGCGACCGCCATGCCCACCAGCAGCGTCGGCGTGGGCGTGGCGCCGGCGGACTGCTCGGCGCCGCTGTCGCGGAGCATCTCCGCCACCTCGATCAGCCCCGGGCCGGCGATGACCGGGATCGCCAGCAGGAAGGCGAACGTGCCGGCGGCCTCGCGCCGGAGCCCGGCGACCAGCCCGCCGGCGATGGTCGACCCGCTCCGCGAGATGCCCGGCAGCAGCGCGAGGGCTTGCATCAACCCGATGCCGGCCGCCTCGCGGAGCGACAGCTCTTGGTAATCGCGGGTCCCCTCCGGCTGGCGGGAGACCCACACCAGCATCGCGGCGGTAACCGGGAACATGAATCCCGCAAGCAGCGGGCTCTCGAGCACCTCGTCGAAAAAGAGCTTGATCGGCAGGCCGATCACGACGGCCGGGATCGTCCCCACGAGGAGCGGCGCGATGACGCGGCGGTCGGCGCCCAGCAGTCGGGCGATCGCCCGCCGGTAGAAGACGAGCACCGCCAGCAGCGTGCCGACGTGCAGGACGATGTTTACCTCGACCAGGTCCTTTGCCTCCGCCTTGCCGGCCGCCTCGAGCGCGGCGTTCGCGACGACCAGGTGCCCCGACGAGCTGACCGGCAGGAACTCGGTGAGCCCCTGCACGACCGCCAGGATAAGGATCTCAAGGAGGGACATCGAGCAGGCGGGAACGCAGAAAGGGAAGGGGGAAGGCGAGGCGTGAGGACGCCACTATAGTCAACGCCAGACGCTCGCGGCTCTGCTTTCCGCCCAGCCCCCTCATCCTAGCCCCCAACGCCTAGCCCCTGCCGCCTTGGCACTGTTTCACTACGAAGACGGCTTGATGATTTCCCGGCCGCGGCTGGCGGTCGACTTCCGTCGGCGGCAGCCGCGGGCCTTTGTGTCGCATGCGCACGCGGACCACATGGCTAGGCACGAGCTGGCCCTCGCCACGCCCGAGACGGCCGCCCTCTACCGCCACCGCCTGGGCGCCCGGCTGCGGGTGAAGGAGATACCGTACGGTGAGTCGATCGACTTCGGTGGCGCCCGGCTGACGGCGTTGCCGGCGGGGCACTGCCTCGGCTCGGCGATGCTGTTGGCAGAGCAGGACGGCGAGCGGCTGCTCTACACGGGCGACTTCAAGCTGGGCGAGTCGCTCACCGCCGAGCCCGCCAACCCGCCGCGGGCCGATGTGCTGGTGATGGAGTCGACGTTCGGCCGGCCCGAGTACCGGCTGCCGCCACGGGCGGGGGTGATCGCCGATTTACTCGGCATCGTCCACGACGCGCTGGTCGAAGGCCGCACGCCGGTGATTCACGCCTATGCGCTGGGCAAATCGCAAGAGGTGACCAAAATCCTCACCACCGCCGGCGTGCCGGTCCTGCAGCACCCGGAGGTCTACGCGATCAGCCGGGTCTACGCGGCGTGCGGCGTGGAGCTGTCGACCGGGGCGGCGGGCTGCGGCGAGTACGGCGGGCGGCCGCTCGCCGGGCACGCGGTCGTCACGCTGCCGAAGTCGATGAAGCGGCACCGGCTCGCCGGGCTGGGGCCGACGACGTCGATCGCCGTTACCGGCTGGGCGGTGCACCCCCGGACGCGGTTGCGCCAGTCGGTCGACTACGCGTTGCCGCTGTCGGACCACGCCGACTTCGACGAGCTGCTGGAGCTGGTCGAGCGCGTGGCGCCGCGGACGGTTTACGTGACGCACGGGCCCGGGGGCTTCGTCGAGCAGCTGCTCAGCCGCGGCGTCGACGCCCGCCCCCTGGCGCCCGAGCCGCAGCGGCGGCTGTTCTGACGTTGTGCGGGCTGCTGGCCGCCGCGGCGTTCAGGGTTCCCCCGATGGCAGGTACCAACCCGGCGCATGCGGCAGGGGGGTGAAGAGGGGCGTCGCGATGCCCGCGTCGGCTAGCCGCCGCCCTACCCAGCTGTTGCACGTGTTGAAGCAGTGATACACGCCGCGGGCTTCGTAGAAGGCGTCGTACTCGGTGAACGCCTCGCCGGCGAGTGGCGCCGCCCGCCCGCTTCCGCCCCTCACGACCGACCTGTCGATCGATCCACACAGCCGATCGTATTGCTCTTGTGTGATCACGACGCGTTGGACGGTCTCGCCCACCGCGGGCTCGCGCGTGCAGGCGACGTGCAGCACACAGCCGCTTGGCAGGAACATCGCCTTCAGGGCGGTCGATGTCTTCAGGTCCTGCCACGTCGGCGTGTCGAGGTAGAAGCCGCGGTCGCCCCACCCGATCGCGACGTGCGTCGCGCCGCTGACATCGCCCGCGAAGTCGCTCGGCGGGAACCTCTCGCCCCAGTCACGATCGCCACACTTGATCGGCAAGACCAAGTCGGCGTGGACCGAAGAGCTGGCGAGGTAGATCGCCACACCCTGGTCGGCGGGCGTGAAGCCGCGGTTGAGCGGGACCAGCCCGGCCAGCAGGAACGCCGCGTAGAAGACCAAGAACGCGAAGACGGCAACCACGCCGCGTCGGAGCCACCGCCAAGCGCCAGACAAGAGGCGTCGCGTCATCGTCGCCTACTCCGACAAATCGACACGAACCAGCTCTTTGTCGTTCCGGGCGAACACCGACCGCTCGGCGAAGGCCGGGTAGCTCCAAACGACCGGCCGGCCGAAGGCGCTGCTCGTTGGTTCGAGCAGCGGCTGCCGGCCGGTCTCGGTGTAGCCCTCGGCGGACAGGCGGGCGGAGATCAGGTCGCCCGCCTCGTTGAACAAGAAGTAGCCGCCGGTCGGCTCGTGCCGGACGAGGAACGCCGTGCCGTGCCGGCCGCGTCGGTCGCCGATCGTTGGTTCTTTGGTTTCCCACAGCCGCCGCCCGTCGTCCATGCCGACGGCCATCAGCGAGCTGTTCTCGCAGTCGACGCCGAAGATGACGCCCGGCTCGAGCTGCGGCGTGGCGTTAACGCTCCGCACGCCGGTCTTGCCGGTACCGGACCACAAGACCTCGACGCCCCGCTCGCCGCCGGTGAGCTTCATCATGACCGACAAGTTACCGATCGAGCTCACGAACAGCCGGTCGCCGAGCTGCTGCGGCGCTGCTAGCGACATGCCGAACGCCGGCTTCATGGGCAGGCTCCAGCTAACTTCGCCGCTGGCCGGGTCGAGGCTGTTGAGGCTCTCCGGGTGCCAGATCAAGAGTTGCTGCCGGCCGGCGTGGTGGATCATCGTAGGCGGGCAGTAGCCGGGCTCTTTCGCTGATAGGGCCTTCCACTTCACTTCGCCGGTGTGCTTGTCGAAGGCGACCGCGACGCTCCCCTCGCCACCCGCGACGCAGTAGACCGTATCGCCAACGACGAGCGGGTGGGCCGAGTGGCCCCAGATCGGCGTCTCGGCTGCGAAGGCCTCGCGGAAGTTCACGCGCCAGAGCTCGCCGCCGTCGCTCGTCTGCCGGCAGACCAGGTCCCCCTCGGCGCCGAGCGTGTAGACGCGGTCGCCGTCGATGGTCGGCGTGCACCGTGGGCCGCCGCCGTAGGAGATCGCGTAGTCGCGCCGGTACTGCTGCCGCCAGACGACGGCGCCGGTCGCCGCGTCGAAGCAGGTGAGCCGCTCGGCGCCGGTCAAGCGGTCACGGGTGCTGGGCGCGTTGACGATCTCGCCCGACTCCACGAGGTAGTCAAACAAGTAGACGCGCCCCGCAGCGACCGCGGGCCCCGCGTACCCGTAACCGACCTCCGCCCGCCAGGCGACGGGGGCGCCCCCCTGCGGCAGGCTCGACACGACGCCCGACTCCCGCCACACGCCATCCCTCTGCGGCCCCATCCACTGAGGCCAGTCGTCGGCCCACGCCGTGGGCGCCGAAGCGAATAGAGCCAAAACAAGCGGGGCCAGCGCGACCCCCGGCACGGGGGAGATCCGTTTCAGCATCGCTTGACTCCTGGGAACTTCTTGCCGAGGGGACGCTTGCCCGCCGGCGGCGCGAGCCGCTCTTACAATCTACCCAAGAAGCCGCAACCGGCGAACGGCCGACGCGCCGTCCACGAACGGCCTACCCGATCAAGCAGACGCGCACGTAAAGCGCAGTGGACGCCGATCTTCCAACTCCGCATGGCGATCGAAGAATGCCGAGAATGAAATTACTTCCGAACAAATTAGTCCTCGAGCGGGTCTAGCAGGTCCTTGATCGACCCATCGATTTGATTAAGTGCGTCGGACACGACAGCGGGCGGGAGGCGCTCGCCATAGACGCGTTGCAGGTCATTGAGGGCATCTGCCAGCTCTGATTTCAGTTGGCCGATTTGTTCTACCAGCTCGTCACGCGACGGATGGAAGAAGTGCATGTTCATTGCAAAAACTCTTTCCCTGCTGCGGCTTAGGAGTCGGAAGGACCGCCCCAACTTGCCGGGAGGATTTCGGAATTGCGCAGCTGGATTCATACATTCTCAGAGCATCGCATTGGGAGCTATCCCCTAAATTTCAACGCCCGCAGAAAACTGGGCTGAAAAACAAAGCTTCGGCGGTAAACCGCCGACAGAGTAGGAGCCGATTTTGGCAATTGCTCGTGGGCGGCCCCTTCTGGCGCCCGCTGTTATCCGTACGGGCCCTTGACTTGGAGTCAACAAACAACCCCCGTCGGGTTTCGAATCAGACAGCGGCAGGACCGAGTCGCGGACCCAGTAGATCGGCGTGCAGGCAATTGTTAGCGTGGTCGACTGCCGAGAATCTGGGGCCTACGCGCTTTGCGGGCGCGTGCATTGGGGGCGCCGGAGCAATCGCCGACCCGACGGAATGTGGTCGCTTTTCTCTGACGGAGGAGTTGCTGGTGGGTGTTACGCTAGCGTACGGGCAAGCGTTTGACGAGGCGGTTCGCGAGATCACCGGGGTGGTGTTGCACGCGGCCGAAACCTCCTGGGACGCGGTCGTCGAGGTCAACCGCTTCACGGACCTCGTCTACGTGAAGAACCCCGATCGCGTTGTCGTCCACGCGAACGCGGCGTACAGCGCCTTCTTCTCGCCGACCCGTTCCCCGGTGGGGCGGTCCGGCGAGAAATTTCTGGGCTCGACCGTTGTCAACGTCTCGAAGGCGACCGACGACTTCATCCTGAGCGGCTCAACGTCGGTCGAACTGGACCACGTCGGCCACGGCGCCGACGGCGCGCTGTACCGCTTCCGGACGTACAAGCACAACCTCGCGCCCGCCGGCAATCCGGGGATCGCGATCCTGGGCGTCACGCGCCCCGAGCACCGCATCGACGACGGCGCCGCCGAGCTCGAGTCGACGCTGATCGACCGCCACCGTTTATTCCGATCGCTGTCCGACTCGGACCGCGACATCGCTCGGCTGATCGGCATGGGCGTCACGGGCCGGGAGATCGCCGAGCGCCTGGAGCTGACCGCTCGGGCCGTTGAGCTGCGGAAGAAGCGCGTCCTGTCGACGCTGGGCCTGCGACAGACGGTCGACCTGATCAAGCTGCTCGTCCGGCTCGAAGACCGCGGCTTCGTGGACCTGGGGCTTTAGAGCGCACTACCGTTCGTCGTCGCGTCTTCGGCTTGTCGAGCCAGCGCCGGGCTTCGTTGACCTGCATCGACGAATCGATGGATTCACTGCTTCGGTCGCCTTGCCGAGCTTGCCTCGCCTAGCCGAAGACGCGGCGACGAACGGCTGCACGCTCTAGGCTTCACGCCAACCCTCGGGGCCCCGACTCGCCACGGCGTAAACCAGCGGGGCTAGCAGCGCCGAGATCGCGACGCCCGCGAGCAAGTCGACCATCAGCAGCCCGGGGCCCGCGCCCGACGCGCCGTGCCACGCGGCGCCGACAAACAGCGCCGAGATGCCTAGGTACATCACCGCGTGTGCCGTCAGCAGCAACCCGTCGGCCGTTCGTCGAGCCAGCAAGGCGGTCGCCCCGAGGCCAACGAGCGCGGCGCCGGTTTGGGCCGTCGCGGCGCCGACGGCGGCCGCAAGCGTCAGCGTGAGCAGCCCTCCCGTGAGGACGACCGGGGCGTGACGAACGAGCCAAGAAACCATGTGGGTCAGTCGGGCTTGGGGGGGTGGCGTGTTCGCTCCCTCTTCCAGCATGATCGCCCCGGGTGGTCTTGCA
>JBCCZD010000159.1:0-9386 GCA_039188275.1 Planctomycetota bacterium
ACCCCCCCGGCCGAGTTGCAGCGACTTGTTGAAGTCAACCTCACGGGCACGATGCTCGGCAGCGCCGCCGCCGCGCCGTGGCTGATCGAGGCCGCCGACCGTGGCGCCCCGCGCGGGGTTTCGTCGCCGAGGTCGGGCATCATCAACACGGCCTCGATCTTCGCCCCGCTGGCGCCGCCCGGCTTCGCGGCGTATAGCGCAACGAAGGCGGGCGTGGTCGCGTTCTCTCGCGCCCTGCGGGGCGAGTTGGCCACGAGCCAACTCAACGTCACGGTGACCCTGCCCGGCGTCGTTAGCACACGGCTGTTCGGCTCGGCTCGCTTCGCAACGCCCGCGTTCAAAGCGGCTGCGGAGCGTTTTGTTCAGCAAACCGAACTGTCCCCCGAGTCGGTCGCCGAGCAAACGCTTCGGGCCGCGCACCGCGGCCTGGCGGAAGCCGTCCTCGGCCGGCGGGCCGGCCGCTTTGCGTCACTCCGGCGTTGGGCGCCGGCGCTCGCCGATTATCTCGTCCAGCGGCGAGCCACCCGCGAGCTCGGCCTCGCCGCCCAACGCTCGGCCGACGATCCGCCGAATAACGCTTCACCCGTCACCGCCGCGGACCAACCGACGGTCGCGCGTTCCCAAGCCCACGGCAAGACATGCTCCACCTGAAATCAACGACGGATCAACGCTGGCTCGCGCAAGTCGACGCCAACCTCAACGAGGTATTGATCGACCACGCCCATTGCGAGAAGAAGGCGGCCGGAACGGCGCTCAACCTGATCTTTGCTTACGTCGAGGACGCCGAGCTCTGCCGGGAGATGACCGAGATCGTTAACGAGGAGCTCGAGCACTTCCACATGGTGCTTGACCTGTTGGATTCCCGCGGCGTGAAGTTCCGGCGGATCAAGCCGAGCAGCTACGGCCGGAGGCTCAACGACTTGGTCCGCAAGCAAGAGCCGCAGCGGGCCGTCGACCGTTTGCTGGTTGCCGGGCTAATCGAGGCCCGTTCTTGCGAGCGTTTCCAGGCGCTCGCCGACCACGTTGACGACCCGGTGTTGTCGGCCTTCTACCAAGGGCTGTTCGAGTCCGAGGCGCGGCACCACTCGACTTACACCCGGCTGGCCCGCCACTTTGCCCCGGACGACGAGGTGTCGAGTCGGCTGGAAGAGCTTTCTTCCGCCGAATCGGCGATTATCGGCGAAGGCGAGGACCTGCCACGCATGCATAGCTGACACCCGTGCCGCAGCTCGTTACACTTGAAGCGGCAACGAGTTAAGCCGCCGCATCAGTGCCCTCCGCCTGCTTCTTCGCAGAATCTGAACAGGAGTTTAACCCCGAACACGCGGGCCCCTAACGGGGCGCTAACGGGTGTCGCCGATACTACTTGCGTCTCCAGTGCTGCGCGGCTTCGGTTTGGAGCTCGGTCAGTGTTCTTGCCCCATGTGGACTGGAAACGCAATTTGAGCCTATCCGACCTAGGAAGAAGCCGCTTGAGCACGCACGTCGTGGCCCCGCCGGTCTCCGCGACTGACGAACCGCACACCGCCTTTGCGGAGTGGAGCCTTTCCGAAGACGTGCCACCGCGCAGGATAGCGGGGCGCCACGGTGCTGGGCCGGACGCCATCCACGCCGGGAGTTTGTCATGAGCGAAGTCCAAGGAGGGCCGGGCCGCTCGGCCCTGATGGAATCGGCCGCCAAGGCGACCGGAACGCTACGGGACACGCCGCAATCCGATGGTGAGGCAGGGCGGGTCGTCCGCTCGCTCTTTGTCAGCGACGTGCATCTCGGCTGCAAGCATTCGCAAGCGGACGGGTTCCTGGAACTGCTCGAGAAGTACGAGCCTCGCTACCTCTACGTGGTGGGCGACTTTATCGACGGTTGGAAGCTCAAGCGACGCTGGCGTTGGCTGCCCGCCTACGACCGCATCCTGCAACGCCTCATGGCCCTCCGCCGGGCCGGCACGCAGCTCTATTACACGCCCGGCAACCACGACGCCTTTCTCCGCGGGTTCTTGGCCAACTTCGGCGTCATCGACATCCGCGACCGATTCGTCCACACCGGCGCCGATGGGCGGCGGTTCCTGGTCACGCACGGCGATCAATTCGACCGTGTCGAGCAGGGCATGCCGTGGCTATCGCTCGCCGCGTCCTACGGCTATGACGTGCTGTTGTCGGCCAACTGGATGGTCAACAAACTGCGCGGCAAGAAGCACGACCCGTACGCCTTCTGCGGCGCGATCAAACGTGGCGTCAAGCGGCTGGTGAGCCACGTCAGCGAATTCGAGCAGCTGCTGATCACCAACGCCCGCGAAGAACGGTGCGACGGGATCATCTGCGGGCATATCCACGCCCCTAGGATCATCCAGGTTGACGGCCTGGCCTACTGCAACACGGGCGATTGGGTCGAAAACTGTTCAGCGCTTGTCGAGTACGACGACGGTGGCTTCGAACTCATGCGACGCGACGGGCGGCTGATCGACAGCCTGCCCGCTTCGCCGCGCTCGCCCGAACCGGTTGCCGATCGGAACGCCGCGGCCGAAGGACTGACGCCCGCCGTTTGCGAAACCGCTGACGACCTGCCAGGCGCACTGACCCCGGCGATCGCCGCCGAAGCCGATGGGCTCTCGGGGCATGAGGTAGACGGGGTACTCGTCGCCTGAGCGGGCGGGGCGATTCAACGTCCTCACCCCTCCGCCGCCGGCTTCGCACAACGCTCGGAGGAGCGGGGAAGCGATGATCGTTCCGAGTAGCTCCGGGATCGGCCGAAGGACGCATCAACCGCGACTCACGGGCCTCCACCGACGGAGCCGGAATCGCTACCAACCGGATTCGTTTTCGTCGCGTCGTCCTCGGCGCCGGGCGACGGGCCAGCAACCAGCATGCGGCCGCGGCGGCGAAGTCGCGTTGCCATCAATCGCGGTCCAACCGGCAAGCCTTCCCACCCCCACCCGTATCGTCGCTTCGCCGCCGCCCGCCAGAAGGGCCCTTGATCTTGGGACGGGGCATCGGTTCCAATTTTGAATCAACGCAGGCTTCTGGGTTTGCCCACCCGCCCCGAAGCGCCGCCGAAGCCGTGGCTGCCTGGGGTGGGTCCGCTCGCCAGTTGTCAGCGTGCCCCTCTTGCGGTTGCTCACGGCAACCCCAGCCCCGCACGCGGCGCCACGCGACGGCGGATTAGCCCCCGTCCTTGACCAGGAGCCTTCATGCTGGCGACGCAACTCAGCAGGGCGTTCTTCAAGTTTTGCCACGGCAATCACCTAGTCTACAACACGTGCTGGGAAGACCCGCGGCTCGACCGCCAAGCGCTCGGGCTCGGCGCCGGCGACCGGGTGCTGGTCATCACATCGGCGGGCTGCAACGCGCTCGACTACGCGCTCGACGAGCCGGAGCGGATCGATACGGTCGATGTCAACCCGCGGCAGAACGCCCTGCTCGACCTCAAGAAGGCGGCGATCAAAGAGCTCGAGTACGAAGAGTTCTTTGCCCTGTTCGGCCGCGGCGTCGCGAGCAGCTGGGAGCTGGACTACAAGCGCCTCCGCCCGCTGCTGCCGGCAGCCTCGCAGGAGTACTGGGATAAGAACGGCAAGTTCTTCTTGGGCGAGGGCCGGCGGGACAGCTTCTACTTCCGCGGCTCGGCCGGCCTGTTCGCCTGGATGATCAACGTCTACATCAACCGACGCGCAAAGATCCGCAAGGAGATTGAAGAGCTGCTCGCGGCGGAGACCATCGAAGCGCAACAAGACATCTACCACAACGCAGTGAAGCCGGCGTTCTGGGGCCCCTGGATTAAGTGGGCGCTCAAGCGGGACGCCACGCTCTCGCTGCTGGGCGTGCCGCGGGCGCAGCGCAAGCAGCTCGAGCGGTACTACCCCGGCGGCATCGTGAAGTTCATCGAGGACAGCCTGGACACGGTCTTCTCAAAGCTGCCGATCAAAGAGAATTACTTTTGGCGCGTCTACTTGACCGGCGAATACACGCCCGAGTGTTGCCCGAACTACCTCAAAGCGGAGAACTTCCAGCGGCTCAAAGACGGCCTGGTCGATCGGGTGCACACCCACACCACGACAATCCTTGAGCACCTGGAATCCGGTGAGCAGAAGTACTCACACTTTATCTTGCTCGACCACATGGACTGGATGGCCGAACACCTGGCCGACGTCCTCGAAACGCAGTGGCAGGCGATCGTGGACCGCTCGGACGAGGGCGCCAAGCTGTTGTGGCGTAGCGCGGCAGTGATCTGCGAATTTGTCGACCCGATCGCCGTCACCGCGGGGGGCCAGCAGCGCCGGTTGGGCGAGCTGCTGGAGTACGACCGCGACCTCGCCGACCAGTTGCACGCCGTCGACCGGGTCCACACGTACGGCAGCTTCTCGATCGCCAAGCTGCACAAAGCCCCGTTCACGCCCGCCCACGAAGCCCAGGCCGCCGCCGATGCCAGCGCTGAGTCACCTCAAGACCCTGTATTACCTGACGCTCTCGCCCATACGCGGTGAGACGCATCAGCAGCGGCTGGACAGCTTCTACGGCGGCCAAGCCCAGCACTACGACGCCACGCGCAAGAAGATGCTGCACGGGCGGGAGGAACTCTTTGCGTCGCTGCCCGTCGGCGGCGACTGGCTCGACCTCGGCTCGGGCACGGGCCGCAACGCCGATCTGTTTGGTGGCCGCTTGGCGGGGTTCGAACGCGTCCGGCTGGTCGACCTGTCTGAGTCGCTGCTCGCTGTCGCCGCGAATCGGATCGAACAGAACGGTTGGGCCAACGCCGAGACGGTGCACGCCGACGTCACGCGACTCGACGTGCCGGACGAATCGGTTGACCTGGTGACCTTCACCTATTCGCTCACGATGATCCCCGACTGGTTCGCCGCGGTGAACGAGGCCTCGAGGGTCCTCAAGCCCGGGGGCACGCTCGGCGTGGTCGACTTCTACGTCGCCCGCAAGTACCCGTGCGAAGGGCGTTCGAAGCACTCTTGGTTCACCCGTTCGTTCTGGCCCATCTGGTTCTCCAACGACAACGTCCACCCGAGCGCCGACCACCTGCCGTACCTCGCCAGCCGGTTTGCGCCGGTGAGCATCGACGAGCACTTCGGCAAACTCCCCTGGCTGCCGATTATCCGCACCCCCTACTACCGCTTCGTCGGGACGAAGCGGTAGGGCGGCGGGTAAATCAGTCGGCGGCTTAGGGGCGTGTCGCGTTCGCCCCCTCGCAGTCCCCGCGCCCCGATACGCCCAGCCCATTCAGACTTGTTCCACCTAGCGTTCTTCACGACGCCTTGGCCACGATCTTCTACAGCGTGATGGGCGAGGGCCGCGGGCACGCCGCCCGGGCGCGCTCGATGGTCGAGTCGCTCCGCAACCGCCACCGCGTCGTGCTGTACACGTCGCACGACGCGCTCGCCTTCCTGCGGGCCGCTTACGAAGATGACGCGGGCGTCGAGGTCCGCGAGATCCCCGGCCTGCAGTTCCACTACACCGAAGGGAAGCTCGACAATGGGAAGACAATCCGCGAGGGGCTGAGCTTCTGGTGGAACAGCGGCAAGTCGGTCCGGGCGCTCGAGGCGGACGTCTTGCGTGACGAGCCGGACCTTGTGGTCTGCGACTTCGAGCCGCTGATGCCCCGCGCCGCCCACCGCCACGGCGTGCCGGTGCTGAGCCTGGACCACCAGCACTTCATGGTCGCTTACGACCTGGCGTCGCTGCCGAAGCGGCTGAGGCGTTGGGCCTGGGCGATGGGCTGGAGCGTCTGGATGTTCGGCATCGCCCAGCAGCGGACGGTCATCTCGGCCTTCTACTACCCGCCGCTCCGGCCGAACTGGCGGGAGGCGATCCAGGTCGGCCCGCTGCTCCGCCCCGCGGTTCGCGAGCGGACGCCCGACGTAGGTGGCCACGCGCTGACGTACCTCCGCAAGGCGACCCCGCCACGCGTGGTCGACATGCTGGGCGATCTCGGATCGGCGCCGGGGGGGCTGCCCGTCCGTGTCTACGGCCTGGGCGAGCGCGAGCCGGTCGGCGGCGCCACTTTCCACGCGATCAGCGAGCAGAGCTTCCTCGACGACCTGGCGACCTGCGACTGCGTCATCGCCGCCGCGGGCAACCAGCTCCTCGGCGAAGCCCTCTACTTCGGCAAGCCGGTCTACGCCCTGCCCGAACGGAACCACCACGAGCAGTGCATCAACGCCTGCTTCCTCAAGCAACTCGGCGCGGGCGACTGGTCGGCCCTGGAGCGTGTCACCGCCGAGGACCTCGCCGAGTTCCTTAGCAAGCGCGACGCGTACCGCCGACAGCTCGCTGATTCCGGCTTCGAGTTCGACGGAACCCAAGCCGCCGCCGAGGCGATCGAAGCGATGCTGCCCGGCGACCGCTGAAACTAGCGGGCGCTCACTCGCCGGCGGCCCCGCACCGGCGTGAGAGGAACTCGACGACCAGCGAGCGGTACTCGTCGGGCTGCCAGTAGGCGTAGTTCTGGTGTGCTAGGCCGGTGAACCAGCCAAGTTGCTTCGGCTCGGCGGCGGCGGCGAACAGCCGTCGGGTATCGTCGGGCGTTGTCAGCACGTCCGTTGTGCCGCCCACAATCAGCACCGGACAGCCAAGATCGGCCACCCGGTCGGCGGGGCGCAACGCCTCGGCGGCGATGCCGGTCCGCGGCTCGAGCTGCGCGAGCAGCGCCCAGGTCGCCAGCGGCTCCAGCACGCCAAACCGACGCCGGGTTCGGTTGCTCACGGCCGCTTCGATCGTTGGGAAAACCGCTTCAAGGACGACCGCATCGACGTCGAGCGGCGCGGCTAGCACCGTGGCGGCGCCGCCAAGCGAGAAGCCGACCACCGCCGTCGGTTCGCCCGGGTTGCGCGACTTCGCGAACGCCACCGCCGCTTGGACGTCGAGCCGTTCCAGGCTGCCCAGCGTGATCTGATCACCCGCGCTCTCGCCGTGGCAGCGGAGGTCGATCAGCAGCGTGGAGAAGCCCGCCTCGGCGATGAGCTTTGCTCGGGGCAGCGAGGAGGTGCGGCTGGATCGGATGCCGTGCAGAAGGACCACGACGCCCCGCCCCGGTTCGCCAGGACGGTACCAGCCCGCGATCTGCGAGCCGGACGGGCTAGCGAACGAAACGGTTTCGGCCTTGAAGTCGTCCGGTGCGGCGCCGATCACCTGGGGGGCGAGCTCAAGGAGTTGCCCCGCGGCGTACCACGCTACGCCCGCCGCGATGAGCACGGCCGACGCGAGCACCGCCGCTGCGACGAAGGCCGCACGCCGCGCCCAACGGCGCCAGCCACGACGCGTCTCCCGGCTGGCCTCCTCCATCGCTTCCTCGGGCACGGTACTCGGTTGGTTGAATGTCGGCGTGGTGGTCACGAACGTGCTCCTTTTTCGGCGTAACCCGGCCCGGCTTAGTTCGAATCCGCGCCGCCCATGAAGCGCAAAACCCCGAGCCCGTCGGGCCACTAGTACCCTGGTCCGCGCAGGTCGATCGGGCCGTCAGGCCAACCGGGGGCGCCGGGGTATCGCATCGCGACGTCGTCCCAAAACGGATTGGCGTCGGGGTCTTCGCCTCGTGAGTTGAAGAAGCGATTGGCGACCCGACAAGCGCCGAGCTTCTCATAAAACGGCTGCACACCAAAGCTCGTCTGGAACAAGGAGTACTCGGCGGGCCCCTGGCCGACTATCTCGAACGCGGCGCGGACGATCCTGGCGCCGAGCCCCTCGCCCCGCCGCGAGCCGTCCGTGCACACCGCCCCGAGCCCGACGACCCACAACGGGCCGGCTTCGGTCGCGAGTTCGCGGGGCTGCATCGCCGCGTGGGCGACAACCGCCTCGCCGTCCATCAAGTAGAACGAGCGCGAAGCGATCTCCTCGGGCCCAGTCGCTTCGACGCCCAGCTTCAGCAGGCTCGCGGCGCGGTACGCGGCGTCCTTCTCCGGCTTAGGCCAGGTGCTCGCCATCAACCGGCCGATCGCGAGCGCGAGGTCATCGTTCAGTTCGCGGTGCAGGCAGCAGCGGGGGGCGTTATCCACGGGGTGTCCTTCGGCTGGTAGGGCCTCGATACTCTTAGGCGGTTCTCGGTCCCCTCGCTCGCGGGGTCACACCGGCAGGCCCGACAGGCGTCTGCGGATCGCTGCGGGCTCGCGTTCTCGTTGTCACCCGATGCCCGTTATGAGTCAAACGCTCGAAGCGGTTTGCTACGCGTGCGGGCCGATCCATTCCTCCGTGACGCCACGCAGCAAGGCGTGGGCGTCGCGCCGGATCACTTCGTCGGTGACGGCGAATCCCGTCGCGGCAAGGTCGGCGTACTTCTCGGTTAGCACCCGCGCGATGACTTGCCGGCTGTGGCCCCACTTGTAGATGAGCTGCTCCAGCACCCGGCAGTCGGAGTGCTGCGGCACGAATGTTGACCCGAGCAGCTCCATCCGCATGCGTGTGATCTCATCGATCAGCGACGGGTTGTTCAGGAACCACCAGCAGCCGAACGGCAGCAGGTTGGAAAACTTGCGGGCGGTCACCGCGAGCCCGTGCTGGTTTTCGCGGGCGAGCATCGTGCAGAGGAACTTCTGCCGCGGGAACTCGCGGCACAGGGCCGCCACCGAGGCGACGTCCGCCACGCCGACGGTGTCGCCCGCCAGGCGGATCGCGGGGTTCACCGCCCTCGTGACGCCAATCATCATCGCGAAAGGCAGGCCGAGCTCCTCGCAAACCGGTAGCACGATCCGCGTGAGCGCCTGCTCGCAGGCCGCGGCGGTGCGGTCGGACTCGGGCGCCGGGAAGCGGAAGCCGGGCGGCAGGCTGACCGCAAAGTAGTGGGCGCCGACCCGCGCCGCCCACTCGCGCAAGAAACGCCTTGCTTCGTCGATGGTCTGGCGAGAGAAGCCGCTCTCGTCAACGGCAAAACCCCACGCGCGGAGCCGCGACGCCGAAGACGGCCAGTCGATCACCAACGGGTCGATCCGTAGCACGCCGCAAAACCGGCTATCACCGCCAATCGCCGGGTCGGCCAGCCAGCGGTTGCGTTCGTTGTCGTCGAAAACATCGTTGGTCATCGTGACGCGGTCAACGCCGGCGGCTTCCATCACGCGGTCGATGTGGTCGCTTGGGTCTTGTTGCGCAAACCACGCGCGGTAGCCGGCGAGCGTCGGTTCGTTGGGGTCGAGGCCCAACCGGCTGAGCGTCGTCAGCACGCCCCGACAAGCCTCGGAGAGGGGCGTCCCCCGACGGAAGAGCCGGTCCCAGATCAAGTCGGCCCGGGCGGGCGTCGGCATCGCCCAAAAATCGTCGAGCGGCAACTCGCTACGCGGCACGGCCCGCAGCACCTCGGCCACGAGGTAGTGGTAGGTCAGCAGCTCGTCGACCCCCCACAGCATTAGCCCCTCGGGGTCGGCGGCGCCGCCGGCGACGAGCGGTGTGCCGAAGCCCGGC
>JBCCZD010000160.1:0-9378 GCA_039188275.1 Planctomycetota bacterium
CAACGCGGCAACGGGCGAGTCCCCCTTCGCCGGCAGCTACGACGACCTGAACGACCGGCTGTTCCGCTAACCCCCCCTCGCCGGCAGGGGGAGGGGGTAGACGGCACACGACAGCCTGCGGCAGCGCAACCCCCTCCCCCGACCCCTCCCCCTAACGGGGAGGGGAGGAATTGGCTCCCGCTGGGAATTTGGAATGCCCGACACCATCTGCTGGCTGCACGACGAGATGCTGCGGGCCGACGTGATCCCGGCCGGCACGCCCTCGCTGTTTGTCTTCGACGAGGCGTGGATCGCCGACGAGCGGCTGTCGCTCAAGCGGGTCGTCTTCATGTACGAGTGCCTGCTCGAGATACCCGGAGTCGAGATACGCGAGGGCGATGTCGTGACGGAGGTCGAGCAGTTCGCCGCCGACCACGGCGCCGCGACGGTCGTCACGCAGGCGAGCCCCCTGCCGCGGATCAAACGGCAGCTCGTCAGGCTCGCCGACGCCGGGCTAACGGTCGACGCCGGGCCGCCCGAGCCGATCGCCTCGCTGCCCGACGGCGCCGACCTCAAGCGGTTCAGCCGCTACTGGCGCAAGGTCGAGAAGCAGGTGATGCGCCGCGATTAGCGGCGCTTCGCCTCGGATCGGCAACGGTCACTGCAGTACCGGACCTGGTCCCAGCAGCGCCGCCACTTCTTACGCCAGGCGAAGCCCCGCCCGCAGTGGGCACAGGGCTTGATCGGCAGGTTGGGTTTGGCGTGGGTCACGAGTTTCTCGGCGAGCGTTTACTGCCGCAAGCCCAGCAGCGGGAAGCAGAGGATCGGGATCGACAGGCTGGCGACGCCGATCAGCCAGCGGCGGTCGTCGAGGTCGATGTCGTCGTTCGCGGTCGGCGGGTGGTGGATGCCCATCAGGATGACCAGCACCAGCATCACGGTCCACATGGCCGCCTGGTCCAGGTTCAGCACGACGTAAAGGATGGCCACGACGGTGAAAGCGCGAGCGATCTTGTAGCTCTCCTTGCCGAACAAGCCGTGGATGGTGTGGCCCCCGTCGAGCTGGCTCACCGGCAGCATGTTGAGGCCGGTAATCAGCATGCCGACCCAGCCGGCCATGAACAGGGCGTTGACCTGCGAGATGCCGATCCAGTAGGCGCGGTCGGACCACTGCGGGTGCGCCCACTCGATCATCCACCGGACGATGACCGGGTTGTAGAGCTCGATCTCGCCGGCGAGCGGGCTGGTGCTGAGGTCGAGCTGCTTAACGCCCGCCCACAGCACGGGCACCGCGACCACCAAGCCGGCGAGCGGGCCGGCGAGGCCGATATCGAAGATCTGCTTGCGGTCGGCCCGCACCCCCTCCATGCCGATCAGCGCGCCCATGGTGCCGATCGCGTTGATCGGCACCGGGATGCAGAGCGGGTAGCTGGCCGGGATACGGTGGCGGAGGGTCATGATGAAGTGCCCCATCTCGTGCGTGAGCAGGATGGCGAGCACGGCGCTCATGTAGGTCAGCCCCTGCGACCAGTTGGTGGAGACGGCCCGCCACATCTCGGCGGTCGACCTCATATACAGGCCGGGGTTCCAGTCGGCGCAGCCGACCCAGAAGGTCGACAAGCAGGTCGCCAAGAAGAGGACCAGCGGCAGGCGGACGTTCCGCTCGAGCCGCGGTTGGCCCGCCTGCTGGGCGCGGTAGGCAGAGTCGACGTCCGACGCCCTGAGCTCGGCGCCGATCTCGACGCCGATCTCGATCGGCGCGGCTTGCGTCGCCGGCGCTGCCTCGCCCACGCCCGCCGGCTCGGCAACGGGGCGCTCGGCCACCGGGGGCTCGGCGTCGGGGTCTTCGGGCGTCTTCATGTCGAGATGATACCAGAGGTCACCCACGCGCCGCAGGGCGACCGGCCGACGCGCGGGCGTGGGTCAGTAGTAGACCTCGATGCTTTTGATCGCCACGCCGGCCGCCGCCGTGGCGTACTGGCCCTGAGCGGCCAGCAGGCAACGCGTGGCGCCCTCGATGAGCCGGGCTGGATCAAAGCGGTTCGGCACAGCGACGATCGACGCGACGCCGGCCGACAGCCGGGCGCCTTCCGCCGCGTCGTTGGCCTGCATCGGTGACGGCGCTTGATCGTCGGTCACGAGCAGCGGCTGGGTTTCGGCTTCCGTTGGCGGGTCGGCGCCGGCGGCCGGCGTGGCGGGCTGGCGTGGCGGGCCGCTCAGGGCCGCTTGCAAGTCTTCGCAGAAGGCGATCGCCGCCCGCTTGTCGACCGCCGGCAGCAGCACCGCCAGCAGACGGTCGGAGAGCGTCAGCCGCGCCGCTCGCCCCCGCACGAGCGAATCCCCCGCCTGCTGGATCGCCGCTTCGACGCGACGCTCCTCCACGCGGTCATTGGGGTCGAGCGTGGCGCCCTCGACGGCGATCATCGCCAGGCTGAGGTCGGTCCGCTCGAGCCGGCAGCGGTTGGCGAGCTTCGCAATCGCTTGTTCCAGCCGGGCCCGGGCGGCCGGGTTGAGGTCGACCCGCGGCGCGGCGGCGCCGGGGGCGTGCGCCGGCTCCGTGCGGGCTTTGATTCGTTCGGCCGAGGCGCCGTCGCGCTTGTTCAGGAAACGCCGCATCGTCAGCCGCAGCTCGTGCGACTCGGCGAGCAACGCCTCGCTAAGCGCGTCGTCGTCCAGCCCGCTGCCGGCGGCGGCCTCGGCGACCATCGCCATCTGGGCGTGCGCGTCGAACAGCACTTGCCCGTAGTCGGCCTCTTGGACGATTGGCGTCTGCAAGGCGTCGGCGAGGGCACGCACGCGGTCCTCGAGCGTCTCGACGACGCCGTTGACCATTGGCCGCGTGAGGCCGCACGCCGCCTCGCCCCGCTTGAGCAGCTCCGGCAAGACCGACAGCCGCCGCGCTACCACGAGTTGCGTGAGCAGGTCCGCCAGGCGGACGACCTCCGCGAGCCGCGGCGTGTCGTCGCCGCCAGACCGCTGGGGGCCGAGGGGCGACGCGGGCGTGCCGACCGCCGCGATTAGCGTGGCGGGCAGCTGCCAACGCTTAAGCAGCGCGACCGTCAGCTCGACGTGGTCGAAGCCGAGCGAGTCTCGTTCGAGCAGGTGCCGGGGCGGCGCCCCGACCTCGCCCGCGGCGCCGGTCGTCCGCAGGAAGGTGACGTAGGGCTCGCCGAGTTCTTGGATCAGCACCAGCAGGCCGATGTCGCGGAGCAACGCGGCGACGAAGGCGTCGTCCCCGCTGACGGGGAGCCGCGTGTCGCCACCGGCGCCGAACCAGTCCGTGGCGATTGTCCGCGCGGCGACGGCGCGCGTCAGCGCGGCGGTCCAGTAGTCGCGGAGTTGGTCGCCCGCGAGGTCGGCGAACAACCGGTCGGGCAGGCTGAACCCAAGCACCAGCAGCTTGAGCGGCCTCACCCCCAGCAGCGCGAGCGCCTGCGTGAGGTTGGCGACCGTCCCGCTGAGGCCGAACATCGAGCTGTTCACGACGCGGAGGATCTTGGCGGTCAGCGCCGGGTCGCCCTCGACGGCCTCCTTGATGGCGCGCGGGTCGACGCCCTCCTGCCCGGTCAGGCGGACCACCTCCATCGCCACGGCCGGCAGGCTGTAGAGCGACCCGGTACGCTGGATGAGTTGGTCGAGCGGGTTCACGATCGGCAGAGCGGGCTCAGTGAACAGGGTGGTTACGGCAAGCCGAGCGGGCCGGGCGGCGGAGCTTTACAACTCTAGCCCGCGTCACGTCGGGCGGCTGGCGTTACGACCGGCAGAACCGCTAGCACCCCGCGCGACTCGGGTAGGGCGCCCGCGACGGAGTGCTTACAATCGTCAGCTCGCGGTGCGCGTCGCGTCGCCCCTGTTCGCCAAGCCCGGTTGCAAGGAAGCCACCGATGCCCCGCCCGCGCCCCGCCTTGGGGCCCCTCGCCGGCCTGTGCCCCGTCACCGCCGCGTGCTTGTTTGCCACCGCCGCGGCGTCTCTGGCTCAGACGTCCACGCAGCGGCAGGTCGTGGGGCTCCCGTCGCTCGAAGAAGTGATGTCCCGCGACGCGGCGGTCCGTGACCTCGCGTTCGTGGATGGTCGGCACGGTTGGGCGGTCGGCGACCGCGGGCTGATCCTCCGCACGGTCGATGGCGGCCGACGTTGGGCGCGCGTCGCTTCGCCGGTTGGCTGCCCGCTCTACTCGCTAGCGATGCTCAACCACCGCGTCGGCTGGGCGGCCGGCGGCTACGCGACGCCCTACACCGACCACACCCACGCCGTGCTGCTAAAGACCGAAGACGGCGGTGCGACCTGGCGCCGGCTCCCCGCCGACACGCTGCCGCTGCTCACGCGCGTGCGCTTCTTCGACGAGCAAAACGGCGCGGCCGCGGGGCTGGGCGCGGCGTTCGCGCCGAGCGGCCTGTTTGAAACCAGCGACGGGGGGCGGACCTGGAACGTGATCGCGACGGACTCTCGGCACGCTTGGTCGGCCGCGGCGTTCCTGGCGCCGGGCGCCGGGCTGCTGGGCGGCGATGCGGGCGGGATTGCCACCTTCGCCCGCCGAGGTCTGCGGCACACTCCCCTCGCGCAGGCCGGGCGCCGTGGCGTCCGTGGCTTGGCGATGCAGCCGCCTTCCAGTGGTTGGCTGGTGGGCGACGGCGGGTTGGTGCTCCGCACGGATGACCTCGGCCAGACCTGGCGCCCCCCGCCGGCGCCCCTGGCCCGCGACGCGGGCCCCGCCTGCCACTGGCGCGCCGTCGCAACCGACGGCCCCGCCGTTTGGATCGTGGGCGAACCGGGCGCCGTCGCGCTGCACTCGCCCGACGCGGGCGCCTCGTGGCGGCGGCAGCCGACCGGCGTGACCACGCCACTCTCCGCGGTCACGTTTGTCGATGCGAAGCGCGGCTGGGCGGCCGGCGAACTAGGGACGATCCTCGCCACCAAAGACGGCGGGCAGACGTGGCGCGTGCAGCGGCGCGGCGGCGAGCGCGTCTCGGTCGCCGTGCTCACGCCCCGCCTCGAAGACACGCCGCTCGACCTGATCACAACGCTGGCCGCGGGCGAGGGCTACCGCACCTCGGTCGACGCCGTCGTCGTGGCCAAAGACGCCACCCACAACGAATCCGATCGGCTCGGCGACTCGGCCCGGCTGAGAGAGGCGGTCACCGCCATCGGCGGCGCCTCGTCGCGTCTGCATCGTGAGGCCACGGCAACTGGCGTCCCCGGAGTTGGCTTCGATCGGAACCTCGTGGCGCGGCTCCGCTCGCTCAGGCCGGAACTCGTGCTACTGACCAGCCGCGTGTCTGGGTCGCCCGACGCCGACGAGGCGTGGCTCGAACAAGCCGTCCGCCGTGCCGTCGCCGCGGCGGCCGACCCGGCAAGCCACCCCGAGCTTGTCGCTTGCGGCCTCCAACCACACGCGGTCAAACGCGTGGCGGTCGCGTCGCCGGTCGACCGGCGGAGTTCCCCGCGGATCGCGGCGGGCGACTTCGCCCCGCTGCTGGGGACGTCACCCGCCCAATGGGTTGGCGCCCGGCGGGGGCTGCTGACGCGCCACTACCGTCCGCCACCCGCCGCGGTTGGTTGGCGCGTGATCCTCGACGACGCCATGGCAGCCGCCGCGGGGCGGGACCCCATGGCGGGCATCGGTGTCGCGCGTGGCAGTGGAGGCCGACGGCCCGCAGCGCTGCCCGGCGCCGGCGAGCTGGAAGCCCTGCGGGCCGTCTCGCAGAAGCGGCGACACTTACAACAACTGCTGGCGGCGACCGCGGAAGACGACGCGTGGCGCAGCCAGGCATTGAACCTGACCAGCGGTCTCGACGCCGACTCCGGCGCCGGGCTGCTGTACCAGCTTGCCGACGGCTACCGCCAAGCGGGCCGAACCCGGATGGCTGCCGACACGTTCTACCTACTCGTCCGCAGGTACACCGACCACCCGCTAACCGATTCGGCGCTCGCTTGGCTCATCCGCTACTACGCGAGTGAAGAAGTGGCGTACGCCGCGGCCACCGGAGCGGCGACGCGGCTCGAAACCCGTCGGCCCTTGGCGAACGTCGCCCCCGCGCGCCCCACCACCCACACGGCCGCCACGCCGCCCACGGAAACCGGTCGCAGAGCCCTGCCCCGACGCGAGCGTCTGGAGCGCGCCACGCAACTCGGCGAATACCTAGCGCAGGCACGCCCCGCGCTTTACACCGACCCCGCGGTACGCCTGCCCGTCGCCGCGGCTTGGCGTGGCCTGGGCAGGCAACGCGAAGCCGACCGCGCGGTCCGCACCCTCGCCGCCGGTTCCGCGGCCGCAAACTGGCGACGGGCGGCGCACGCGGAGCTGTCGGAAGCGGGCAACGCCCCGCCGGGCGCCGAGCTCGTCTCGCGAAGCACCAGCGAGCGGCCGTTGCTCGACGGCGTCCTTGACGACCCCGTCTGGTCCGAAGCCCTGCGGCTCAGCTCGCCGCCGGCTCCTCGGCAAGAGGGGCCGGGACGGACGCGGGTCTCGATCGCCCACGACGATAAGTTCTTGTACCTCGGCGTTGCGTGCCAAGTACTTGGCGCCGAGACCGTTGGCCCGGCGCCGGGCCGACGCCGCCGCGACGCGGACCTCTCAGCACACGATCGGGTCGTCTTCCGCTTCGACACCGACCGCGACTACGTATCGGCGTTCCAGCTCGCCATCGACCGCCGTGGCTGGACCCACGACCGGTGCTGGGGCGACCAGCCGTGGGACCCAACGTGGTACGTGGCCGCGGGCGAGGGACCGGGTCGTTGGGTTGTCGAGGCCGCAATCCCGCTGGCGGCCTTGTCGTCGCAGCCGGCCGATGCCGTTCGGCGGTGGGCGGTGAGCATCGTCCGGCGTTCGCCCAGCGCCGTCGAGCAATGCCTAACCGGGGTCGGCGGGCGGACCGCGTGCAGGGACTCGCCGGGGCGGTACACGCTGCTCCGACTCGACTGACCCAGGAGCGGCGTCCACCGAAAAGGCGATCGGCGCATCGCCCCATCTTGCTAGCCTGCCTCAGCGGCTGCTAGCAATGGGAGGCGGCAACGTGAAGTGAAGAAAAAACGAATTGCTCTGCAAATTCGTTGACGCCCCTTCGGCAGCCGCATACTCTGCGGGCGTCGGTGGGGGCGGCGGCCCTCATCTCGCTTCTCTAGCCGCGAAGCCCCGACGCGCCGCCACACATGACGCGACAACAAACAAGACGGGGCACCTAGGCAGCAGGCGCCTTGCTACCCCCCGCAGGCCCGATTGTTGGAGCCGGCCTAGCTTCGCAAGCGACGCCCCAGCCAGCGTGGTGGTCTGCAATGAACGCGGGCTCCGAGCAAGCGGTCCGCGGAACGAACAGATCACCGGCCAAACGAACGGGCCGACGGCTGGTCAAAGAAATCCAGCGCCGAGGAGCAACTCAGCAAAGACACCCAACAACGGCGAGGACGAGGAAGCCGCAAGAGCCCTCCGCCATCGGGCGCTAGACCGATCAGTACGGCACCTGGGGGGATATGCACCTGAGCACGGCATCATGGTTACGCTTCGAAAGACTCTGTCCGACCGTCGGGTGGTTGGAGGGTTCTTGCGGCCACCTCTCTTCTAAGCCGAGCCAATCTTCTAAGCCGAGCCAACGCGACTGGCAGGCCGGCCCAAGCGAGACCGCGTGGGCGCCCCTATCGGCGGCGTGTTATAATCGTCGCTATGTTTGCTCTACCAGCCGGCCGATCCGGCCCGAACAAGCCCGCCGCCCGGGCTTTGCTTTTCTCGCTCGCCCCGTCGCTGGCCATCGCGGGGGCCGCCACATCGGCACTTGCTGAGGCTGCCGGCCCACTCGCCGGGGCCCGGCCCAACATCGTTCTGGTCATGACCGATGATCAGGGCAAAGGCGAGCTGAGTTGCCTCGGCTCTCCGATCCTCTCAACCCCGCACCTCGACCGGCTCTACGCGCAGAGTTCGCGTTTCACGGACTTCCACGTCAGCCCGACGTGCTCGCCGACGCGGGCCGCGATCATGGCCGGCCGGCACGAGTTCAAGAGCGGCGTGACGCACACGATTTGGGAACGCGAGCGGCTTTCGCTCGACACGTTCACCCTGCCTCAGATGCTCCAAAGGGCGGGCTACGCGACCGGCATCTTCGGCAAGTGGCACCTCGGGGACGAGGCGCCCTACCAGCCCGGTCGGCGGGGCTTTGACGAGGTCTTCATCCACGGCGCCGGCGGCATCGGGCAGTCGTTTGCGTGCAGCTGCGCCGACGCGCCGCCGAACCGCGAGAACCGATATTTCGATACGGTCGTCCGGCACAACGGCAGGTTTGTGAAGACGGGCGGCTTCTGCACGGACGTCTTCTTCCGCCAGGCGCTCGGTTGGATTAAGGCGCAGTCGGCCACCGACCAACCGTTCTTCGCCTACATCTCGACCAACGCACCGCACGATCCGATGATCGCCCCCGAGTCTTACAAGAAGCCGTTCCTCGCGGCGGGGTGGGACGAGGAGACCGCTGCGCGGTGGGGGATGATCGTCAACATCGACGACAACATCGGCATGCTGATGGACAAGCTCGGCGAGTGGGGGGTCGAGCGCGACACGCTGCTGATCTTCATGACCGACAACGGCCAGAGCCACATCCGCGGCGTGCGAAACGGCAAACGCAAGAAGCTCTACACCGCTGGCCTACGGGGCAAGAAGGGCACGCCGCATGAAGGGGGAACCCGCGTACCCGCTTTGTGGCGGTGGCCGGGGCGGATCGGCGCCGGCCGCGACATCGCGTCACTGACCGCCCACATCGACCTGTACCGCACGTTCGCCGAACTCTCAGGCGGGGATACTCCCGGGGCGCAGGTCGAGGGCCGGTCGCTGCTGCCGCTGCTGGCGAGCGGCGACGCCACGGCCGACTGGCCCGATCGCTACCTGTTCACCCACTGCGGTCGCTGGAAAGACGAGCCGGGGCCCGCCGGCAAGAAGTACCGGGACTGCGCGGTCCGGTCCGCGCGGTACCGTCTTGTAAACAACCGGGAGCTCTACGATATCCAAAACGACCCGGGGGAAACGACCGACATCGCCGACCGGCACGCCGACGTGGTGGCCGCGATGCAGGCCGCTTACGAGTCGTGGTGGGCGAGCGTCCAACCCCGGCTCGTGAACGAGGGCGTCCCGCCCGCGACGACGCGGCCTTATGTCGAAGGGTACAAGCGGCAGCTCGCCACCGAGGGCATCCCCGATTGGTTGCCGCCGGCCTACTGAGTGCCGGCCCTCGCGCCGCGTGGCTGAACTAGCCCCGCCCGCTTGCGTCCGTCTACAATGTTCCGCGAGGCGGAACCCCTCTCGACACCCCGGCGACGCATGCGCGAGCTGCTCAGCACCAGCGACATCGAAGCGGGTCTGGAACGCATGGCGGCGTTCGTCCGCGGCCGCGCGGCCCGGCCCCCGCTGGTTGTCGTCGGCG
>JBCCZD010000161.1:0-9368 GCA_039188275.1 Planctomycetota bacterium
CGGGGTGGTTCTTGATCTCGTCGGCCGTCTTGAGCGAGGAGCCGACCATCCACGCCAACGGCGTGGCGATGACGACCGTGACGAGGACCAACGGCAGGTGATTGGCGAGTGCTTTCACGGGTTGGTTCGGACGTCTTCGTCCCTCCTCGCAGTCGCCGCCCTGACCCGCCGGCGGACCCGTTCCGCGGCGAGCTCCAACCGCGCTAGGGGGTCGGCGCCCCGGTACATGACGTCTTGTGCGGCGGCGCCCATCTCTCGGTCGTAGAACGAAGCGACCGGCAGCGACGGCGTGGCGCGTTGGTTCTTGCTCGCGGCGAGGCGGACGAAGTCGCCGAACAGCGGGCGCTCGGACAGGAAGGCTTGGAACTCGGGCCGGTCGGTAACAAACTGGCTGACGGGGATCCACCCGCCGGCGGCGCAGGCGCGGGCGGCCTCAGCGGCGTTGGCGTCGGCGCGCCCCCCGAAGCCCGCCCAGAACTTCATAAACGCCCACGCGCCGGCCGCCTGGCGCGCGCCCCGCGGGACAATAAAGAAGTTGCCCTTCACCCGCCCCGCAAGCCGCCGCCCGCCCACCGGGGGCGGGAGCGGAACCACGCCGTACTCGTCGAACGGCTTGCCCGCAGCGCGGGCGGAGGCCCGCGCCTCGGCGATGTCGCGGACCCGCCACTGCCCGTCCATGATCGCCGCGTACCGCCGACCAGCCAAAAGCGGGAACGACGAGCCGGTGAGCGCCTGGTCGCCGCTCCGGAAGCTCGCCACGCGGTCGGCCCCGTACCGCCGGCTGTAGGCGGCCATCCACCGCAACGCGGCGAGGTTCTCTCGACAATCGGCCGTCACCAACCCCGCCGGCGCCGCGGCCTGTTGGTCAGCAAACCGGCCGCCGAAGACGATCGACCACTCCCAAAACCGCTTCGGGTTCGGCAGGAAACCAACACGCTCGAGCGTCGACGCGCCGGCCGGGGCGACGGCCTCGGCCAACGCATCGAGTTCTTCGAGCGTCCGCGGCGGGTCGATGCCGAGCTCGTCAAGCCAGGTCTTGTTGTAGTAGAGCGCGCGGACGTCGAGGCCGTTGGGCAGCGCGTAGAGCCGGCCGTCGTAGCTCGCGAGTTCGCGGGCGACGGGGTAAAGCCACTGCCCGACCGCGTCGACCTCGGCCGCCGGCGCCAACGCGTCGAGGGGCGTCAGCGCCCCGCGCGACGCCCAGTCGGCGATGATCGGGTCGTCTTGGTTAACCAGGTCGGGGGGGTCGCCGCCCGCAACGCTGAGGAAGAACTTCAAGTCGAGGTTGTTGCCGGGCATGGCCAGCGCCCGCACTCGGTACCGCCGCTGGCTGTCGTTGAACCGCTGGACGACCCCTTCGACGACCGGCCGATCCCGCCCCCCCCAGAAGTGCCAAAAGAGCACTTCCTCGCGAGCGGCCTCGCCGCGCAAGGGGGTCGCGGCTAAGCCGACGGCGAGAAAGCCGGCGGCGGTGGCCGGCCAATGGAGAGCGGAGCGTGTAGCGCCAGAGCAGAGCATCGCCGCATTCTGACAGACTCCGCTCGGCAGGCAAAACGTCAGCGCAAGGGCGCACGGCGCCGGACGCGAAATTGGTATCGAAATCCGAGCATTTGCCGGCACTTTTCGGAACGCCGACCCTCGCGTGATTTGGGCGTTCTGGCCCGCGACTCGCTCGGTGGGACCTCGTATACTCACGGCATCTCTTCGAGTGTTGGTCCGCGGAGCGCGTCTTCGCACCACCGGCCGGCGCTTCCTCCTCTGGTGGACTCATCAATGCTGTTCCGGCTAGTCATGTTTGCGTGCGCGCTCACCGGCGCCGGGGCGACGGCGCAGCCGTTGGTTGACGGCACACGCGACGACGCATACGGCGAAGCCATTGCCGTGCAGACCGTCGAGACCGGCTTTGGCAACGCGACCGACGCCAGCGGGCTCGGGACCGGCGGCGAACTGAACGCCGCCTACGCGGTGGTCGCCGACGGCCGCCTGTTCGTCATGCTAACGGGCAACATCGAGAACAGCTTCAACAAGCTCAACGTCTTTATCGACGCGCAGCCGGGCGGCGAGTCGACGCTCAGCAACCTGCCCGAGTACGACTTCGAGAACGTGAGCCGCAACTTCGGCGGCCTGACCTTCGACAGCGGGTTTACGCCCGAGTTGCACCTCTACGCCCGGTGGGGGTCGTTCTCTGGCAACGTCTTTACCGTCGACATCGTCGACCGCGCAGGGGGCGTGCACAGCGCCGTCCGTGGCAACGGCGCGGCGTCGACGACGGGCGCCGGGGCGGGTGTGCAGAGTGGTGTCGTGCCGGTCGGCGACAACGGCCTGACCGCCGGGCCGAACGGCCTGGGCGAAGCCCGCACGCTCTCCGGGTTCCTGACCCAGCCGCTCGCCTTCGGCTTCAACAACACCGGCGTCGGTGGCGTCAGCGGCGGGACGGGGGCGGCCGACCCCGCTGCCGCGCTCTTCGCGACGACCGGATTCGAGTTCTCCATCGCCCTGGCGGACCTGGGCGGCCCGGCGCCCGGCGACGTCGTCCGGCTGCACGCGGCGTACGGCAACAGCAACCACAACTTCTACTCCAATCAAACCCTGCCCGGCCTGCCCGCCGGGACCGGCAACCTGGGCGGCAACGGCGCGGGCGGCTTCACGGGCGACCTCGCCGGCGTTGACTTCCGCAACTTTGCGGGCGACCAGTTTGTCACGATCACCGTGCCCGCCGGGCCGGGCGACTTCAACGCAGACGGCCGCGTCGACGCCGCGGACTACACCGTGTGGCGAGACGGGCTCGGCGAGCATTTCAACATCAGCGACTACGGCCTATGGCGAGAGAACTTCGGCGGCGGCTCACCGGCGGCGGCCACGGTAGACCTCCCGAGCGCGCCGGCGCCGGAGCCGGGCGCCGTGGCGCTCGCCGTGCTCGCATCGGCCACGCTAGGCGGCCGACGGTGGCCGGCGGCCCACTAGGAAACGATACAAGAGGCTTCCCATGCGTACTCCACTTCCCCTCGGCCTCCCGGCGCTCGCCGCCGCGGTGTGGATGGTCGCCGCCGCAGCGCAAGCGGTCTTCCCGACGAGCAACCCGATCAACGCCACGATCCCGCAATCGAGCTTTACCGTCGAGATCGAGGACGTGCTAACGATCCCCAATAGCGACGGTCAGGCGCCGCGGATGGAGGACCTCGTCTTCGGCGGCGAGCCGGGCGCGGCGTATGTCGTGGATCAGCGGGGGCCGGTTTACAAGTTCGACCCGTCGGACGCGAACCCCGCGCCCGAACTCTTCTTCGACCTCTACGACGTGGTTGGCAACGCGAACATCAACTTCCAGACCGGCGTCCGCGGGATGGCGTTCCACCCCGATTTCAACACGCCGAACACGCCCGGCTACCGCAAGTTCTACACGTCTCACAGCCGGAACCCGTTTTCGTCGATCGCGGGTGCGAACACCAAGTTCTTCTTCTCGCCCAACCCGCCGGGCATTACGCACGACTCGGTGGTGGGCGAGTTCACCGTCGACGCCAACGGAGAGGTCGTCAGCAGCTCCTACCGCGAGTTGTTCCGCGTCGGGCAGCCGGAGACCGACCACAACATCGGTCAGATCGGCTTCGACCCGACGGCCCAGCCGGGCGACGCCGACTACGGGAACCTCTACATCGCCCTCGGCGACGGCGGCGGCGCGGGCAACCCGTACGGCCTGGCCCAAAACCGCACGACGATCACCTCGGCCAACAGCGGTGGGCTCGGCTTCCCCCACGGGTCAATCCTGCGGGTCAACCCGATCGCCACGACGGGCGCGGCGTTCCAGGTCCCGGCAGACAACCCGTTCGTGGGCGAGGCCAACGCGATCGAAGAGGTCTGGGCCTACGGGCTCCGCAACCCGCACAAGTTCGCTTGGGACCCCGTTACCGGCAAGATGCTGATCTCCGACATCGGCCAATCGAATGTCGAAGAGGTGAACCTCGGCGCCGCCGGCGCCAACTACGGCTGGAGCGAACGCGAGGGGACCTTCGACCTGGTGAGCACCGACGTCGTAACCGACCTGCCGGCAAACCACCCGAGCGACGGCTTCACGTACCCGGTCGCCCAGTACGACCACGACCCCGACAACGACAATCAAGACGGTGGGCTCGACGCGATTGTCGGCGGGCCGGTCTACCGCGGGAACGACCTGCCCGGCCTGACCGGCCGGTACGTGCTGGGCGATTTCTCGGCGAACGACGCGTTGTACTCGGTCGGTGTCGGCGACCTCGTTCAGCGGGACGACTTCTCCGACCTGGCGAACCTCAACGGCGGCCTGCTGGCGCCGCTGGAAGAGATCCGCCTCACCCGCAACGGCTCGCCGACGTCGCTGCTTACGCTCATCCGTGCCGAGAGCGGCAACCAGGGGCTCAACCGGACCGACATCCGGATCGAAGCGGGGCCCGACGGCGAGGTGTACGTCCTCAACAAACACGACGGCACGGTCCGCCGGTTGGCGTCGATCGCCGGCGCCACGCCGGGGGACTACAACGCGGACGGCGTCGTCAACGCGGCCGACTACACCGTTTGGCGGGACCACCTGGGCGACCCGTCCGGCACGCTGCCGAACGACCCGGAGGGCGGCCCCGTCGGCGCGGCCCAATACCGCATCTGGCGTGAGAACTACACCGGCGGCGTCCCAAACGGCTTGTCCGCGTTCGTGCCCGAGCCCGGATCGGCTTGTCTTGCGGCCTTCGCGGCGGCGTGGGTAACCGGTCGACGCGGGCGCAACTAGAACCCGGGCGCAGCCCGCCGCTTCCACCTCAGCCCCGCCCGCTGCGGTGAGGCGTGAGACCCCTCCACCGGTGCGGCCGGATTTGGAGCGACCGAGTCCGAGACGACGGGCTTGGCGACGGTCTGCGCCGCGGGCCGAGCCGAAGCAACCGGTGCTCCCGCCAACCGCAGCGTGACCGGCGCCCGCGCCGAACCCCAGATCTTGCGCTGCTTGACGAACAGCACCTTCCGCTGGCCGCTCGCGGCGCAGGCGACCGACAGCTCGCCCCCCTCCCAAGCCTGCGGGGCGATGAACGTCACGGCGAGGCGCCGCTCGCCCTCGAGCGTGGTCTGCGACGACGGGCGGAACTTGAACAGCACGCCCTGGCGCCGGTTGATGGCGCCGGCGACGACGATCGCCTCCTTCGGCGCCAGGCGGGCCGCCTTTTCGGTCGCCGCGTCGCGACTCGCCTTGCCGGCCGAGAGGGATGGCGCCAGTTGGGCCACGCCAGCGGCACTGGGCAGGATGCCGCCCAGCGTGCCGTCGAGGTGACGGTCGCTCTCGGTTGTCGACTCGACCTGGATGGCGCCGGTGTACTCGCTCTCCAGCCGCGTCGCGGGGGCGTAGTCGTGCACGGTCAGCCCGGCGGCGGCGCCGTCGACCTCGATGACCACCTCGCCCACCCGGCGGACATCCCCCTTCGCGACAACCACCGACACCGGCAGTTCGACCGCAACGAGCCGCTCGCCTACCGCGAGCGAGGGCATCGCCTCGGCGTCGGGCGTCACCCCCCGCACCAGAACAGCGCGCGGGATATCGAACCGCACCTCGGGCAAATCGGCGCCTAGGCCGACGATGTCGGTCGCCCCGGCCTGCCATGCCGGAGCCAATGCAAGCAACGCGGCGCAAAGAACGAGGCGGCCGCGGCTCGCAAGTGCGCCGACCAAAGAGATGCTGAGCCTTCTCATCGCCTATCCTCCTTGCTTGTTGCGATCCCTGTTTGCCACTAGCGGGTCGGCGCCGCCTGCGATGGAAGACTCCGTCCGCCTGGTAGTACGCGGAGCCGTGCTAAAGGTTCGCTCAAACCTCACCGCGTTCGGTGCATGGTTCATCCCCCCAAGACACATCTGCTATCTTTGTTGGCGCCCCTGTGTACGGAGATCGGCTGATTGAGGGAGACCGGGCGATGCTAGCTCAAGAGGACCTCCGCATCCCGACGCTCGGCGAGCGGCGCGTTCCGTCGCCGCTAGTGCGGTCCCACGACGGCCCGCGGCGGTTCATCCGGGACGACCGGCGGGTGCTGGTCGACATCGACTTCGACGACGACCAGCCGATCCGGCCGGTTGGCTTCGAGAAGGCGGGGCCTCGCGAGACGATCTACTTCGAGCCGCAGCGTTCGCGGGCCGCCATCGTCACCTGCGGCGGGCTGTGCCCCGGACTGAACAACGTCATCCGCAACCTCTTCTACACGCTGCACGACAACTACGGCGTACCCCAGGTGCTTGGTATCCGCAACGGCTACCGCGGGCTGAACCCCGACGAGGGCCGCCCGCCGATCTACCTCACCCACGAGACGGTCGAGGCGATCCACCACCGCGGGGGCACGATCCTCGGCACGAGCCGGGGGCCGCAAGACCCGCGCGTCACCGTCGACTTCCTCGAGGCGATCGGCGTCGACATGCTGTTCCCGATCGGCGGCGACGGCACGCAACGCGGCGCCCACGCGATCGCCCAAGAAGTGCGGCGCCGGGGTGCGGGCATCGCCGTGGTGGGCATCCCCAAGACGATCGACAACGACATCCGGTACTGCTACCGAACGTTCGGCTTCCTGACCGCCGTCGCCGAGGCGGAGCGCGTCATCGACCGCGCCCACATCGAGGCGCGGAGCGTCGAGCGGGGCGTCGGGCTGGTGAAGCTGATGGGCCGCCACGCGGGGTTTATCGCCGCGGCGGCGACCATCGCCTCGGGCGAGGTGAACTTCACGCTCATCCCCGAGGCGCCGATCACCCTCGATGGCGACGCCGGTTTCCTGCCGGCGCTCGGCCGGCGTCTCGACGCCCGCGACCACGCCGTGGTGGTCGTCGCCGAGGGCGCCGGGCAGCGCCTGTTCGACCACCCCGGCACGGATCGCTCCGGCAACCGCAAGCTCGGCGACATCGGCCCGCTGCTCAAGCAGAAGATCACCGACTACTTCAACACCCAAGGCCGGCGACCGGCGAACGTCAAGTACTTCGACCCCAGCTACTACCTCCGCAGCTCGCCCGCCAACGCGGCCGACAGCCTGCTAACCGAGCAGCTCGCCCGCCAGGCGGCCCACGCCGCGGTGGCGGGCAAGACGGACCTGTTCGTTAGCCTCTGGCACAATCACGCGGTGCACGTCCCGCTCGCCCTCAGCACCGGCGAGGTGAAGCGCCTCGACCCGTCTCGCGACCTGTGGGCCGCCGTCTTGGCCACCACCGGTCAAGAGCAATGGTAAATCTCCGCGAGTCCCGCCGGCCGAGTGCCGCGGCTTGCTTGCGTCTGCGCCAGGTTGAACACAGGCGCCCCCCCGAACTACGCTAGACCCATCGCTTTGACGACCGCGACTACCCAGACGGAGCCTCCTCACCGATGCGAATCCTCACCACCCTTGGCGTGCCCCTAACCGCCGCGTTAGCCGCCGCGACCGCCCTCGCCGACCACCACGCGACGGGCGAGTCCCGCAGCCACGACGCCGGCTGGGTCGAGCTCTTCAACGGCAAAGACCTGAGCGGCTGGAAGGTGAGCGAGAACCCCGAAACATTCCGCGTGCAGAACGGCAAGATCATCGTCAAGGGCCCGCGGGCGCACGCCTTTTACGCCGGCGAGGTCGGCGGCGCCGACTTCACCAACTTCGAGCTCTTGGTCGAGCTGATGACCAAGCCCAACGCCAACTCCGGCGTCTTCTTCCACACCCGCTACCAAGACAAGGGCTGGCCCGGCAACGGCTACGAGGTGCAGGTCAACCAGACGCAGCGTGACCGGATCAAGACCGGCAGCATCTACGCCGTCAAGAACGTGATGGACGTCTCGCCGGCTAAAGACAACGAGTGGTACACGCAACACATCATCGTGAAAGGCAAAACGGTGACGGTGAAGGTCAACGGCGAGGTCGTCAACGAGTACACCGAGCCGGACGGCTTCACGCCGCCCGAAGACCGGCCGGGCCGAAAGTTCTCCCGCGGCACGATCGCCCTGCAGGGCCACGACCCCGGCAGCGAGGTCCACTACCGCAGCGTCAAGATCAAGCTCCTGGACTGACGCCCGCGTGCGGCGCCGCGTCCCGTAGCCGCGTCGGAAGGCCTCGAAGGCGAAGGGGTGAGGGCTGATGCCGGCGAGCGTTGACTTGAAGCCCGCGGCGCCGATCCCGCAGCCCCCCTCAGACGCGACTCGGCTGTCGATCAACGCCGTGTGGCTGACGCAGCTCCGCTGGGTCGCCGTCGCGGGTCAGCTCGCAACGATCGGCTTCGTCGCGCTCGGGCTACGCGTCAGCGCGCCGCTGCTGCCGCTGCTGTGCCTGGTGGCGGCGACGGCGCTCACCAACGCCGTGTTCGGCTGGTGGGTCGGCTGGCTCGAGCGCCACCCGCGTGTCGCCCCCTCACCGCGGCTGTGGCACATGGCCCTCGGTGGGCTGATGCTGCTCGACCTGCTGACGCTCAGCGCGATGCTCTCGCTTACCGGCGGCCCGACCAACCCGTTCGCCGTCTTCTACTTTGTCAACCTCGCGTTGTGCGGCGTACTCCTGCCGGCGCGGTGGGCGTGGTTGTTGTGCGCGATGGCGGTCCTCGCGTTCGCGGTGATCACGTACCGCCACCTGCCGCTCGATCTGCTCCGCGACCCGGACCGCTTGGCCAGCTTCGCGGAGCTGGGCCAGCCGCACGTCGTCGGCCTCGGCGCCCTCGCGGCGTTCGGCGCCTGCTCGGTGGTGATCGTTTCGTTCGCGACCCGACTGACCCGCGAGCTCCGCCGCGCCCAAGAGGCCAAGAACCGCGCCGAGGAACGACGCGCCCGCAGCGAGAAGCTCGAGGCGCTGGGCACCCTCGCCGCGGGCGCCGCGCACGAGCTGGCCACGCCGCTGGGCGCGATCGCCGTCGCCGCGGGTGAGCTGCAGCACGAGCTCGAAGCGTCCGGCGTGTCGGACGACGTGCGGAGCGACGTCGCCCTGATCCGCGAGGCGCTCGCCCGCTGCCGCAGAATCCTCGACCGGATGTCGATGGACTCGGGCCAGGCCGCCGGCGAGGCCCCCGCGGAGATCACCGCCGGGGAGCTGCTGGACGACGTGCTCGACGACCTGCCCGAGGCGGACCGCGTGCGGACCGACCTCGATGCCGCGGCCGAGGCGTGCACGGTCCGCGCGCCGGCCTCCGCGCTGGCGCAGGCGCTGCGGGCGATCGTGCAGAACGCGATCGACGCGTCGGATGCCGGCGCCGGAGCGCCGGTCACCCTCTCGGCAGCGCGAGGCGCCGGCGTACTCGCCCTCACCGTAACCGACGCCGGCGAGGGCATGCCCGCGGCGGTGCTCGCCCGCGCCGGCGAGCCCTTCTTCACCACCAAGGAGCCCGGCAGCGGTATGGGCCTCGGGCTCTTCCTCGCACGCAGCGTCGTCGAGCGCATCGGCGGC
>JBCCZD010000162.1:0-9261 GCA_039188275.1 Planctomycetota bacterium
AGTTAAGGTCTACGCCATTCTTTAATAGTCTGTCAATCATAAACAGGATCAAAATAAACGTTGATATGGAAATAGATAATATCATTAAAAACAGGAAAACAGAAAAGGTCTTCTCCAGAGAACCCTGGTCATCTAATTTGGATAGAGATCAACAAAATGTATTAGTGGACGAACTGCTCGATCTCGCCCGTCGCGAACCCGACCTCGTCCAGCCGGTCGAGGTCCTTCCGCTCGTCGACGCCGAACTCGCCAACCAGCGCCTCCGGGCCGGAGACGTCAAGGGCCGCGTGGTCCTCGACATCGTCGGCGGACGCGCCTGACCACGAACCAGCCAACCCAGGGGGAAACATCACCATGACCGGCATCTCCGCCAACGTCGACGACTTCCGGTCGGCTGCCGAGGCAGCCGACGCCGTAGCGGGTCGGTTCTTCTGAGGTGAACATCACGACGTCGATCGATCGCCGGGGCCGCCACCCCGACGCGCCGAGCGCGCGAACCGCCTCGACCGCGCCGACCACGCCGAGCGTGCCGTCATACTTCCCCGAGTGTGGGATCGCGTCGCAGTGCGAGCCGGTCGCCACCGCGGGGAGGCCCTCTTCCTGGCCGAGCCAGCGGGCGAAGAGGTTTCCCGCGGCGTCGACGCGTGTCGCCAACCCGGCGTCTTGCATGAGCGTTGTCAGCCAAGCCCTCGCGGCGAGGTCCTGCTGGCTCAACATGACCCGCGTCACCGCGGGGGCGGGTGTATCGGAGTACGCCGCGAGCTGGTCGAGCTCGGCCACAACACGGTCGGCGTTGATAAGGATCGGCGCCACGCGTATCAGCCCTCGGCGGCTCGAATGGGGGTGGCGGCCAGTGCGTCGCGATGGACGTCCTTGTAGTACAAGTACTTGGCCGGTGTGTTGCCCATTGCAACGAACCACTGCGGGCAGTAAGCGGCCATCCAGATGACGTCGCCCGCCTGCACAGGGAACCAGTCGTCGCCTAGGCGGTAAACGCCCTCGCCCTCGAGCATCAGCAGCCCGTGTTCCATGACGTGGACTTCCACCTGTGGCAACCGGCCGCCCGGCTCGTAGGTGAAAACGTTGACCGCCATGTCGAATCCCGGGTCGACCGGCAGCAGCGTCTGGAGCTGCAAAGCGGGGTCGCCTTGGAACGCCTCGCCCGGTGCGTCGGCCGAAGCGCCGGCGGTCGCTTTTGGGAACCCTGCTATGGCCGGCACGTAGCGTTTCTCGAAGACCTCGACCGTGGCGCCGGGGGCGGATTCAAGCCCCGCCGCCGAGTCGGGCGGCACGTAAGCGTAGTCTCCAGGAGTCAACGCTCGTGTCTCGGTCCCGGTTAGCGTGACGCCGCCCGACAGGACGTACAGGAACCGCTCGATCCCGGGCGCCGGCGGGCCGCCGGCGCCGCCGGGTTCAAGCGTCGCGGTATACTGCTGAAACCCGGCGCCCATGGCGGGCGTGATGTGCACGACCGCCGACGCGGATCGCCACCCGACCAGCGGCGACGGGACGTGCGTGTCGGGCGTGATCAAGGCGTAACGCTGCGTAACTCGGCTGCGGGTATCGCCGCTCGGTCGCCTCTCGGCCTGCATTCCTGTTTGCTCCTTCGGAGTCCGTACGGCCCGCTACCGAGCAGCATCACGCCGGGCGGGCTCACACCGGGTCTGCCGCGGTCGCCTTCGCCGACGGCTCGCGGCCGGCCAGGCTCGCTACGAAGCGCCACAGGACGCGCAACGACACGCCGATATCTTCGGCGGTGACCGATTCGTCGGGGTGGTGGCTGATCCCGCCACCGCACCGCAAGAACAACAAAGCCGACGGGAAGCGTGACGCCATCACTACCGCGTCGTGCCCTGCGCCGCTCGTCATCGTCAGCGGATTGATGCCTTCGGCGGCGACGCACTCGCTCAGTGTCTCGGCGAGGGCCGGGTCGCAACGCGTCGCGGGCTGCTGCTCGACCCACTCAAGCCGGCACTCGATCCCGCGCTCAGCGGCGATCGCCATAGCGGCGCGGTGGATGTCAACAAAGGCCGACTCACGCTGAGCGTCGTCGGCGTGTCGGAGGTCGAGGCGAACACCGACTTCTTCGGGGATCACGTTCGCGACGTTCGGGAAGACCTCGAGCCGGCCGACCGTAGCGAGCGTGCCCGCGCGTGACCGAGCGGTGTCTTCCACAGCGGCGACAAACCGGGCCGCGACCGGCATCGGGTCGAGCCGGGCGTCCATCGGCACCGTCCCCGCGTGACCCGTTTGGCCCGAGAACCGGAAATACGCCCGCGTCTGGCCTACCACACCGCGAACAACACCGAGCGGCAAAGCCCGCTGCTCGAGCACCGGGCCCTGCTCGATGTGGGGTTCAACGAAGGCGACCACCTCGTCAGCCCCATAAGCCGCCGAAGACAGTTCGCGATGGTCACACCCGAACGCGGCAAGCGCGTCGGCCATCCGCACGCCATCGTTGTCGAGGCGCTCCAGAAGCGGGTCACCGCTGCGGAAGTCCCCCGTGATCGCCCGCGAGCCGATGTACGGCGTCTGGTAGCGGATGCCCTCTTCCTCGGAAAAGCCGATCACGTCGAGCGAGAAAGGCAGCGCAAGGCCCGCCTGTTCGCACAGCTCGCCGACCGCCAGACCGAGCAGCACGCCCAACGTGCCGTCGTATCGGCCCGCGTTGACGACGGTGTCGAGGTGCGAACCAATGAGCAACGCCCGCTGCGCCGAGTCGGCGCCGCGTCGGCCGATGAGGTTTCCCGCCGCGTCAACCCGCACGTCCATGCCGCCAACGGTCATCCATCCGCTCAGCAACCGATGAGCGTCATCCATCGCCGGCGAGCAGAAAGGCCGGCTCAAGCCGGTGTCGTGATCGGTGCACGCCGCTAAACGGTTGGTGCGCTCGAGCACCCGCCGTGTGGCTGCATTGAAAGCTTCGTCCGTCGGCGCGTCCGCATTCGGCATGAGAGAATAGCGCCCCGATGACGAGGCGCGGGCAAGGTGGGAAAGTCTAGGAGAGAGCAGGCGTGGCCGGCGCTGCCACCCGGCGTATCGAAGAGTATATTAAATCAAGGCGGCGACACCAAGATGAGACCCTGCAACCCAGGCGCCGGCGGCGCCCCGGGGTTTGCCTTCCCAGGACGAGTGGCATGTCGGGCGCCCGAGACCGTGTTGTTTTCTACCTGAACGGTCAGCGCCGTGAGGCCTGCGGCGGCGACGCCGTTCTCTCGGTTAGCGACTATCTGCGGCACCGCTGCGGGCTTGTCGGGACAAAGATCGTTTGCGCCGAAGGGGACTGCGGGTCGTGCACGGTCTTGGTCGGGCGCTTGGCTAGTGAGCAACACCTGCGGTATCAGCCGATCGACTCATGCATCCAGTTCGTCTTCCAACTTGACGGGGCGCACTTAGTCACCGTTGACGGCCTGTCGGGCGACGGTGAGCTCACGGCCGTGCAGCGAGCGATGGTCGACTGCCACGGATCGCAGTGCGGCTTCTGCACGCCGGGCTTCGTCATGGCGATGACGGCGTTGGCGGAGGCGGGGGCGGGTGAACCCTTCTCCGAAGAAGCCTATTGCGAAGGCCTTACCGGCAACCTGTGCCGATGCACGGGCTACTCGCAGATCGTTGAAGCGGGCCAACAGGCCTGGGGCGCCGACGCGGGCCGCCTCGACGCGCGATTCCCGCCTGCAGAGATCGCCGGCGAGCTGGCGCCGCTTGCCGATCGCGCATTCGACGTCGCCGATCCAGCCGGCGGCGGCCGGGTCTACTCCCCGGTGGAGCTTGAAGACGCCCTCCGCTTCCGCAGCGATCACCCCGGCTGCTGCGTGGTCGCCGGCGCCACGGACCTAGGCGTGCAGCGCAACAAGGGCAAGACGCTGCCCGGCGTGATGCTCGACTTGAGCCGCGTCGCGTCGCTCGATGAGTTCACGGTCCTCGACAACGAGTCTCAAGGGCCGACACTCGCCGCGGGCGCGTTGTCGACTTGGGCCGATTTGCTCGACTGGTCACGCGGCGAGCTCCCCGAGTTCGCCAAGACCCTGTCGGTATTCGGCTCGCCCCAGATCCGACACGCCGGCACGCTGGGCGGCAACATCGTGAACGCGTCGCCCATCGCCGACTCGCTGCCGCTGCTCTACGTCATGGACGCTCAGCTCGTCGTGGCGAGTTCCGGCGGGAATCGAGCCGTCGCGATCACCGACTTCTACCGCGGCTACAAAGACATTGACCTGCGGCCCGACGAACTACTTACTGAGGTGCTTGTGCCGCTGCCGGCGGGCGGTGAGCTGCTGAAGCTCTCCAAAGTCTCGCGGCGGCGGGACATGGACATTTCGACGTTCACCGCGGCGATCCGGATGACGCTCGACGGCGAAACGATCGCCTCGGCGAGCCTCGCGTACGGCGCCGTTGGGCCGACCGTACTGCGGCTACCGCAGACCGAGTCGATGCTCGTGGGCCAGCCATTTACCGAGGCGACCATGCTCGCCGCCGGAGACGCGGCCGTGGAAGAGATCACGCCGCTCTCGGACGTGCGCGGCTCGGCCGACTACCGCCTGCAACTCGCCCGCAACGTGCTGCTCAAATTCTACGCCGAGCGCACGGCGGAGCTCTTTCAATCCCCCGCCTGAACGCCGCTCAATCTCAGCCAAACAGGAGCCCCCGTGGCAAGCGTCGGCAAAGCGATCCCGCACGACTCGGCCGTCGGTCACGTAACCGGCGCCGCGTTGTACATCGACGACCTGCCGGCAAGGCGGGACGAGCTGCTCATCGGTTTGGTCGGCAGCCCCGTGGCGAGCGGCCGGGTGACGTCGATCGGCGTCGAAGAAGCCAAGAGCGTGCCGGGCGTCGCTGCGATCCTCACCGCGGGCGACATCCCCGGCGAGCGCCTGATCGGGCCGCTGATCCGCGACGAGCCGGTGCTCGCCGACGCGGAACTTCAGTACGTCGGTCAGCCTGTAGCGTTGATCGCCGCCGAGAGCGAAGCCGCGCTCACTGAGGCCCGCCGACGGGTCCAGGTCGACCTCGTCGAGACGGACCCGGTGCTCACCATCGACCGGGCGATCGAACTCGAGCGGTTCATCGGCCCGCCGCGGCAGATCGCCCGCGGAGACGCCGACGCCGCTCTGCGAGCAGCGCCGCACCGGCTGTCCGGCGTCTTCCACAACCTGGGGCAGGAGCAGTTCTACCTCGAGTCGCAGGCCGCGCTCGCCTACCCCGGCGAGGAGGGGCAGATCGTCGTCCACTCGTCGACGCAGAGCACGACCGAGATCCAGCACGTCGTTTCCGAGGCCCTCGGCGTCGGCATGCACGAGGTGGTGTGCGTCTGCCAACGGATGGGCGGGGCATTCGGCGGCAAAGAGACGCAAGCCGCGTTGCCCGCTATCTTCGCGGCGCTCGCCGCGGCGAAAACCGGTCGTTCGTGCCGGCTCGCCTACAGCAAGGACGACGACATGCGGATCACCGGCAAGCGGCACCGCTACCGCACCGAGTGGGAGGTCGGGTTCGGCGACGACGGCCGCATCTCCGCTTACCGCGTGAATTTCTACTCCGATGGCGGCGCCTCGGCCGACCTTTCGACCTCCGTGATGGAGCGGTCGATGCTTCACGCGGAGAACGGGTACTTCATCCCCGACATCGAGATCAACGGCCGCGTCTGCCGAACAAACTACCCGCCCAACACCGCCTTTCGGGGCTTCGGCGGCCCCCAGGGGATGGCGTGCATCGAGAGCGTGACGCAGGCGATCGCCGAGTACCTCTCGCCCGCGCCCGCGGCCCGGCACACGACGGACAGCGCCGCCTCGAATGGCCACAACAAAAACGGCCACGCGTTAAACGGCCACGCCCCGCCTCGGGTCGATGCTCTCACCGTTCGGCAACGCAACCTCTACGGTGTCGGTCAACGGGACGTCACGCCGTACGGGCAGACCTTCATCAAGAACCACCTGCCGGAGATCACCGAATCGCTGGCCAAGCGGTGCAGCTACCGAGAGAGGCTAGCCGAGATCGAGCGCACAAACCGGTCGGACCCGCTCTGGTTCCGCGGCCTGGCGCTCACGCCCGTGAAGTTCGGCATTTCTTTCACGACCAAGTTCCTCAATCAGGCGAACGCCCTGGTGAACGTCTACACCGACGGTTCGGTGCAGGTCTCCACCGGGGGGACCGAGATGGGGCAGGGGCTCAACACCAAGATCCGCCAGCTCGTCGCCGACGAGTTCGCCCTCGGCGTCGGCCGTGTCCGGGTCATGCCGACGTCGACCGAGAAGAGCAACAACACTTCGCCGACCGCCGCCTCGGCGGGCACCGACCTCAACGGCGCCGCGGCGCTCGACGCGTGCCGTCAGATCAAGGACCGCTTGGCCAGCTACGCCGCGCGGTTGTTCGCGTCGACCGAGCTAGGGCTTACCGAGTCGCCCGCGCACGTCGCCTTCGACGAAGGATGGGCCTTCGACCGCCGCAACGGCGACCAGCGGATCGAGTTTGGCGACCTGTGCGACCGAGCCCGCCGGGATCGGATCGACCTCGGCGCCCGCGGCTTCTTCGCGACGCCCGGCGTCGACTACAACCGCGAGACCGGCCGCGGCGCCCCGTTCTTCTACTACACGCAGGGCGCGGCGGCGGCGGAGGTGAGGATCGACCGCTTCACCGGCGAGCTAACCGTCACCCGCGCCGACGTGTTGATCGACATCGGCAAGAGCATCAACCCCGGCGTCGACCGCGGCCAGGTCGTCGGCGGGTTCATCCAGGGCATGGGCTGGGTGACCGGCGAGTGCCTGGTGTACGACGACCGCGGCGTGCTGCTGAGCCACTCGCCGACGACTTACAAGATCCCCGCCGTTACCGACGTCCCCCGCGTCTTCAACTGCGAGATGTTCCCCAACGACGACAACACCCAGAACATCCGCCGCAGCAAGGCGGTCGGCGAGCCGCCGTTGATGCACGCGATCAGCGTCTGGTGCGCGGCCCGGCACGCGTTGTCGTGCGTGTCGCACGAAGCCTCGCGGGCCCTTACCCTACCGGCAACCGGCGAAGAGTTGCTGCGCTGCCTGACGCTCGCTGACGCGAGCCGCGCCGCCGCGGGCGTTGCCGAAGGAGCAACGACGTAGCCTCCCCGCAACGACTCGTCGGTCAGACTCCATCGGCTATGCCTGCTCCCCACGGATTCATCGAACGCCTCGCCGAACTCTCAGCGTCGGGGCGGCCGTTCGTCTCGGTCACGCTTGTCGAAGCGATCGGCAGCACGCCGACGGACACGGGTTCGAAGATGTTGGTGGACGCGGGCGGATTGGCGCTGGGCACCGTGGGCGGCGGGCGCGTCGAGAACCAGGCGATTGAAGCCGCCCAGGCGATGCTCGCCGGCGGCGACGCGTCGCGGCTGGTCGAGTGGAATCTGCAACGGGACGTCGGCATGACGTGCGGCGGCGTGGTGAAGCTCTTCTTCGAGGCGTACAACGTCCGGCCGTGGCGCGTTGTGGTGTTCGGCGCCGGGCACGTCGCTCAGGCGCTGGTTCGGGTGCTGCTGCAGCTCGACTGCCGCGTCGAGTGCGTCGACCCGCGTCCGGAGTGGCTCGGCCGCCTGCCCGACGGGCCGCGGCTTACCCCCCACGCCCTCGCCGAGCCCCGCGACTTCGCGGGCCGGCTCCGGCCAGACGACTGCGTCGTCTGCATGACGATGGGCCACCGGACCGACCGCCCCGTGCTCGAAGCGATCCTCAAACGCGACCCGGCGCCGGCTTACCTGGGCGTGATCGGCAGCCGGGCGAAACGGAAGGTGCTCTCGCGCGAGCTCGTCGAGGCGGGCGTCGCGCCCGACCGCGCCGAAGCGTTCCGCTGCCCCATCGGCCTGCCGATCGGCGGCAACCACCCGGGTGACATCGCCGTGAGCATCGCGGCCGAGTTGTTGCAGTGCCGCAATGCCGCGCTTACCCCGAAGGCCTGACTCTCTCGAAGAAGCCGGCGACCCCGGCTACCACCAGCCCAGCACTTTCCACCACAGCAGGCCTACGCCCAGCCACACCACTAGGTGGGCAACCGACACGATCAGCCCGACACGAAACCACCGACCGACGGGCACGTAGCCCAAGCCGAAGTAGATGACGATCGGCCCGCTTGAGTAGTTGGTCAGGCAGCCGCACAGGTTCGAGAAGTACGCCACGAGCGGCACGAGCAGCAGCGGCGGGGCGCCGGCTGCCAGGCCGACGGCGAAGAACGCGCCGGCCAGCGCCAGGATGTGGCCCGTCAGCATGCTGAAGGCGTACATCGAGTAGAAATAGACCAACGCGAGCGCCACGGCGGTGGAGAGAGCGGGCCAACCTTCAACGAACCCGCCGGCTGACGTGGCGAACCAGCGCGTAAACCCGGTGTCGCGGAGGGCGCCCGCCATCGTGATCAACCCGCCGAGCCAGATGAGCGTGTCCCACGCCGCGGCGTTGCCGGTCACGTCGCGCCACTGCTCGACCCCAAGCACCACCAGCAGCACAACGCCGCCGAGGGCGACCAGCGCCGTCGGCAGCTTGTAGCCAATCCACGCCACTTGCAGCGGGCCGGTCGCCCACAGCGCGAGCATGCCGACCAGCACCGCGGCGAGCGTCGCCTGCTTGGCGGACCAAGCGCCCATCGCGGCGAGCTCTTCGCGGGCTTCGGCGCGGGCGGCGCCGGCGGCGGCATCGGGCCGGCAGACCGTGTAGAGCAAGAAGGGCACGAGGGCCAGGCTCGCCAAGCCCGGCACGACGCTGCCCATCAGCCACCTGCCCCAACCGAACTCGAAGCCCAGCACGTCGGCCGCCGCCTTGCTGACCAGCGGGTTGGCCGCCATGCCGGTGAGGAACATGGCGGCGACGACCAGGTTGGTGTGGGCGCCGACGAGGACGAGGTACTCGTCGGACCGGTTTCGCTTCGCGTCGGTTTCATGGCCGGCCTCGTCGCCGATCGCCTTCGACAGCGAATCAACAATCGGCGCCATGACGCCGCCGCCGCGGGCCGTGTTCGACGGGACAAAGGGCCCCAGCACCAACTCCGCCGCCGCGACGCCGTACCCCAAGCCGAGCGTCGTCCCGCCCAGCCGGCCGATGAGCGTCAACGCCAACCGCCGCCCCAACCCACTGCGGACCATCGCCCCGGCGATCAAGAACGCGGCGACGACCAGCCACGTCGTGGTGTCGGCAAAGCCCGAGAGCGTCTGCTTGAAGGCTGCTTTTGTCCGCTCAGCAAACGGGAGAAAGTCAACCTCCAGGTACTCGTAGACCAGAATGCCTTCGGTTGATACCACGGGAATTGGGG
>JBCCZD010000163.1:0-9221 GCA_039188275.1 Planctomycetota bacterium
ACCAGCTCGACCCGCGCCTCGCTCGACCCGGCGCCGAAGGCTTGCACACGGCCGGCGACGCGGACCGGCTCCCGCAGCGTCGGGGCTCCGCTGGTGACGCGGGCGTCGATCACCGCCGCGTTGGGCGCCGAGGCAACGCCCACGTCGATTAGCGACAACGCCGCCCGCCCGGCGAGCTCGCCCAACAGCGGCGCAGCCGCCGCTCCTTCACCGGAGGCGGTCAGCGGCTCCCACGCGCTACGCGTCAAGTCGGACAGAAAGACGACCTCGCGCCGGTCCGCTGGGGAGGGGCCGTCGGCCGCCGCGGAGACGACCGCCTCGACGACGGCCAGCGTCGCCGGCAGGTCCGAGGCGGTGTCGGTCGGGCCGGTGGCGTCGATCGCCGCCAGCACGGCCGCCGCGTCGACCGTCGCCGAGGCGACCGGCGCCGACGGCTTGCCGGTCATCAGGCAGAGCGAGAACTGGTCGCCGGGGCCGGCCCCCTCGACGACCTCCTTCGCGAGCCGCTTCGCCCGATCGAGCAGCGTGACCCCGTCTTCGTGTTGGTACCGCATCGACATCGACGCGTCGATCACCAGCACGCGGTGCGTCCGCACGCCGGGGCCCAGCAGCCCGCCGAGCGTTTCGAGCACGGGCTTCGACGCCGCGAGCACCACCAGCAGGATGATCGCCGTGCGGATCGCCAGCAGCAGCCACTCCTGCAGCCGCAGCCGCCGCGAGTGCCGCTTGACCGCCGCCTGCAAGAAACGCACCGCCGCCCACGGCGTCTCGCGGTGGACGCGTTTCATCCAGAGGTGGATCAAGATCGGCGCCGCCGCCGCCGCGAGCCAGCCGAGCACGGCGGCGTTGGCGAATCCGAAGGCGAGGAGATAGGGGGGTGGACTTAACAACGGGCGAGGCGTGGTTGTGGATTCAAGCTTGAGCGACGTGGAGGATCATTCGAGGAGAGATAAGGGGGATGGCAGCTTGTCCTGAGCGTCCAACGGCTCGTGCGCAATCTGTCTTTTGTGATAAAGAGTAGTAGACCAGCTTGTTTAGCTCGATCAGACCGCACCCCGTCGAGCGACCATCCCCTTTATCCCCAGCGTCATCTCCTTCATCTCCCTACCGCACCTTCCGCTGCCGATGCGCGAGCCACCGGGCCAGCACCGCGTCCATCGGCTGGTCAGTCCTCAGCAGCAGGTAATCGGCGCCCTGGCTGCGGCAGCCGGTGGCGACTTGCTTGAGGAACGCGTTGACCTCCGCCTGGTACGCCGAGCGCAGGCGGGCCGGCTCAACGAGCAGGTCGCCCGCCGCTTCGAGGCCCTTGAAGAGCGTCGGCTGCTGGAAGTCGAAGTCGATCTCCGCCGGGTCCATGACGTGCATCACCACCACGTCGTGCCGGCGGCTGCGGAAGTGCTTGAGCCCGGCGAGCATCGGCTCGGGGTCGTCGAACAGGTCGCTGAGGATCACGACGACGCCCCGCCGCGTGAACCGCTCGGCCAGGTCGTGGAAGATCGGCCCCGTGGCGGTCTTCTCGGCGCCCGTCGATTCTTCCATGACGCGGATCAGCTGGCCCAGCGTCGACGCACTGGCGCTGGGCCGGACGACACGCCGCACCTCGCTGTCAAACGTCGCCAGCCCCACGCTGTCCTGCTGCTGCAGGATGAGGTACGCCAAGGCGGCCGCCGCGGTCTGGGCGTACTCCAGCTTTGAAAGAGCCGCTTGCGTTTCCCCAGCCCCCAGCGTCGAGCCCCCAGCGCCTCCGTACTGCATGCTCTCCGAAACATCGAGCACCAAGTAGCCGATGAGATTCGTCTCCTCCTCGTACTGCTTGAGGTAGACCCGGTCGGTCTTGCCCAGCACCTTCCAGTCGACGTGCTTGAGGTCGTCCCCGGGCGCGTACTCCCGGTGCTCGGCGAACTCGACCGAGAAGCCTTGAAACGGGCTCCGGTGCAGCCCCGCGACGTACCCCTCGACGATGTGCCGAGCGCGTAGCCGCAGGCCCTTGAGCTTCGCAAGCGTTTGTGGGTGGAGGAGGTTGGGCATAGACACGAACGATGGACTGGATGACAGGATCGGCCGGATTAACAGGATTGATTTCAGGCGAAGTGTATCCGGTTAATCCGGCCCATCCTGTTATCCTGTCGATAATCAAGCCGCCGCCTCGATCGCCGTCTTTTCCACCAACGCCGCGACGACATCATCCGCCGTCACGCCGTCCGCTTCGGCGTTGAAGTTGGTGACGATGCGGTGGCGGAGGACCGGCTTGGCGACGGCGCGGAGGTCGTCCGCTTCGACGCAGTGGCGGCCGGCTAGGGCCGCGCGGCTCTTGGCCGCCAGCACCAGGAACTGGCTCGCCCGCGGGCCGGCGCCCCAGTTGACGTACTGTTCCACGATTTCGGGGACACTCTCCTTGCGGACGCGTGTCTGCCGGACCAGTTCGATCGCGTACTTTGCCAGGTGGTCGGCAATCGGCACGCGGCGGACGAGGTGGCTCATCGCCTGGATCTCGGCGGCGGAGAGCGTCGCGGAGATGCTCGTCTCGACATCGGCCGTGGTCGCCTTGACGATCGCCAGCTCTTCGTCGGCGGTCGGGTAGTCGACCTCGACCATGAACATGAACCGGTCGAGCTGCGCCTCGGGCAGCGGGTAGGTCCCCTCCTGCTCGATCGGGTTTTGTGTCGCGAGCACGAAGAACGGGTCGGGCAGCGGCCGCCGCTCGCCGCCGACGGTGACCTGCTTCTCCTGCATCGCTTCGAGCAGCGCGGCCTGCGTCTTGGGCGGCGTCCGGTTGATCTCGTCGGCGAGGACGATGTTGGCGAACAGCGGCCCGGGGACGAACTTGAACGCCCGCGTGCCGGTCGCCTTGTCCTCCTGCATCAGCTCGGTGCCGGTGATGTCCGACGGCATCAGGTCGGGCGTGAACTGCACGCGGTTGAAGTCCAAAGCCAAAGCGTCGGCCAGCGAGCGAATCAACAGCGTCTTGGCCAGGCCCGGCACGCCGACCAGCAGGCAGTGGCCGCGGGCGAAGAGGGCCATCAGCAGTTGGTCGACCACCTCCTGCTGGCCAACGATCACCTTGCCGAGTTCGGCGGCGAGCCGTTGCTTGGCGTCGCCGAGTTTCTGGATCGCTTCGATGTCGGAGTCTTGCATGACCGGGGCTACTGGCTGTTGGTGAGTGGCTGTTGGCGGGCGGCGAGCGTCTCGTCGGGGCGGGTCGCTTGCGAGAGGCGGGGGCCGAGGTCGGTTTGCTCGCGGTCGATGGGGCCGAGGACGGTGACCGCGTCGGCGCCGGCGACGATCAGGCAGCCGGCCGCCGGGGTTACGTTGACGCCCGACCCGCCGAGGTCGGCGACGTCGACCGACCCGCGCGGGGGGGCGCCCGTCACCGCGTCGAGCACGAACAACCGGCCGCGGGTGGGCCAGAAGACCTCGCCGTCGACCAGGCAGCCGCGGCCCATGCCGCGGAGGCCCGCCTTGAGGCTCTCGGGCCAACGGTAGCGGAGGGCGCCGTCATCGGCGTCGATGCCCGTGACTCGGCGGCCGGCGAGGACCAAGACGCCGCGGTCGACGCCGAGCAGCGCCGCTCCGCCGGTCGATGAGGCGGACTGCCAGAGGGGGCGGCCCGTCGCCGTGTCGAAGGCGAACGAGTGGTCGGCATCCCGGGGCGCCGCGTAGAGGCGGTCGCCAAGCACCGCGCACCGCGGCGCGGTGTCGGCGGTAGCGCGACCCCCGGCCTCGGCGTTAACGGTCTGCCGGTAGCGCGAAACCCAACGGACCGCGCCGTCAAACGCTTCGAGCGCCGCGACGACGCCCAAATTGGTGTTCAGGTAAATGGCGTCACCGCCCGGGACCACGGCGTAGGCGGGCGGCCCGCCATCGTCGGCGCCCGAGGGCGGCTGGCCGCTGGCGATCGGCGTCTGCCAAACGGCCCGACCACTGACCGACGAGTAGCAGGCGACGCCGACCCGCGGGCGGACATCGGCCGCCACGACCGCAATGTAGAGCCGATCGCCGACCACAACCGGCGGCCCGCCAAACGACCAGGGCTCGTCGGGCGGCTTAAGTTCCAGCACCGCCAGGTTCTGCCGAGCAAGGTCGCGGCCGATCACCCGGATCCTGCTTCCCGGGGAGGCGGCGGCGCCGACCGGCTCGCCGACCACGCGGGCGAACAGCCGGTCGCCGACGACGGTCACCGGTTCGGTCGCCGCGTCGGCGGCCGTCATCGGCCCGCCGCCAAGACCGTTGCGGCGCAACGCGTTCGCGGGCCAGCCGACCGCGGCCCTCGGGCCAACCTCCGCGTTGCCCCGTGACGCGCGGTAGAGGCTGCCACGACGCGTCACGGCGGGGAGGCCGGTTAAGAGGTCGACGGCAACGATGTCGTCGCCGTCGCGCAGCACCACGGAACGGCCCCATGCGGCGGCGGTGACGGTTGGGGGCGAGTCGTCGACGTCGATCGGCTGCCGCCGCAGTCTGCCGAAGGGGTCGGGCATGAGCCGCACGGCTTGGCGTCGGTCCAGCGGCCGCGGGTGGGGCCAGAGCCGGCCGATCAGCGGGCCGGTCTTTTCGGCAGACGGGAGCGCGCCGCCGTCCGCCTCCGCATCGAGCAGGCTGCGCAAGGCATCGGCAAGCGGCGCGCGCCGGCCCGCGAGCAGCCCCTCGGCGCCGGGAGAAACCGTACGCAGCCACGCGATCTCGCGTCGCGCTGTCGCGGGATCGCCGGCAATGATCGCCGCGACCGCCATCCTTGTGAGGAGGTCGGCGATCGGCAGGTCGCTATCGGGGTAGACGAGCCAGCCGCCGACTCGGGGCGTTGCTTCCAGACGCCTAAGGACGGTGTCGCCGTGCTCGGCGAGGTCAACGCCGTTGAGAGCCCACGCCAACGGTCGGCCGCCTGGATCGGACAGCAGCGGGTGGACCCGCCGCCAGCAGCGGCGAGCCCCTGCGGTGTCGCCCCGTTCGAGCGCCATCTCGCCGAGGGCCAGCAAGGCGTCATCGCCCCAGGTGCTGCAGAAGGACTCGTCGACAACGCGAGCGAGCAACGCGGCGTCGCGTCGCTGGACGCCCTGTTCGTACAGCCGGCGTGCTTGCGGGTCGACGGCCGCGCGGTACCGAGCGAGAGCTTCGGGGGGCAAGCCCGCGATGAGCGTGTGGCAGTGTTCGGCGAGCGAGATGAAGTAGCCGGGAGACGCCTCGACGACCGCCACGCGGGCCGACTCTTCGGCGGTGAGCGACTGGAGCAGTTCGATCGCCTCGGCCCAGGACTCGCCGGCTCGCTCGGCCGAAGCTTCGGCGGCGAGCAGCGCATCGAGTTGCGTAAGCCGGCGCCGGATACGATTCGGTGGCTCGAAGACCTCAGCCTGCGACGCCACGGCGGGCCGTTCACCAGCTGGCTGCGATACGGCCTGACGAGTGGTGAGCGAGAGCAACAACAACGCCACGAGGACGCCCGGGCATTGGCGCCGGTCGGTCTGGCGTGGCGGCTTCCACATAGGCGGCGGTAAAAACGTTCGCGGCGCCGGGCACGCCTAGGCGGGGCGGGGGATATCGCAGGCGCCTGAAAACCGCGTTCGCCGGCGAGCCCTCATCATACGGGCGCCGGACCCGCCTGACAAAGCGGCGTGGCATCGCTCGTCGCCAGCCGGCTAGGGCCCGGGCGAAACCGGGGGCGGGCCGACGGCCGAAGGCAGGCTGTTGGGGGCTGCGGCGGGCGTCAGATCTCCGCCGACGGCCAGAGGTGGTACAGCATCGCGTAGACCACGACACCGGTCACCGACACATAGAGCCAAATGGGGTACCCGAATCGGACGACCGCCCGGTGGCGGGCCCGCATCCGCGGGGATTGCTCCGCCGGTCCCTCCAGAGCCCGCCAGCCGTAGTAGGCAGCGGCCAACGCGAAGAACGGGACCGTCATCGCCAGCAGCACGTGCGAAAGCAGGATCGCCCAGTAGACGTACTTCACGGGTCCTTCGTGCGTGAACTTGACGGTGAGATTCACCACGAAGTGATAGTACAAGTAGCACGCCAAGAAGGCGACCGACGCGGCCAGGGCGCCGGCCATCGCTTTCTGGTGGGCCCGCTCCTTGCCCCGCTTAATGAGCACCCAGCCGGCGATCAGGCACAACGTGGCCAGCGTGTTCAAGCCGGCATTGACGTGGACGATCGGGTGCGCGGCGGCCAGTAGGGGCGGGGTGCTGAGAAGGCCAATCGAGCCGAGTGTACTGAGCGTCACGAGACGAAGTCTCCCCGGGTCCGCGTGCCGGCGACTCGCCAGCAAGCGACCATCATCACCAACGCAAACCCCACGGTCACCGCCCAGCAGGTCGCGTGCGTCGGCAGGCCTTCGATCAGGTCGTCCGGCTGAAGGTACTGCCGCAGCCCGGCGACGCCGAAGCTGAGCGGGTTGAGCCGCACGAGCGTGCCGGCGATGCCGTCGGCGTCTTGCGGGAAGAACGCCGTGGAGAGGAACCACATCGGCAGGAGGAAGACGCTCATGATGGCGTGGAAGCCTTGCGTCGACTCCATGCGCCAAGCAATCAGGAAGCCAAGCCCCGTCAGCGCAACCGCCAAACAGGCCGATAGCACGACCGCCGCCAGGGCGCCAAGCGGCGACGGGCTCACGTCGGCCACCGAGAACCAGCCTAGCGCGAGGAACACGCTCGCCTGGATCATCGCGATCGCTGCGCCGCCGAGCACCTTGCCGAGCACCATCGCCCACCGCGGGATCGGCGCCACGAGCACGCCCTGCAAGAAGCCCTCGTTGCGGTCCTCGATGATCGAGATCGTGGCGAAGATGGCGGTGAATAGGAGGATCATCACCATCGTCCCCGGGAAGAACCGGGCGTAGCCGGCCTCCTGCCCAAGGCCTTCGCTAAACAGCAGCCAGAACAAGATCGGCTGCACAAGAGCGCCGATCACCCGGTTCCGCTGGCGGAAGAACCGAGCCAGCTCTCGCCAAGCGAGCGTAAAGACGACGGGCAGGGGCGGGGCGGTGGTGCTGGTCATGGAGTCGTTGACGAATCGAACGCGGAATCCTAGTCATTGCCGCCAAAAAAACGGTGCCCGGTCCGGGCGATGAAGACGTCTTCGAGCGTTGGTTTGCCGATGGTGAGCTCGTCGATCTGCTCGCCGAAGGACTCGAACAGCCTCGGCGCCCACTCCGCGCCGTTCTGCTGCTCTAGCCGCACGGCGCCGTCGAGAACCTCGGCCGCCGCGGGCCATCGGCCGTTGATGCCCGCCGCCAGCAGCGCGGGCTCTTTGGTGCGGATGGTGATCGCGTCTCCGCCGACCGAAGCCTGCAGGTTGGCCGGCGTGTCGAGCGCGGCGAGTTCGCCCCGGTGCATGATCGCAATGCGGTCGGCCCGATCGGCCTCTTCCAGCAGGTGCGTCGTGGCCAGGATCGTGACGCCCTGCTCTTCACGGACCCGCATCAGGTAACGCCAAAGGTCGCTGCGCGCGGCCGGGTCGAGGCCGGTGGACGGCTCGTCGAGCAGAAGCAGCCGGGGCTTGTGCAGCAACCCTTTGGCGAGCTCGACCCGCCGGCGGAGCCCGCCGGAAAGGGTGTCGACCGCTTCCTTCGCCCGGTCGGCGAGGCCGACCCGCTCGAGCATCGCGGAGACACGTTCCTTAAGCTCCGTGCCCGCGAGTCCATACAGTCGGCCGTGGCAGAGCAGGTTCTCGGCGACGGTTAGCTTCTTGTCGAGGCTCGGCGCCTGGAAGACGACGCCCAGCAGCGACCGAACCGCGTCGGGGTCGCGGCGCAGGTCGTGCCCGAACAGTTCAAACCGCCCCTCCTGCGGCGGCGCGAGGGTCGAGAGCAGGCGGAACAACGTCGTCTTGCCGCTGCCGTTTGGGCCGAGCAGAACGAAGGCCTCACCCTCGGTCACGTCAAGCGATAGCCCGCGGATCGCCTCGCGGTCGCCGTAGCGGTACCGGACGTCGCTCAGGCGGATCGCTGGCATCGGGGCGAAGCGTTGGCGTTAGGTGGGCGGCGGCTGGAGCTGGGCGTGAGCGGCCGGCGTCGGCCGATGGCGCTCACCGCACCGCGACGGTCACGGTAGGCAGAGCACGAGCAGCAGCATCCAGACCGGCAGGTAGATCAGGCTTCCGCGTAGCAGCTTGCGGGCGGTCGCGTCGCAGCGATTCTGGTAGAAGCGTGCGGCGACGTAGAACAGGGCCGCCGCGAGCACCAGCACCGCGCAGGCGTAGAACACCGCCCCCGTGCTGCTCAACGCGATCGCCGGCAGCAGCGACGCGGGCGCCAGCAACGCGGCGCCCACCATCGCGTGCGCCCCGGCCCGGCGGCCGGTCGGCTCGACAACGGTCGTCATCTTGTAGCCGGCCGCGGCGTAGTCTTCTCGGCAGAGCCAGGCGATCGCCATGAAGTGCGGGTACTGCCAACAGAACAGCACCGCGAACAACCCGGCCGCCGCGAGGTCGAGCGGGCCGCCACCGGCGGTCCAGCCCATGACGATCGGGATCGCCCCGCTCACGGCGCCAACAAACGTGTTCCAGGGCGAGACCCGCTTCATCGGCGTGTAGACCGCGACGTAGAGGAACCAGCAGAGCAGTCCAAGACCCGCCGTCACGCCGTTGACGCCGAAGGTGAGGAGCGTCACGCCAACGGCTACCGAGGCGATGCCGAAAGCGGCCGCCTCGCCACGCTGCATCCGGCCTGTGGGGAGAGGTCGGTCGGCGGTCCGCTTCATGACGCGGTCGTGCCGGACTTCGAGGTACTGGTTCAGCGTGTTCGCGCTGGCGGCTAGCAGCGTCGTCCCGAGCATCATCGCAACCAGCGAAGCCGGTTCCCACGAGGCGCCGGTGGCGGCGACCGCAAGCTGCATCGCGGCGACTACCGTCACCAACTCGAGGACAGTAATCCGAGGCTTGGCGAGTTCCGCGTAGTCGGCCAGTTTGGCCTGCATCCCGGCGGACGACGCCGTTTGGGCAACGGCCGCCGCGGCGCGATCGGGGTTCGAAAGGGTCGTGGCGCCGGTGCTCATGATACGGGTAAGTTCTCCATGCGTGGCGGCCGAGGTCTGGCCGAGGTTGCCGAGCGCTCGGGCGATGCCTGCCGCGCCTCTGCCGGCCAAGCCAGTGCGGTTAACCCCGCCAGCAGGCCTACGAGTAACGAGCCGTTGGCCGAGTGGGCGGTCACCGTGTGGGTTTGGCTCCAGCCGCCCGCCACGATGGGCATCATCGTAGCCGGCAGCCAGTCGGAAGCCCAGCCGGGCGCCCCG
>JBCCZD010000164.1:0-9136 GCA_039188275.1 Planctomycetota bacterium
CCGCCTGCTAGGCTGGCGGCTTGGACGACCAGCCGGTTGAGCCCGGGCTTTGAGAGTCGATCCAGCCGGAAAGGGCCGATCCTGGGCCGGCGGTCAACGCCCGGTTGGGCCTCGAGCCGCGCCGTGAGCTGCTTCGCGAGATTACGCCGCAGCGCACGCTGCCGGGTACCGATGCGGGCCCCTGGGACGGCCGGATCGAAACTCGTCGGCAGGACGTCGAGTTCGCCAACGCGCTCGGCGCACCAGCCTACGCCGTCGCGGGCAAGGCGGTGGACAATCTGGATGTCCCAACCGGCGTAGCGGTCCCGGCCCGACTCGATGCTGGTCGCGTGCACCAGTGCGGTCAGCAGTCCGCTATCGACAGTAAACGAGATCGGTCGCTCACGTCGCAGCGTCACCGACCACGGTCTGAACGGCGCCCCGGCTGGTTTGCGGTAGTCCGGGCGCAGCGCTAGCTCCTTGCGGAGTTGGTGCGGCAGCACGGCGTCGATCTCGATCGGCCCGTCGGCGGTCCGCTGGCGGATCGTCGCGCCGCCGAGGAAGGCGTCGGCGAGGTTGTTCAGCGCGGACTGATGCACGCGCAGCGACAGATCGCCGGGCAAAGGCGCCGGCGGCGGCGTGGCGGCGCCGAGTTGCCGGGGGCTTGCCAGCGCCGCCGAGACAAACAAGCGCTCGTCGGCCGTTGACATCGCGATTCGCCGGGGCCGCGCCGCCCGGCGGGCCAGCGGGCGCATCAGCAAGTCGTCGTACTGCCGGCGGGCCTCTCGGACCTCGTCGAGCACCTGGGAGTCGAACTCGCCGGTAATCTGGTCGTCCGCCCGTTGAGAGGCGATCGCGTTGGCTTGAGCGCGAGCCTCTTCGACTTTGCGGTGGGCGATCGCCTCGACAATCCGCTTGCCGAGCCGGCTTCCACGCTTGCTGATCGAGCGTGTCCGCGAAGCGGTTGTGGCGGTCAAGTCCGCGGCGAGAACGGTGAAGGCGTCGTCGGTGACGTCGACCGTCTTGGCGCCTCGGAAGGCGGTGTCGCCGCGGCTGCGGATCGAAACCGGGCCGTTGACGCCGCACGTTTCCGAGGCGACGTTGCCGGCAAGCAGGAACCGCAGGCGAGCCACCCGCCCAGAGGGGATGAGGTCCAACGAGATTTGGCCCGTCGTGATGCCGGCGCCGGTGATCTGCGTGCCGAGGATGGTGTCGTCAATCGGTCGCGTGTCGCCGACCGGCCGCCTGGCTAGCAGGTCGAGTAGCCGTTCCGAAGCGTCGCCGTGGATGTTGAGGTGCACCAGGCGTCCTTCCAACCGTGCGCCGACGTCGGGCATCAGTCGGAGGTCGTCGAACAATGCCAGCCGCTGCTCAATCTGGTAGCTCGCCCTAGGATCGCTCGCCGTCGGGTCCCGCCCGAGTAGCATCGCGAGGCGCTCGGCCTGCTGCGCGAGGTAAGCCTGCGGGTCGCGGACCCGCTCGATTCGCCCGATCGCGATGAGCCGCCGGATCGCCGCGGCAACTGCTTGGAACTCCGGCCGCTCAAGCCCACGCTCGCCGTTTGTCAATCGGTCCAGCGTGGCACGCAGAGCGGTGAATTCGAGTGCGGCGCCCGGTGCGAGTTGCCGCTGGAAGGCAGGCCAGAAAAGATAGGCCTTCCACGCCTCGCCCCGCGGGCTGCCGGGCACGAGGGCCCGCTCCAGTGCTGCAGCGGCCGCGGCGAGGTCGCGCCGCGCCGATTCGAGGCGTTCCGCCAGTGCCGGGGTGAAGGCCTCGCCCGCGGCGGTGAGGTCTGCCGCTAGTGCCGCCTGATCCTCGGTGGCCTGTTCCGCAGCATCGACGCTCTCAGCCAAACCAAGCACGACCGCTAGCAGCGCGCCAAGCGCACGCCGACGCCATTCCGGACCGACAGGAGAAGAGCGGAGCGCCACGAGGCAGGGGGCGACACGGTTGGTAGGAGCGGCTCAAAGGGGCTCGCGGCTTACGCCACGTTAACCTAGGTATCTTAAGCAGCCCTTGCCGGTGCGCCTACGCATGGCATTCCAACCCGCAGCTCGTGCACGCGGTTTAGAGCTTGTCGCGGAGTTTTTTGAAGTATTCCTCGACGTGCTCGCGCCGCGCCCGCGGCAGGCGCTCGTCATCGACCGCCTCGGCTTCGGCGACCTCGCTGGGGGCAAGCGCCTCCTTCAGCGTTTCGCGGACGTCCCCCTTCTTCTGCGGCCCCTTGACCAGCCCGCCGAACGTCGAGGAGCCGGCCCCCGGGTTCTGTCTGACGCGGCTGTCCCGCATGCGCGTGTCGTTCTTCTCGTCCGGCCGCGGGCCGGCGCCCTGGCCCTTGCCCATCCCTTGGCCTTCGCCCTTACCTTGCCGTTGGCCTCCGCCCGCTTGCTGCCCCTGGCCGCCCCCCTGGCAGTCTTGGCAGCCCATCGCCTGCTTGGCCATTTCGATTTGGTCCTGGGCGTCTGAGAGCATCTCCATCTCGTCGATCTCTTGCTGCATCTGATCGAGCTGGTCGCTCATCTGCTGCATGGCGTCGGCCGCGGCCTGCTGGTCACCGTTCTCCATGGCCTTCTGCGCCTGCCCCATCTTGTTGGCGAGTTCTTGAAGCTTGTCCATCTGCTGCTGTTGCTGCTGCATCTGGTCGAGCTTCTGCTGGAGCTTCTGGGCCTCTTTGTTGTTGCCCTTGCGTTGCTGTTGCTCGATCTGCTTTTGCAGGTCTTCGGCGGCCTGCTTCTGGGCGTTGACCGCCTTCTCGAGTTGCTCCTTCATTTTGCCGAGCTGCTCGCCCAGTTTTTGTTGCTCCTCCGAAGGCATCTTGCCTTCGGCGAGCTGCTTCATCATCCGCTCGATTTCTTTGAGGGCTTTGTCGAAGTTGCCCTGCTTCATCGCCTCGGCGGCTTTCTCGGCGGGGCCCTTGCCAAAGTTCTTGAGCTTCTTGAGTTCGTTCTCGATCGCCTTGGAACCGCCGAGTTGTTTCTTGCGGTCCTCCAGTTGCTTCGCCAAGTCGTTCAGCTTGACCGCGGTCTGCTTGCGGCCGGCGTCCTTCTTCCGCTCGACCTCCTCAACGCCGCGCTTAACCTCTCTGAGAAGGTTGGTTGCGTCCTTGAGTTTTTCCTTGTCTTCCGCTTCTTTGATCTTCTTCTCGATCTTCTTGCGGAGCGCCTCGGTCGACTTCTTGACCTGCTGAGCGTTGGCGGCCGCCGGCGGTCGGGTGGTCGCCGCGGCGGGCTCGCGGTCGCCGACGAGCGTCATCAGCGCAAACGCCACGACCGCCGGAACGAGGGGCAGCCACGCCGGCCGGCCGACGCGGACCGGGAACTCGTCGCTGACGTCAATCCGCTCCACGCTCCGCGCCGCGTCGTTAATCAGGGCCAGGCCGACCTCCGACTCGTGTTCCGCTTCCGGCAGCGAAAGGCTGCTCGCGACCCGTTCGCGCAGGCCGAACCGGCGATCGATCTCGACCGCGGCGTCCATCGCGCCGCTACGACACAAGTAGGTCGTGATGCCGGCGCCAAAGAGGCCCACCGCCGCGGCGCCGCTGAGCCACATCTCCGCCCACCGCTGGGGTAGCCCGGGGATGGCAAACACCTTCGGCGCCGCGATCGCCAACGCCGCCACAACGAGGGCCCCGAACAGCCACCACCCGACTTGCGAGAGGAGCAGATCGCGGGTCATCTTTCCGCGGGCGCGTTTGACTTGTTCAAGCAGGTTGTCCATGACCGCCGGCTCCGCATGAGTGAACGTTTAAGTCCGTGTGCATTGTACGCGGTGGCCGGAAACAAGACAGTGTCGCAACTCCGGGTCGGCTACTGATACCCCTGCTCGGCAGTGGGGAATTTGCCATCGCGGACCTCATCTCGGAACGCCTCGACCGCCGTGGCGACAGCGCTCTTCACGTCGGCGTACGCTTTGACGAATTTGGGGACGTAGCCCGAGGTCATTCCGAGCACGTCGTTCACCACCAAGACCTGGCCATCGCATTCCGGGCCGGCGCCGATGCCGATCGTGGGGATCGTCAGCTTCTTGGTGATCGCCACGGCGATCTCGCTGGGGATGCACTCCAATACCACGGCGAAGGCCCCCGCGTGCTCGGCGGCCTGGGCGTCGGCCATCAGCTGCTTGCGGTCGCGCTGCACCCGGTAGCCGCCGAGTTGGTGGATGCTCTGAGGCCGCAATCCGACGTGGGCCATGACCGGTATGCCCGCCGACACCAGCGCGGCGATGGTGCCGGACTGGTCGGCGCCCCCTTCCAGCTTGACCGCTTGGCAGCGTGTTTGCTTGAGGATCCGGCCGGCGTTCTCGATCGCCTTGTGTGGGCCGAGGTGGTAGCTCGGGAAGGGGAGGTCGGCAACGACGAGCGCGTTCTCGACCGCACGGCCGACCATCTCGGCGTGGTAGATCATCTCGTCGAGCGATACCGGCAGCGTGTTCTCGTGTCCCTGCACGACCATCGATAGGCTGTCGCCGACAAGGATGCCTTCCACGCCGCACGCATCGACCATCTTGGCCATCGTGTAGTCGTACGCCGTGAGCATGGTGATCTTCCGCCCCTCGGCCTTCATGGCGGCGAATTTAGGAACGGTGAGTTGGTTGGGCATCGGTTGGCAGTCGGCAGTGGTCAGTTATCAGGACGCCATTTCATTGTCGCCGGCGGCGGGCGGGCGGGCAACGGCGCCGCGGGGCGCCGACGGCTACGCTGGGCAAGCGGGGCTAAGCTTGGCACACAACGATCCAGCCGTTGGCCCGGAGCTTTGGTAAGAACCACGGCGCCGGCAGGGCGTGACGGCGGCGGACCTCCAGGGGTATCCACCGCGTGACACGCAGGTCCGCCGAGCGGAGGTCTGCCCGCAGCTCGCCGGCGCGGAAGACGTGCAAAAAGAAGTTGGGCACGCCGCGGTAGGGGAAGAACTTGTCGCCCGGCTCGAGTCCGCCGCCCGGTTTGCGTAAGAGGTTCTTCGCGACCCACCAGGGCCCGCCCCATTGGCTGTGGCCATCGCGGAGGTTGAACCAGAAGTTGTGGACATGCAGCACCAGTTTGCCACCCGGGCGTAGGATGCGGCTCATGTGGCCCAGCGCCCGCCGCCGGTTAGCCCGGCCGCGGATCATGCCGAGCGTGCTGAACAGGCACATCGCGTAGTGGCAAGACTGATCCGCAATCCCCTCGAGCTCAACGAGGTTCGCCCGGAGGCACTCGACGGCGAGGCCGGCGAGCTCGGTCTTCTCGCGGACGACGTCGAGCATCTTGTCCGACAGGTCGACCGCCAGCCCCGTGTGCCCCGATCGGAGCAGCGGCAGCAGCGCCCGCCCGGTGCCACAGCCGAGGTCTGCTACGCGGCCCGGCGGCTGGAACTCGCGGGCGAGGACCTGTTCTTCGAACTCGAACAGTGGATTGAGCGCGTGGTAGTCGTCGTAGTCCTCGGCGATGGCGCACGACTCGGCGTAGTCCATGACGCCGCGAGGCACCCCCGGTGGGAGCTTCCATTCGGGGGTCGACATCGACATGGCCTCGGCTTGAGAGATCGCGCCAACGAATCGCGTCGCGTGAGTTAGCAGCAGACTCGGAAGACTTTCACAGCGCGACCTGCCCCCGGATCGCCGGCCGACTGCCGACTCCAGAGGCGGCGTCGGTCGAGCCATCACTGGCGATGAGGAGGATAAGCTGTGGGCTAGTTCGGCGTGCGCTCAAGCACCGCGTAGCATCCCGGGTTCCAACCGTAGCAGAGCACGTAAAGTCGGTCGCCTCGGACGACACCGATTGCGTTGTGCACATGGCGAAACGCCTCGAGGCCGAGATCGATCTTGGGGCGAAGCGTCGAAACGATTTCCCACTTCCCCGGCTGCCCTTTTGTCTGCCGGTACAGCTGCACGACGCCGGGCGAGTTGTCGGGCCCTCGCAGGCAGCCAACCACCATTAGTTGCTCGCCGCCGAACTCGACGAAGTCGATGCCGCACGGCCGCGCGCCGCCAACTTGAAAGCCCTCGACATAATCCCCGTCCGGCGTGACGCGTTGCAACCAGCGGCACTCCCGGTCAGCGATCAGCAGCGACTCGCCGTCTTCACCAAGTGCAACGCCGTGGTTCGTTGAGTACTTCCCCGGGCTCTGACGCAACGGGTCTTTCGAGACGCCGCCGAAGTAGCGTGCCGTGTAATCCATCGAGCCCAGGTCGAGTGTCAGCACCAGCCGGCTTTGGTAGCCGTCGCAAACATACAGGAGGCCATCGGGCCCGACAGCGACCGAAGTGGGGGCGTACCCGTTCCTGGGGTTCTCGAAGTGTTCGTACGCGTCCGGCCGGCCGACGGACCTTATGACCTCGCCGGTTAGCTTGGCAAAGTGCAGTTGGCCACGCTTGTTGTCGGGCAGCACCAGCATCCCGCCACGGTGGGGTAAGTACTCGGCGTCGTGCATGCCTCCCGTCGAAAGGCGCCCGTCGGTGCTGATAATCGACTTGGCTTCCAGGTCGGCCGATACACGCACGAGGCCGGTCCCTTCGAGACCGAAGTAGAGCTCGCCCTGAGGTCCTTTCGCGATTGCCCCGTGCGCCGGCTTCAACCCTTTGGCGATCTCCCGGGGCAGCTCGCTGAGCTCCGCGTTGTACCGGAACCGCAGATCGCCCTGGCCCGTGACACGGGCCGGGGCCGCTGGCGGCGCGGCCTGGGCTGTCCCGCTGGCCGAGCGCTCACTGCCACTGGCCTGCGTCAGGGGGCTTGGGCCGTGCGTGTGCCCCTCGTGCGCCGCAGCAGTTGCGGTCAGCAGGAGCAGGCAACCGAACGAGCGTCGGATTTCAGCGGCGTCTTCGCGGGGCATGATGAGCCGTGGGGGCAGGACCGTTGTAGGGGCAAAAGGCGAGCAGTATACTCAGCGTGCCAGCGTTTGGCACCCGCGGCGGCGGTCGTTACCGTCCCCGTGAACGCCGTGGCACAAGCCCACCTCGCCGCGTCCAGTTTCTTGCCATAGGGCCAGTTGGCCCGAACCTTCGGAGACACCTCATCGTGGCTATCAAAGTCGCCATCAACGGGTTCGGCCGCATCGGTCGGCTGACGTTCCGCATCCTTCAGGAGCAGTCGGACAAGTTCGAGGTCGTCGGCATCAACGACCTGACCGACAACAAGATGCTCGCCACGCTGCTGAAGTACGACAGCACCCACGGGCGCTTCAAAGGCACGGTCGACTTCGACGATGAAAACCTGGTCGTCAACGGGAAGAAGATCAAGACGACCGCCATCCGCAACCCGGCCGAGTGCCCCTGGGGCGAGCTCGGCGCCGACATCGTGGTCGAGTCGACCGGCGTCTTCGCGTCGAAGTCGGCCGGCGGGAAGCCGGGCTACGACACCCACCTCGAGGCGGGCGCCAAGAAGGTTGTCATCAGCCAGCCCGCCAAGGACGGCGCCGACCTGACCTGCGTGATGGGCGTCAACGACTCGCAGCTTACCGCCGACATGAAGTGCGTCTCGAACGCCAGCTGCACCACCAACTGCCTGGCGCCCGTCGCCAAAGTGCTGCAGGAAGAGTTCGGCATCGAGAGCGGCTTAATGACGACGATCCACGCCTACACGAACGACCAGAACGTGCAGGACCTGCCGCACAAGGACCCCTACCGGGCCCGCGCCGCGGCGATGAATATCATCCCGACGACCACCGGCGCCGCGAAGGCGGTTGGCTTGGTCATCCCCGAGCTGCAGGGCAAGCTCACCGGCTACGCCATGCGGGTGCCGGTCGTCACCGGCTCGGTGGTCGACCTGACGGTTAACCTCGCCAAGCCGGCCGGCGTCGAGAGCATCAACGCCGCTATGAAGGCCGCCGCCGAGGGCCCGCTCAAGGGCATCCTCTGCTACACCGAAGACCCAATTGTCTCGACCGACATCATCGGCGACCCGCACAGCTCGATCTTCGCCGGCCAGTGGACCACGGCCATGGGCGACAGCTTCTTCAAGGTCGTCAGCTGGTACGACAACGAGTGGGGCTACTCGTGCCGCACCGTCGACCTGATCGCCAAGATGGGCGCGATGTAGCGAGGCCCGCTAAAGGGACCGCCATCGGCCTCTGTTGAGGGCCGCCCGGTCAACAATGCCGTCAGCGAGATTGAGCCAGTTCGTACGCGGGCTAGGCCCCTTTGGTCGGCCTAGCTTTCTCGGCGGCGCGTCGGGAAGCAAAGAAGCGAGCCCCGGCTGTTACGCAACCGGGGCTCGCTTTTTCTATGCATGGCCCCCCATCGGGGCCGCAGCAGTCGGTCGAATAGAAAGGGGCCGTTGCGCAGACGCGGAGTGCGTCCTCCGCGGCGCCTACTCGCCGGAGCGGCGTGACCAGCCGCGTGCGGGCGACACTGGTGCTGCCGGCTCGGCGTCACCGATCGGTTTCGTGTTACTCGCCTCTTCGAAGACGGCCACACGCACGGTTGAGCGTGCCGAGCCCGTGGCGCCGCTCGTAAGCCAGCCCTGGGAAGCCGGCGTTGCCCCGGCTGCCGAGGCGCCGGCGTAGCGGGGCGCCCAGCCGTCCGCTGGCGGGCGGTTTGGCGGGTTTGTCGGATGTGCCGCGGCGGCAGTCTCGGCAGGGTCGCGCCGCGTCGCGATCGGCTCGGTGGCGGCAACCGGAATTACGCTGAAGGGCGCGGCGGCTTTCAGGCTATCGTCGTGATCGTTTGCCGCAAGTTCCTCCGCGCCGGAGTCGCCCAGGCGGACAAAAGACTGAGCGAGGTACTTGCGCCCCGACGGCTCGACCAAGCGGACCCAGACTTCCAGCGCCCGGTCTCGAGGAGTCTCCTCCGGCAGCACGAGTGCGAACGCCAGCCGTGGGTCCGACGCCAAGCCCTGCCACGATGCGGAAACTTCTGAGTCGGAGTAATCCCACCCGCCAGCTCGGCTTGCTCGGCGGGCAGGCTCGGGTCGCGGATCAGCAGCGACGCCGACCCCTTGAACAAAGCGACCTCGGCGGAATGGCCGATCGGCCTGGCGGTTGCCAGGAGGGTTTGCTCGCCGGTTGGCTCAAGCGGGCCGCTCGACGCGTTTAGCGTCACGGCGGCGACCGCGGCGCCCGACGCGAAAGAAAGTGGTTGCTCTGAACTCGCGACGCGAGCGTCGGGCTCAAGCGGCTCGGCGGCTCCGAGCGGGATGTTTGGCAGCCCGGGCGGTTCGGCGGGCGGCGGGACTTCCTCGGCGCCG
>JBCCZD010000165.1:0-9128 GCA_039188275.1 Planctomycetota bacterium
CTCCCCCAACGGGGGAGGGCTAAGCGCTCCGGCGCCAGAGAACTGGGACGCGATCAAGGACGCCTTCGCCGACCGCTGCATCGCCAAGCTGGCGGAGTACGCCCCCAACGTGCCGGCCGCCGTCGAGCACCGCCAGGTGCTCAGCCCGCTCGACCTGGAGCGCGTCTACGGCATCACTGGCGGCAACATCATGCAAGGGGCGATGAACGCCAACCAGCTGTTCGCCTTCCGCCCCGTCGCCGGCTGGGCGGACCACCGCACGCCAATCAACGGCCTGTACCTGTGCGGCGCCGCCAGCCACCCCGGCGGCGGCGTCATGGGCGCCTGCGGTAAGAACGCCGCCGCGGAAATCCTCCGTGACCGATAGACGAAGTCCCCGGGGCGCTCCGACGAGTGGACGCCCCCTGCGATGTCCATCTGCCGTTGCCGCGGATGGACCCGGAAGCCCCGCCGCCGGCGACGCGGGGCTTCCCCAAAGCCGGCCCCGCAGCCAAGGTAAGATTCGGCGCAGCAGTGCGCACGACCGGCACGGCCTTGCTCAGCCGCTAGGCGTCGTTGCCCTCCCCCCCTTCCGTCCACCGCTTGGCTGCTAGCCGTGTTTGTCGACCGCGTCCAGATCGAGGTGCAAGCGGGCGACGGCGGCGACGGGTGCATGAGCTTTCGGCGGGAAAAGTACGTCCCCCGTGGCGGGCCCGACGGCGGCGACGGCGGCCGGGGGGGCAGCGTTATCGTCGTTGCTGAGGAGGGGGTCGATAACCTGTCCGCTTTGGTAGGCCGACGGCACTGGCGTGCGAAGGGGGGCAAGGCGGGCAGCGGCGCCAACCGCCACGGCGCCGGCGCCGAAGACCTGCTGATCCGCGTCCCGCCGGGCACCGTCGTCCGCGACGCGGGCCACGACCTTGTGCTGCGCGACCTGGCCGCCGCGGGCGATCGGGTGGTCGCCGCGCGTGGGGGCAGCGGGGGCAAGGGCAACACGCGGTTCAAGTCGGCCACCAACCAAGCGCCACGCGAGTCCACCCGCGGCGAGAAGGGCGAGGCCCGCGAGCTGCAACTCGAACTGAAAGTGATCGCCGACGTCGGACTGCTGGGCAAACCGAACGCCGGCAAGAGCACGCTGCTGAGCCGCGTTTCGCGCGCCCGGCCGGAGATCGCCGACTACCCGTTTACGACCAAGACGCCCAACCTGGGCATCGTGCAGGTCGACCCCGACCGCGGCTTCGTCATGGCCGACATCCCCGGCCTGATCGAGGGCGCCAGCGACGGCGTGGGCCTCGGGCACGAGTTCCTCCGGCACGTCGAGCGGACGCGGGTGCTCGTGCACCTCGTCGAGCCGGCGCCGATGGACGGGACCGACCCGCTGGACAACTACCGCGCAATCCGCCGAGAAGTCGAGGCCTACGGCGAGCGTTTCGGCGCCGACCTGGCCGGTCGCCCCGAAGTGGTCGCCGTGAGCAAAGCGGAACTCCCCGAGGCCCTCGCCGCCCGCGACCGGCTCGCCGCGGCGACCGGCGCCCCGGTGCTCCTCTTCTCGTCCGTCACCGGCCAAGGGCTCGATCAGGTGCTGAGCGAAACCCACCGGCGGCTGTCAGAAATCGACGGCGCCGGATAACTCAGTTCCACCGGATCGCGACCGTCGCCAGCGACGAGTCGGCGTGGTCTCCGAGCCGGCTGGCGGCCGCCCAGGCGGTCATCCGGCGGTGGGCTTCGGCGGGCAGGCCGCGGTACGCGTCGGCCAGGCCTTCAACCGCCGCCGGCGTGGCCCGCCGCGGATCGATGACCGAAAACACCAGGCGCTCGCGGAGCGTCAGCTCAAACGGGTGCGACGCGTAACACTCGTCGCGGTCCCAGCCGGCGGGCGGGGCCTCGGTCGCCTCGGCGGTCGTGCGGCTCGCGCGGACCGACATCGCCACGGCGCCACCCGCGAGCGAGTAGCTGCCGGCGCACTCGTCGGGGTCGACAACGGCAACCGCAAGCGACAACCCCTCGCCCCCGGGGGTTGCCTGCCAGACCGCGCGGGCGACCCGGGTCAGCACGCCGCCGGCGTCGGCGCCACGCGACTCGGCGTAGCAACGCGACGCGACGCGGGCCGCTTGCGCAGCGAGCACCGCGTCGCTGGGCGAGCCGCCGGGCGTGTCGACCACCGCACCGGCGACCAACAACAGCCGGCCATCGGCGAGCGTCAACCAGTCGTGCAGCGCCGTGTGCCGACCCTCGGCCGCCGAATACCCGGCGACCTCGATCTCGCCGAGCTGCGTCGGCGTGTTTGGCGTCGGCAACTGTGGCGCGGCCGCCGCCGGGGGCGTGACGAAGGTCGCCTCGGCGTCGAGCAACCGGCGACGCTCAACCTCCACCGCCAACCGCCCGGCCGCGATCTCGATCAACAGCAGCTCATTCTCATCAAACGCCCGCGGCAGATTCGCGTACAACCAAAGCGTGCCGTGGATCGTTGTGTCCGAAGCAACCGGCACGCAGACCGCCGCCCGGCAGCGTCTGGCGACGCCCCACTCGGCAACCTGCTCGGCGTCTTCCAGCACCACCGCCTCGCCGGCGAGCGCCACCAGATCGGCCCTTGCCGACTCCAACGGCCGGGGCCGCGAGGCCTCCTGATCGCCGTAGTCAGCGGCCACACGCAGTTCGGCCGTCGCGTCGTCGAGTAAGCAGAGCTCCGCACCGCCAACACCGAAAGCTTCCACAACGCCCCGCAGCACCGAAGTCATCCGTTGTGCGTGCAGCAGCCGTCCGTTGCCGGCGACTTTCGACCCAACCGCAAACGCCGGCGGAGCGGCGCCCGCGCCGAGCATCGGCATCGTCAGCGGGTCAAGCTGGGGGCCTGGGGGGATCATTTCAGGTGGCGCGGCGATGGAATCGGCGACGCAGACTGCCTGGGGCGGCTAAGCTGCATTCTTTGACATCGGCCTTCGGAGGCAGGCGCTTGGGTAAATTAGCTAACTTGCATCGCTTTTCTTGAGCAAAGCCGGATGCGTAGAACGCCGCTGCGTTGCCCCGGGCCCCGGCATCCAACAGCCAACCAAAGTCGCTTAGTAGCTGGCGGTTGCGGTATCCTGCTGCCCTTCGACCGCTCGCCACGACCAAGCCGTTCCCCAGCGATCTCGCACCCATGAAGAACCTGCCGCTGCACTGGAAGATCCTGATTGGCATGGCGGCGGGCCTGGCGGCGGGCGGGGTCGCCGTCGCCGCGGGCCAAGCGGAGCTGGTGGTCGACTGGGTTAAGCCCTTCGGCACGGTCTTTATCAACGCGCTGAAGATGATCGCGGTGCCGTTGATCGTCGCGTCGCTGATCAAGGGCGTCTCGGACCTGAAGGACCTGTCGAGCCTCTCCGCGATGGGGGGCCGGACCGTCGCGCTCTACCTAATGACGACCGTCGTCGCGGTCACGCTGGGGCTGGTGATCGCCAAGGCGGTGAACCCCGCCGGCTTCCTCGACGAACAGACGCGGAACCGGCTAGCCGCCGACGGGGCCGACGCCGCCGCCGCCAATATGGGCATCGCGTAAGAACTGGTGGCGGCCGGCCCGCTCCAGCCTATCATCGACTTGGTGCCCGACAACCTGTTCGCCGCGGCGACCGACAACCGGCGCATGCTGCAAGTGATTGTGTTCGTGCTGTTCTTCAGCGTCGGGCTGCTGCTGGTCGACCAGGAGCACGCCCGCCCCGTCAAGGCGTTCTTCGACGGCGTCAACGAAGTGGTGCTGAAGCTGATCGACCTGATCATGCTGGCCGCGCCGTACGGCGTGTTCGCGCTGATGGCCGCGCTCGTCGCCGAGACGCCGTCTTGGACCGTCTTCGCCTCGCTGCTCGCCTACGCGGCGTGCGTCGCGGTCGGGTTGGCGGTGATGATCGCCGGGTTCTACCCGCTGCTGGTGGTCGCCTTCACCGGCCGCGGCTACCGCTCGTTCTTCCAGGGGATCGCGCCGGCGCAGCTCTTGGCGTTCAGCACCAGCAGCAGCGCCGCGACGCTGCCGGTCACGATGGAGCGGGTCGAGGAGCACCTGGGCGTCGACGAAGACGTCGCGAGCTTCGTCCTGCCGATCGGCGCCACGATCAACATGGACGGCACCAGCCTCTACCAGTCGGTCGCCACGGTCTTCATCGCCCAGGCGTACGGCGTCGCGGTCGGGCCGGCGCAGCTGCTGACGATCGCGCTCACGGCGATGCTCGCGTCGATCGGCACCGCCGCCGTGCCGAGCGCCGGCATCGTGATGGTGGTGATCGTCCTCGGCGCGATCGACGTGCCCGAGCAAGCGATCCTGGGCGGCGTGGCGATGATCTTCGCCGTCGACCGGGTGCTCGACATGCTCCGCACGGTGGTCAACGTGACCAGCGACGCCACGGTAAGCATGCTGGTGGCCAAGAGCGTCGGCAAGCTTGGCGAGCCGCACGCTAAAGAATGGGACGACGACTACCCCAAGCCGGAAGAGGCCGCGGAGGCGGACGAAGCGGAAGTTTGAAGCGCCGCCTCAACCGAGCCGGCGCGACCGGGCGGCTAAAGAATTTCGCGAATCGCGCGCGAACAAGCCGTTCAGAATATTTTCTCGCGCGAGGATTACCGACTTACGTCGTGGAGCCAAAAGCGCCGACCGACGCGCCTCGACTTACGACGACCGCCCCGCGTGGTTTGGTTCGCGGCGATTGTCTTTGTAGCACGCGAACCGCGAAATCTCTGCAATCATCTTTGGGCCGCCGTTTTGAGCCAACGCCGGCGATTTTTGGCCAACGCCGATTTGTTTGCGGCGCCGAATGACCACTGACTGCGCCGTCACGAGTTACTCGTCGTCTAGTTCTTCCAAAATGCGTTCGAGTTCGGCGATCGCCTCGAAGTCCTTGGGTCGGCCCGCGGCCCGCTTGACGCGGATGAGCGTAGTCAGATTTAGTACGCGGCATTCGCAGTCAAAAACCCTCATCAAGTCGCTGTGATCGAGGAGCGACTCGTAGTCTCCGCCCGCAATGGTCGCAAGCAAGTCGAGGTCGCCCGCAGTAGTAGTGAGCGTGAAGTTCCCGCCGGCGGCGATCGTCTTCTCGTCGAAGCAGAAAGGGAGGCCCGGGGGCGCCCCGCGCAGATAGGGGCTCAGCGGCGCAACGGCCTCGACGATCTTGGCGTAGTTGGACGGGTCACGCCGGTACAGCCAGTCAACGTCTCGGGTTGGTCGGTGCGCCCCGCGAAGCGCTCCGGCGACTCCCCCGATAAGAATCCCATTAACTTGGTGCGTGGTCAGAGCCTGGATGATGTCGCGAAACTCTTCCACTGATTAGCCTTTACCGGCTGTCGTCTGCTGCTTGACTCTGCTGCGTCTCTCGAAACGCCTTGCCGTCGGCGTGTAAACGATCGATACCGCGAACGAGGCGTTTAAGCTTCTCCAACCGCTCGGTTGGCGTCAGCTTGAGGTTCTCGCGCACCAGCGTCATGTCGATGCCCGGCTTGTAGGCGTCGATGACGGGGTTTGGCGTGATAGGTGGAAGTTCAAAGGGCATGGAACCTGGATGCTCCTATGACGCGAAGGCGGCAATCTCCCGCAGCGCTCTAACACGCCCCGGTCGTCGGGGTAGGGATCAAAGTCTTCAGGGAAGGTGGTCGTGTAGGCTTCGCGGCCGAGAAATCGATGGTAACGCATCATTGCTTCAAAATGGCTGCCTGCTTCGAACGTGGCAATCAGCCTCGCCGAACCGGGAAGAGATGCCCGGCAAGCTTCGCCCCGCGGGCCGGCGAAACAGCACGTGTGCAAGGGCATCTCATCGGATGATTCTTGCCATATTTCGTGACATATTTGCACGCCCCAAGCCCCTTCACTCCGTGATGATATCCTTCACCGTGTGGCCGCCGGGGATCATCGGGAGGACGTGCTCTTGGTACGGGACGGTGACGTCCAGCAGGTAGGGGCCGTCGTAGGCGATCATCTCGCGGATGGCCTCTTCCAGGTCTTCCTTCTTCTCAACGTAGCCGCCGCCGCAGCCGTAGCCCTCGGCGATCTTCACGAAGTCGGCGTACCGCTTATCGCGGCCTTGGCGGCCGATGCCGTCGCCGTTGCCGGACCACTCGGGGTGGTCGATCGGGCCGAGGTAGGTGTGGGCCCGGTTGCCCTGCATGAAGCGGTCTTCCCACTGGGTGACCATGCCCAGGTGCTGGTTGTTGAGCAGCAGCATCTTCACCGGCAGCTTCTCGCAGACCAGCGTTGAAAGCTCCTGGATGTTCATCTGGAAGGAGCCGTCGCCGTCGATGTCGATGACGAGCCGGCCGGGGAACGCGGCCTGGACGCCCATCGCCGCGGGCAGGCCGAAGCCCATGGTGCCCAGGCCGGAGCTGCTGAGCCAGGTCCGCGGCTTGTCGAACTTGTAGAACTGGGCGGCCCACATCTGGTGCTGGCCGACGCCCACGGTGATGACGGGGTCCATCGCTTGCGTGATCTGCCAGAGCGTGCGGATGGCGTGCTGCTGCTTGATGCCGGGGTAGGACTCGTCGTAGCGGAAGGGGTGGTCCGCCTTCCACTTCGCGCACCGGGCGACCCAGTCGGAGATGTCCTCGGGCGGTTCGACGACCTTGTTCAGCTCTTCGAGCGCAAACTTCACGTCGCTCTGGATCGGGATGTGCGCCTCTTTGTTCTTGTTGATCTCCGACGCGTCGACATCGACGTGGATGATCTTCCCGTGCTTGCAGAACTCGCTGACCTTGCCGGTGACGCGGTCGTCGAACCGGACGCCGAGGGCGATCAGCAGGTCGGCCTCGTCGACGGCGTAGTTGGCGTAGACGCTGCCGTGCATGCCGAGCATGTCGAGCGACAGCGGGTCGGCGCCGGGGTAGACGCCGAGGCCCATGACGGTGGTCGTGATCGGGATGCCGGTCTTCTCGACCAGCTCCCGCAGCTCCGCCGAGGCGTCGGAGAGGATGACGCCGCCGCCGGCGTAGATGATCGGCCGCTTGGCCCGCTTGATCGCGGCGACCGCCTGATTGATCTGCTGCGGGCGGGCGAGCGGCAGCGTCGGGTCGTAGCCGGGCAGGTCGAGCGAGCACTCGTAGTCCGGCACGCACTGGGCGAGCTGCACGTCCTTGGGCATGTCGACCAGCACCGGGCCGGGCCGGCCGGTCGCGGCGATGAGGAATGCCTCTTTCATGACGCGCGCGACGTCGTTAACGTCGGTCACCAAGTAGTGGTGCTTGGTGATGCCGCGGCAGACCTCGACCATCGGCGTCTCTTGGAACGCGTCGCTGCCGATCATGGCGGTCGGCACCTGGCCGGTGATGCAGACCAGCGGGATGCTGTCGAGCTTGGCGTCGGCGATGGCGGTCACCAGGTTCGTGGCGCCGGGGCCGCTGGTCGCCATCACGACGCCCACGCCGCCAGTGCTGCGGGCGACGCCTTGCGCGGCGAACGCCCCGCCCTGTTCGTGCCGGGGCAGGATCGTGCGGAGCTGGTCTTTGACCCGCGTCAGCGCCTGATGCATCGGCATGCTGCAGCCGCCCGGGTAGGCGAAGATCGTGTCGACGCCGTGATTGACAAGCGACTGGACCAGGATGTCGGCCCCGGAGGTCAGTTCAGCTTTCGTCGACGTCGAGGGAGCGGTTGCGGTAGCCATGGCTGGAGGCGGGTTCGGGGGTCGCGAGAACAGAAAACAGCGGGGAGTGGTGGCTAATAGCAGCGCTGCCGCACCCCCCGGCGAATCGCGTTAGTCTACGCCGATTACAGGGAGTCAACAACCAGCCGCGGCATAGGCAATCTCGCCGGGACGCCCAGGGCCGGGCCCACTGGTTGGACTCACTGGCTGGGCCAATCGCCGGCGTTCGCGGCTGGTCTGCCCCGCGCTGCCCGAGTTATGCCCTTCACTAGGCGGGGGCTATTCCTTCACCCGGCGAGGAATGGTGAAGCTGTACAGCACGATCACGGCGCCGCCCGCCAGCAGGCTCCAAGGCGCCCACTCGGGCGGCGTGATCTCCTTGGCCGCGGCGAGGGGCTGGCCTTGGGGGCTCGTCTTGGGCTTGAGCACCGCCTTCTCGATCGCGAGCGCCTCGGCGCCGAGGATCAGGCTGTACACCCCTACCGCCAGAAAGAATGCCCGCCACATGGTTCACGCTCCTTCAACGAGCCTCGGATGCGGCGCCCGGGAAGGCCCAGGCTCATCGTCGAGCATCGTCCCGCAGCGGCCGCTAGCTGAAGCGGCCCCGTTCGCGGTGGCACTTCCCGCAAAGAACGTTGCGGGCTGCGACGGTTGCGCCGGTCTGACGGCGAAGGGGCAACGCGCGGCGGAATGAAGGCGGGGCGCCTTGCGCGTGAAACGAGCCGCCAGAGAGGGCGACCCCCCGGCGACTCGACGCCCACGCAATTGGCCCGCGGGGACTCTTGATGATTGCCCGGCTATTGAACCCCCGGATAGCGCGTTCCTCGACGTTGCCCCGGGTCCCATTGAGCGCCCCCGCTGCGTTAGCGGCGAGGAGATTGGTTAGCGAGGGGACTCAGATGGCCAGGTCGGCGGACTCGGGCGTCTCGGCGGGAGTTGGCGTGTCGGTGTCGGCCGGCTCGAGTTCCGGGCGCCCCCCGCTTGACTCAGCCCGCGGCGGTCCCTCAGCGGGCGGACCATCGGGCCGAGGCCCGCGCCCCCGCGGCGGCGGGCCGGGGCGGCGACGATCGGCGCCTCGCCGGCGGCCCGACCGCTCGCCGTCACCCTCGTCACACCGGCAGTCATCGTCCCCTTGGCTGCCGGGTGGCCCTTGGCCGCCAGGTCCGCCGCGGCCGTTCATGCCAGGCGGTGGCGGGCCCATCGGAGGCCCCATCGGCGGGCCTTGCTGGGCGAACTGATTCCAGCCGCCTTGCGGGCCGCCTGGCGGCGGGCCAAACCCGCCGGGGCCGCCAAATCCCCCGCCCTGCGGCGGCGGGCCTGGCGGGCCTTGGAAGCCGAAGCCGCCGCGCCCTTGCTGCCCGCCGGGGCCGCCGCGGCCACGCCCTCGGGGGCCCCGTTCGCGCCCCCCTTCGCCTAGGCCGCCAGCCTGCCCCCGTCCCATCGGCGGCCCCGCCTGGGGCCGCCCGCGGCCGAAGCGTTCTTCGTGATGCTTCATAAACTCGTCTTCGCTGATCATGCCGTCACCGTCGGCGTCGATCTCGGCGAACAACTGCTGCGGCGAAG
>JBCCZD010000166.1:0-9061 GCA_039188275.1 Planctomycetota bacterium
CGAATCGACCGCAAGCCTCGACCTCGGCCGCCTTGGCAGTGACGCTCAAGGACCTTGAGGACCTCGACCGGGCAACGCTGTCGAACCCAACGCTAACGCTCCTGTCCGCCCCGCTGGCCAACCTCCGCCAGCGGGCCGAGCGCCTGGCGCCTCAGATCGCCGAGTCGCCGGCTGTCGCCGCGGCGGAAGTCGTCGAGGTCGACGCCACTTCAGCGGTCATTGCCGGCCTCCCGTTCGAGGAAGCGACGTTCGTCATTGCGGTCACTCCCGCCGAGGGTTCCGCCGAGCAGCTTGCCGAACGTCTCGCCACCCGCCGACCCGGCGTGCAGGGTCGCATCGAAGATGCAGCCGGCGAGCCGGGCCGGCTTCTGTTGGACCTGCGGACCGTCCTTGCGCGTCAGGACCTAACGATTGTGTCGGCTTTCCCGCCGCTGGCTGAGGAACCACCCTCCGAGGCGGATTCAGCCACCTGACTGCCGGCGCGTTGTCGCTTATCTTGGGGTCGGCAACTCTGCGGCCTAGGCGCCCTGGGCGCTGCGGCGAGCTTGGGGCGTCGTCCTCTTGTCGCTCGCAGCGAATCCGTAGCAAACGTTGAAGAACGCCGCGTACCGCCTCGTCGCTGTTCCTATGTCCGCCCCTCGATCGGCCGACCAACGTCATGATCCCTCGTCTTCCACGCCCGCGCCGCACTTTCGCCGCCCTGGGTGGCTTGGTGGTTGCGGCTTGGGTCTCGGGAGTGAACTTTGGGTTGGCGGCGGACTCATCGCCTCGGGGCAATTTGGAGGCTCCGGTCGCCGGGGCGGCTGCCGCCGAGCGTACCAGGCCGGCGCAGGAGACGCCCGTCTCGACGCCGATTTCCGAAGGAGTAGCAGGGGTCGTTGTCACCAAGCAGGTCGCCGCCGAGCGGCCCCGCCTGCCGGACGCGCCGTCACCAGCGCCTGCGGGAGACCTTTCGGAAGCCCGGTCAGTCGCCAAGGCCGGCGCTAAGGCCGGCGATGCGGGCACTCCACCCGATGGCGACGCCCCGCGGCTGCCAGCGTCGGAGCACCCGTGGGCGCGCTTCGCCCCCGGCGCTTGGCGGACGCTCCGCACTACGACTGAGAGCTTCGACACGAAGGGCAAGTTCCTAGGCCGGACCGAGACGACCGTTACCGAAACGCTGATCGAAACGACGGCGGACGACTACGCGATTGAAACGGTTACGTTGCTGCAGGTCGGCGGCAAGCGGTTGCGCGGAGCCCCGCAGCGGGAGCGGCGAGGATTGCTTTCCGACTCCGCCGCGCCGCTCTCCGATCTACAGTCGCTCTCGCCCGCCACGCTCGAGATTGAGGGCCGCGAAGTCGTCTGCGACCGCTGGCGGCTTGCGTTTGGCGAGGGCCCCCAGCGGCGGCTCGAAACGGTTTGGCGGAGGGCAGGAGTATCGCCCTATCTGCTCCGCCGGGAAGCGGTGGCTGCTGACGGCACCGCCGCTACTACTACGGTGCAATCGGTTGCCGAGGTGATCCGCTGCGATGTTCCGGTCGCGGTCGACGGGGGGATTTTCCCGGGCTGTCATGTTGCGGTGAATACGCTTACGGGCACGCATCGCATGCAGCGATTGGAAGTCCGCACCGATGCGGTTCCCGGCGGGCTCGTCTCCGCGACCTCCACCGAGCGTGACGAGTCAGGCCGGCGGGCCCGCTGGAGCACGATCGAGCTGGTCGAGTTCGGCCAGGCGGGCGAGACCCCGGCTGCCGAAAAACGCCGCTGGCGTCTGTTCCGCCGCCACGGGGATTGACCCCGCGGCGGCCGTCGCGGCGACGCCGGCAGCGAACCGCGGCGAAGGCCCGTCCGTACAGCGACATTGCACAGCCTGAGCCGTCGCCGATCTTGCTCGATTTTGCCCTGGCCGTTAAGGTATTGTTAACTCGTGTGGCCTGCGTGATTTGCGACGCTTTGAGCGGCTGGTCCGCCGGGTTGTTCTGCGGAGCCTACCCGGCTTGCGGTCCGATCCGGCGGTTTCGCGGCGGAGTGGGTTAGCGAATCGTTACCCCGGCCCTCTTCCGTCGGGCGTCCCGCGTTTGGGTTGAATGTTCCAACGTCGATTGCGCTCCTGGCAGCGCCGCTACGCTTAAGCTGCTACGCTTAATCATCTCCCTCGCCGATCATCCGATCTGGGAATCTCCCTCGTTATGAAGAACAGTCCAGCACGGTCCGAAACCCCCCACCGCAGAACGCCGGTCCGCGTTGTCCTTGGCGCCGTGCTCGTGGCCGCCGTGACGCTGGCGGGCTACCGCGCCGCCTCCGCCCGCCCGACCAAGCCGTCGGAGAACGCCCGCCGTATCACGTTGGGCGTCCGCATGCTGATCGAGCAGGGGCATGTATCGCAGCAGCGGATCAACGACCAGATGTCCGAGCGGTGCCTGAACAAGTTCCTCGAAACGCTCGACCCGTGGAAGCTTTACTTCTACCAGTCGGATGTCGACGAGTTCCGGCGGAACCGGTTCAACCTGGACGACATGCTCAAACGGGACGACGTCAGCTTTGCCTACACGGTCTTTTCGCGTTTCCTGGCGCGGGTCGACGAGCGGGTGGCGACGGCCCTGGCCCAGGTCGACGCGCCGCACGACTTTACCGACGACGAGTCGATGATCCGCGACCGCGACGCCACGACCTACCCCCGCACGCCCGAGGAGGCGGTCGAGCGCTGGCGCAAGCGGGTGAAGTACGACCTGCTGATCTTCAAGTCGGAGGAGATGGACGACGAGGAGGCGAAGACCAAACTCCGCAAACGGTATAGCGGCGTCGGCAAGCGGTGGCGCCAGACCAACGACGACGACCTGCTCGAGCTCTTCCTGACCAGCATGGCGCTCGGCTTCGACCCGCACTCGACGTACATGTCGCCGAGCACGCTCGACGACTTCAACCTGAACCTGCGTCTCGAGCTGGACGGCATCGGCGCGTCGCTCAGCAGCGAGGACGGCTACACCGAGGTCCGCGAGGTCATCGCCGGCGGCGCCGCGGACGGGGACGGCCGGCTAAAGGTGGGCGACCAGATCATCGGCGTCGGCCAAGGGACCGCCGGGCCGATCGAGGACATCATCGACATGCGCCTCCGGGACGTTGTGAAGCTGATCCGCGGCAAGCGGGGGACGATCGTCCGCCTGCAGGTCAAGCCGGTCGACTCGCCGAAGGAGTCGGTCGTCTATCAAATCACGCGGGCGCAGGTGAAGCTGAAGAGCCAGGAGGCCCGCTCGGTGGTTGTGCCCTGGGGGACGAAGCCGAATGGCCAGCCCTACCGGCTGGGCGTGATCAACCTGCCGGGCTTCTACGCCGACATGGAGGGCGCCCGCAACGGCGACCCCAACTACAAGAGCTGCGCCCGCGACGTCCGCCGGCTGCTCAACCAGTTCAACCGCATGAACGCCGACCCGGAGCAGCCGGACGTCGACGCGGTGGTGATGGACCTCCGCTTCAACGGCGGCGGGTCGCTGCAGGACGTCATCGAGATGACCGGCATGTTCATCGACCAGGGGCCGGTGGTGCAGGTTAAAGGCCCCGACGGCCAGGCCTTCCCGCGGATCGACCCCGAGCCCGGCATCGTCTGGTCGGGGCCGCTGGTGGTGATGACCAACATGTTCAGCGCGTCGGCCAGCGAGATCTTCGCCGGCGCCATTCAGGACTACGGCCGGGGCGTCGTGATCGGCGACCGCTCGACCCACGGAAAGGGGACCGTCCAACAAGTGTTTGACCTGGGGCGGACCATCTTCAGCCAGGTCCGCGCGCCGAAGCTCGGCGCCTTCAAGCTAACCATCCAGCAGTTCTATCGTCCGGACGGCGACAGCACGCAAAACCGCGGCGTCGTCGCCGACGTGACGATCCCGGCCCTGACAGGCCACCTCGAAGGCATCGCCGAGGCCGACCTCGACTACCCGCTCGCCTTCGACCAGGTCCGCCGCCTGGAGCACGACCGCTTCGGCATGATCTCCCTGGCGATCGCGGCACAGCTCCAGGCCAACAGCGATCAAAGGGTCACGCAGTCCGAGGACTTCCAGAAAGACACCAAGCGGATCCAGTTGTACGAAGAGCAGAAAGACGACCCGACGATCACGCTGAACCTAGAGCAGTACCTTGCCGAGCAGGAGCAGCTCGATACGGATAAGGAGAAGAAGGAGATTGGCGAGAAGATCAGCGATTCCGATCGCCCCGTGTTCGACACCGAGAGCCACTACAACCAAGAGGCGCTCGCGATCACGATCGACTACCTGCGGCTGCTGAAGGAAAAGAAGGTAGCGGTCGCGCGGTGACCGCCGTAGCGCGGCGCTCTTCAGCTTAGTTCGATCCGCAGGCCGTCGTACGCCAGCTCCATCCCATCGGGCAGCGAGGCGTTGGTCGCCTCGTGGTCGAGGTTGCAGGCCATGTGGGTGAAGTAGGTCCGTTTCGGGCCGAGTTCTTCCGACAGCGCAACCGCCTCCTCGAGCGTAAAATGCGTGCTGTGCTTGCCGGGCCGTAGCGCGTCGACGATCAGCACTTCTAAGCCGGCCAGGTGCTCCTTGCTCTCCTCGGGCATCTCGTTCACGTCGGTGCAGTAGGCGACGTCGCCGACGCGGAAGCCGAGGGTGTCGAAGTTCGGCCCGTGGCGTTGCCGCACGGCGGTCACGCTGGCGCCGAGGACGTCGAACGGCCCCCATGCACCGCCGTCTTCTGAAGACCCGACGGGACCGATCCGCCGGAAGTCGACCTTCGGCACCGCGCCCGCGTGCAGGTTCGGCAGCAGGTTGAACGCGTAGTCGAAAGACTTGCGGACGCGTGCCTCGACCTGCTCCTCGCAGTACAGCGGCAGCGGGCCGTCGACGTAGAACTGCATCAGCCGCAAGTCGTCGAGCCCGAACAGGTGGTCGGCGTGCTCGTGCGTGTAGGCCACGGCGTGGACCAGGCCGATCTCTTCACGCAGCAGTTGCTCGCGGAGGTCGGGCGACGTGTCGATCAGCAGGTTGCCATCGGGCAGGCCAAGGATCGCGCTGCAGCGGGTCCGCTTGTTCCGCGGGTTGTCGCTGCGGCAGACGTCGCACCCGCAGCCGATCGCCGGCACGCCGACGCTTGTGCCGGTGCCGAGCAGGATCATCTGCCCGGTGATGTCGGTGGTGAAGACGTCGCGAGCCACGCGTCGCATTGTGGCTTGGCCCGCGGCCGGTGCCTAGTGATTAGTGACCGGTCGCCACTCGCCGGGCTGCCGCTAGCCGGTGGCCCGCGTTCACCTTGTCTCGACACGCTCGGTGCGGAGGGTCGATTCAGAGCGGAGGACCGCCGAGTTGGTGAATCGTGAGACGATCAGCGAGTTCTGGCTCATCGGCACCTCGACCGAGACCGTCACCCGCCGGGTGTCGACGCCCAGCGTCGGCGGGTCGACCGTGACGCGGACGCCGCGTGCGCCGACGATGGACATGATGCGGTCCGCCTCGGCGGTGACGCCGTCGGCCGAGGCGCCGGGGACGATCGCCTTGCGGGCCGCCTCGTACGCGGCGTTGTCGGCCGTGTGGCGGAGGACGTTCACGCGGCTGAACTCGAACATCGCGAACAGGATCAGGAAGAAGACCGGCGCAACGATCGCGAACTCGACGGCGGCGGCGCCGGCGCGGCGGGGTCGTTGTGTGCTGGGGCGTCGTGTCATCGGTTCTTGCTGGCGGGCTTCGGCAGGCAACCGCTACTCGGTCAACAGCACCGGCAGCGTGCGGGCGATTTCCCGGAAGGCGGCCCGCAGGTCGCCCGCCGTGTCGGCGTGGAAGTGCTGGCCGCCGGTCTCTTGGGCGACCCGCCGCATCCGGCCCTGCTCGGCGCCGCGGCTGAAGGTGACGGTGTGGACGGTGATCTGATCGCGGGCCGCCTGCCGGGCGGGCACAATCGGCTCGACTCCCGTGTTGTGGCGGCCGTCGGTCATGAGGACGACGGTCTTCAGCGCAAAGGGCCTGGCGCCCGGCCCCCGCATCGCGCGGAGCCCTTCGCGGAGCCCCTCGCCGATGGCGGTGCTGCCGCCGATACCGACCCGCATGAAGCGGTCCATCTCGTCGCTGATGTTGGTGTAGTCGCCGGTGAGGTTTTCGCGCGTGTCGGCCGTCGGGTAGCGGAAGTTCCCGCCGCCGCAGCTCCGCGAGACGTTGCTGCTGTAGCTAACGAGCGACACGCGTTCACGCGGGAAGGTCAGCAGGAGCTCGGCGAGGAAGTCGTCGACGGCCGCCTCGAGCGCGGCGAAGCGGGTGTCCGGGGCGAGCGGCCCGCAGTTCTGCCCGTTGCCGCCGCCCGACTGCGTGACGGGCAGGCCCATCGAGCCGGACCGGTCGATCACGATCACGATGTCGCGGTCGAGCATCGTCGAGGTGGCGGACTGCACCGGCTCGAATTTGTTGACGCCCAGCATCCGCCCAAAGAACAGCGGCGCCGGCCCCGCGGGCGAGCCGGCGGTGCGGCGTCCATCGACGTGCACCGCGTTGAGGGGCGAGCCCCCGGCCGTGAAGACGAAGGGGTCGCTCGCCGAGGCCTGCTGCGACAGCCCAAACTGCACGTCCGAGCCGTCGATCCGCAGCCCCACGCCGGCCACCAGGTTGCGGCTCGCGGCGTCGACGGCCGCGGCGCGGGCGGCGCCACGGTCCTGCTCGGCGGAGAGCGTCTTGGCGCCGGCGCGGGCGGCGGCGTCGGTCGCGGTCCGCAGTTCGGTCCGCACCAGCTGCATCCAAGCCACGTCGACGGCAAACGCCGCCATCAACGCAAACACCGGCATGATCACCGCGATCAGCACGAGGATGGCGCCGCGGCGCTCGCGTTTGGCGTTGTGTCGGTTTCGGGGTCGCATCGGCTTGTTGTGTTGAGGAGTCGCTAGTTGGCGGGCGTTAGGCGTTCGTCCACTCCGTCGACAGTGTTGCCGTAGAGAACGAGCGCCTAGCGACTGGCAACCAGCTCCTCGCTAAATCTCTTTCATCATCACGGCGGTTGAGCTGAGCGTTTGCCCTTGAAAGAACCGCCCCGGGATAAAGCCGTTGCGGTCGGTCGGGGCGGAGACCTGCACTTCGAGGTACTCGCCCTCGGGCATGCCTTCGATGTTGGTCGGGTTGATGGTGATGGTCGCCCCCGCGACGCGGCGGTCGGCGAGGATCTGCTCGCAAACCCGGCGGACGTCGCTCGACGTGGCGCCCGGGGCCAGCGCGGTGTGGGCGCCCTCGTACGCGGCGCAGGCGAGCGATTGCTTCAGGAACACCATCGAGCAGGCCTCGATCATCCCCAGCAGCAGCAGCACCAGCACCGGCAAGCAGACCGCAAACTCGGTCGCCGCGACGCCCCTCCGGGCGCGTTTTTGTCGGCGTTGGCTGCGGTCGGGGACGGCTCGGGTCATCGGCCGTTGTCCTTTGCGTTGGTGGCGCCCTCGCTCTTGGCCAGCCGGTCGACGACGCGGTTGAAGTCGCCGGCGAGGTCCTTCCAGAAGTCGGCGCCGCGGAACTCGATATTGCCGGGCGTCTCGCCCTCGGCCAGCGATCGCGTCACTTGCCGGAGCCGGTGCACCGGGCCGGTGAAGCGGTTGCTCAGCTTGATCGCGTCGAACACAAAGATCGGCGCCAGGCAGACCAGCACCAACAGCAGCGGCCCGTACGTCCACCAGGCGTCCGCTAGGGTCTGCCGGACCGGCATGAACGGGTTGCTCATCCACTCCAGAGCGAACGCCAACGCCGCGGCGGCGACTAAGAACAGCGTCCACTGCAACACCAGCCGCCGGGCCAGGGCGCCCTGCACCTCGGGGTCGATGTAGTCCTTCGTGCGTCGTTTGCGTGACACGGCGGGGTCTCGGGGCGGCGGGTTGTTTTGGCGGCGGTCGCCCGGATAGGCCGACGCTCCGCGCAGACTTTACTTAGAAGCGTAGGTCGCCGTACGATCGGCACAGGCGATGAGCCGCGCGGCAGCCGAGCCCGCCACGGCGCCAACCGTTGCGACCGCCACCACCCGCACGACCACCATGCCCCAAGACACGCCGGCGCCGACGGAAGACCCGGCGGGTGACCCGCCGCTCGATACGTCACTCTTCGAGCAGGGGCTGCCGCAGCCGCTGCACTCGCCTGACGGGGCGCCGCCCGCCGCCCGGCCGGAGCTGATCCGGCCGGAACTAACCCGGCCTGAACTGGCGCGGCCAAGGCTTGCCGATCTGTTCGTGCTGACGGCAACGCTTAGCGTTTTCCTCGGCCTGTGCCGGTACGCGTTTGGCAGCGACGTCAGCTTCGCGCTCTGGGAGTTAAACGCGTGGGAGACCATCGGCTACGGGGCCGGGGTCGCCTGCTGCTGGGCCGGCGTTTACCGGATGCTGAGGCCCTACGGCGCCGCCCCGCTCCGGGCGAGTGAGTGGCAGCCGGGCGAGATGATCTGCCTGGCGGAGGGCGCCTACTACCTGATCGCCGCCGTGATGGGCGCCGGCTTGCGGTATTGGCTGCTGGGCGGGCTGTCTACCGTCCCGGAAGACGACGCCACCGGCGCCTACGACTTCAGCTACCCGCTCGTCGCCGCGGCGTACGTCTTGCCGGCGATCGGCATGAGCATCGCGTACGGCGCGATGGCCAAAAGGGTGACCGTCGCCGTCTGGCGGTTGGCGGCCCTCGCGAAAGTCGCCGGCCACCTCGGTGGGGCGGTGATCCTGGTCATGATCGTGAGCGATTTCTTCGTCGACGCCTACGCGGTGAGCACAACGCTGCTGCTGCTCTGCTTCCTTGTTCCGACGGGTATGGTGCTGCTGGCGGCGGCGGGCGACCGGAAGCGGGCCGGCGTCCACTGGATGCACTGGATGGGAATCGTGGCGTTTGCCCTGATCTACGTGACGCGGCTCGCGCTCGAATTGCGGGTGTGGCTCGAACCGGTCGAGTAGCTCTGCCGCCGTCGGTCGGATCGGGCGGATTGGGCAATCTTGACCAGTCTCGCCAATCGCAATAAGCTTTTTGGGTGTTGGGAGTTGCGCCCATTCTGGTGACGCATCCACCCAACCAACCCCCGGTCCGGCCGACACACCGGCCCCGCGCCCAAAGCGGCGGATACACCCAGCGGCGCCCGCCCC
>JBCCZD010000167.1:0-9053 GCA_039188275.1 Planctomycetota bacterium
CCACCAGCGGGCCGGCGATCGAGAAGTTCGAGCCGACGGCCCGGAACTCGAAGCGGTTGCCGGTGAACGCGAACGGGCTGGTGCGGTTGCGGTCGCCGGCGTCTTTGTCGAGCGGCGGAAGCGTGTCAACGCCGACCGTAAGCTCTCCCTTGGGTATCGAAGAGTTGGCGCCGCCGCCCTTGATCTGCTCGAAGACGTCGGCGAGCTGGTCGCCGAGGAAGATCGAGATGATCGCCGGCGGGGCCTCGTTGGCGCCGAGCCGGTGGTCGTTGCCCGCCGAGGCGACGACCGCCCGCAGCAGCCCCTGGTGCTTGTACACGGCGCGGATCACCGCGGCGCAGAAGACTAGGAACTGGGCGTTCTCGTGCGGCGTGTCGCCCGGGTCGAGCAGGTTGCCGTGCTCGCTGGAGCCGAGCGACCAGTTCACGTGCTTGCCGCTGCCGTTGACGCCGGCGAACGGCTTCTCGTGGCTGAGCCACTCCAGGTCGTACTTCTTGGCGACCTTGCGGAACACCTGCATGATGAGCTGTTGGTGGTCGGTCGCGACGTTGGCCGTCTCGAACATGGGGGCGAGTTCAAACTGGCCGGGCGCCACCTCGTTGTGCCGCGTCTTGACGGGCACGCCGAGCCGGAAGAGCTCGCGCTCGGCCTCGTTCATGAACGCCAAGACCCGCTCGGGGATGGCGCCGAAGTAGTGGTCGTCGAACTCTTGGCCCTTCGGGGGCGCGGCGCCGAACAGCGTGCGGCCTGTGTTGACCAAGTCGGGGCGCGAGTAGAAGAACGCCTTGTCGACTAGGAAGTACTCCTGCTCGGGGCCCGCGGTTGACGCAACGAAGGCCTTCGCATCATGCCCAAAAAGCTTGGTGATGCGGTGCGCCTGGGCGTCGAGCGCCTGCATGCTCCGCAGCACGGGCGTCTTCTTGTCGAGCGCCTCGCCGGTCCACGACACGAACGCCGTGGGGATGCAGAGCGTCGTGCCGTTTTGGTTCTCGAGGATGTAGGCGGGGCTCGTAACGTCCCAGATCGTGTAGCCGCGGGCCTGGTGCGTCTGGCGGATGCCGCCCGACGGGAAGCTCGAGCCGTCGGGCTCGCCCTGGATCAGTTCCTTGCCGCTGAACGCGGCGATCGTGCCGCCGTCGCCGGTGGGCGACATGAAGCTGTCGTGCTTCTCGGCGGTGCCGCCCGTGAGCGGGTAGAAGATGTGCGTGTAGTGCGTAGCGCCCTTCTCGACGGCCCAGTCCTTCATCGCCGAGGCGACGACGTCGGCGACCGTCGGGTCGAGCTTCTCGCCCGCCTCGATGGTCTTCATCAGCGACTTGAAGACCGGCTTCGGCAGACGCTTCTTCATCTCCGACTTGCTGAAGACGTTCTCGCCGAAGACGTCCTCGGGGTGCGTGTCGATAAACTCGATCGCAGCCGGCGTCGCCCGACTAATTGCGGAAGAGATGGCCGTTTGGCGTGTCGAACCGGCGCCGCCGCCGGCGGGCGCCGTCGAAGCGCCCTTGGTCAGGGTGTCCGTGCTCACGAGATTCACCGCCCCGGCTTCGGGGGCGCCTCCTGCTTTGTTCGCCCCGCATCCGAGCGAGCCCTTCCGCCGCGGCAGAGACAGACAGCTGACGAGGGAGCGAACGATTCGAAAAAATAAGTCCGGCCGACGGATTCCTTGGCCACCCCGCGCGCCGCCTCCCTACCTGTGCTCGCGCGGGAGGCCGGCGAAGTGCAAATACTGCGCCGCATGGCGATTCTGGGACTCCGGGCCGTCTGAGTCGACATTGCCGAAGCCGATTGCCCGGACGTTGTGCCAAGATGCCCGAAACCTCAGCACGCAAGGTCTCCGAACCCCGATGACGCCTGCGATTGCGGCAGCAGGCTGCTTCGGCCAAACTGCGGCTGGTGGAGATGCAGCACACCGGCTCGCGCCACCCTCTTCACGGTTCCCGGCAGCGCCAGGGGGTCTCCGGCGGGAGCTTTCCTGGCAGCAAGCGTCCCGGCATTCCATGGCGCCTCGCAAACTCCGCTTCTTGCCGACCAAAGCCACCTACAAGCTGGGGGATCAGCTCGGGGCCGGCACCGTCGGCGTCGTCTATCGCGCGACGAGCCCCGACATCAGCCACCCGGTTGCGGTGAAGCTGCTGCACCCCAGCGTCTCGGGCGACGATAAGATCGTCGACCGCTTCGAGCGCGAGATCATCGTGATGGAGCGGCTCAACCACCCGCACATCGTCCGCCACTACGGCGGCGGCCGGATCGACGGGCAGTACTTCTACGCGATGCAGCTGCTGGAGCACGGGTCGCTCAAGGAACGCCTGCAACGCGAGGGGCCCCTCGCGTGGGAGCTCGCCGCGGCGTACGGCGTGCAGATCGCCTCGGCGTTGCAGCACGCCCACAACCACGGCATCATCCACCGCGACCTCAAGCCGAGCAACCTGTTCTTCAATGACAACGGCGACCTGGTGCTGGGCGACTTCGGCATCGCGCGCGACACGTACGACGCCGACATCACGGCCCAGGGCATGACGGTCGGCACGTACGCGTACATGTCGCCCGAGCAGATCACCGCCGACAGCCGCATCAGCGGCAAGGCGGACCTCTACTCCCTCGGCTGCGTGCTGTTCGAGATGCTCACGGGGCGGGCGCCCTTCCAGGGGGCGAACTTCGCCCAGGTCTGGGAGCAGCACATGAACAAGCCACCGCCCCGCGTCCGCTCACTCGGGTTCGACTGCCCCGAGTGGCTCGACGACCTCATCGCGTCGCTGCTCGCCAAGTCGCCGGACGACCGGCCTTTTAGCGCCCGCTCGGTCGAGGGCGTGCTGCTCGAGCACCTGCTCGACAAATTCGGCGAGGAGAAAGCCCGCGAGCTAACCTCCGCCAACCGCCCCCGCCGCAGCCCCCCCGGCGCCGAGCCGAGCGAGGGCCCCAAGATGTGGGTCATCATCGTCACGCTGATCGCCATCGCGATCGTGCTGGCCGTCTCGGCGATGATGCGCTAGCGACATCTTAATTTAACGTTAACCTGCGGTTCATTGCGGCCACACACTCAGTCGTCAAGCTCGCCTGTTCTAGGCGGTCGTTTAGTCGTGGTGAATTTAGACACCGCGAACGCCTCTAGCCTCTTGGGCTTCTTGACTTGGAGTGTACCTGTGAAACGTGCATCGATTGTGTTTGCCGCCCTCCTGCTGGCCTCTTCTGCGCAAATGGCTTCCGCGGCCCTCGTTATCACCGAGGCGATGAGCAACAGCGGCCACCCTGGCGGTGCGGCCAACGGCGACTGGTGGGAGCTCACTAACACGGGCGCCACCTCCGTCGATCTTACCGGGTACATCTGGAACGACTCGGCAGACCCGACGAGTGACGAGTCGATCTTCCCCGCGGTGTCGATTGGCGCCGGCGAATCGATTGTTATTGTGAGCGAAGGCGCGTCGAACTTGGCGGGCTTTATCGCCGCCTGGGGCGGAGGCTTTACCGCCATTTCCGACGACGACTTCGGCGGTGGCAATAGCTTTTCAGGCCTCGGATCGGGCGGAGACTCGATCTTCCTCTACACGCCGGCAGAGGTACTGGTGGACTCATTCACCTTCGGCGCCTCGACGAACGGGGTCAGCTTTGAGCGGTTCACCAACGGCGACGCGAACGGCCTGAGCGTCGCCGGAGAGTTCGGCGCCTTCGTCGCCATCAACGACGGCGAGAACGACGATCCCCCCGGGTTGGGCCCCGGCAGCGACGTCGGTTCGCCCGGCATCGCGGTCGTGCCGGAGCCCACGGCGGCGTTGGCCACGCTCACCGGTCTGCTCGCTGTAGCCGGCTACTCGCGCCGCCGCCAGTAGGCGGCCGAGCTTCATAGCGTCCTACGCCCGTCAGCTCTTCCCCGCCCGTGTGTCTTCTCAGGAACTGCCCCTCATGAATCCTGCACGGCTGAGTATCCTCTTGCCAGCGGTCGTGTACGCCTCGACCGCGTACCCCGCCGCGGCGGTGATCTTGCTGAACGAGGCGATTATCAACCCGCCCAGCACCGACGATAGCCGGGAGTTTGTCGAGGTCCTGCGGACCAACCCCAACGACTCGCTGGACGGCGTCTGGCTGCTCGAAATCGACGCCGAGGGGCAGGCGACTGGCGGGGTCCCGACAGGGATCGGCGAGGTCGAGCACGCCGTCGACCTTTCGAATGCGACCTTCGTCAACAACCTGTTGGTTGTCGGTGAGGGGTACGCGACGAGTAACCCGTACGGGCTGACGCTAGCTCAAACCGGGCTCTTTGACCTGGGCAAGCAACTCGACGATGACGACGACCCTCTGACGCCCCCCGAAACGACGCTGCAGAACTCACCGGAGCTGGTACTCGTTCGCGACTTCGTCGGCTCGATCGGCGAAGACCTGGACGACGACGACAACGGCGTCTTCGACTTCGAGGAAGACCCCATGGTCGACGACCCCTGGAGCGAGGCGTTGGACGCGATCGCGTTCATCGACAACGAGGGCGAGAAGTTCAGCTACTTCGGCGCCGCCCCGTTGCTCACGCCGAACGCCGGCGCCACCGCCGACGCCTTCACCCGGTTCCCGGGTCTGAATCAGCCCTTCTTTGGCGAGGCTTGGTACGGCGGTGAGATCGGCGCGGTAAACATCGGGGGCACAACAAACGCCTTCTACGATAGCGGCGACGACTTGACGGCGAATACGCCGGCCGACGACGACTTGAATCCGGGCGAGCCGAACGCGGGCACGGCTCCCGTGACGGTCCTTGGAGACTTCAACTACGACGGCGTCGTCAACGCGGCCGACTACACGGTGTGGCGCGATGCGTTAGCCCTGGGCAGCCCGATTGTGAACGACAACGACGGTGTCGCCGATGCCGGCGACTACACAACCTGGAAAACCAACTTCGGTCAGCCCAGCGCGCCCACGGCGGTCGTGGCGCCGGAACCGGGCGCCTGGCTGATCGCCCTCTCTGCGGCTAGCTCTTTGATCTATGGCTGCCGCAGGATGTAGCTCAAATCGCATGGAAGAAGCATCGGCAGAATGAGCGAATCCGACGGTTCGGTTCAATCCTCGCGCCCCCGACAAGGGCCGCGCTATCGTAGAGGCCCCGGGCCCGGGCCGCGGCCGGGATTCACCCTCGTCGAGTTACTCGTTGTCATCGCGATTATAGGGATCTTGATCGCCCTGCTGCTGCCGGCGGTGCAGTCGGCACGCGAGGCCGCCCGCCGGACCCAGTGCAAGAACAATCTGAAGCAGATCGGGCTCGGGCTACTAAACTACGAGAGCTCGTATCGAAAGTTCCCGCCGGGGCAGAAGAAGGATTGCGTCGATTGCGAGAAGCACGCCTGGTCGTCTTTCTTCCTCCCTTTCATCGAGGAGCAAAACGTCCATGACTTGATCGACTTCGACGAGGGTTTCACAGCCGCCGTCAATCGACCGGCGACGACCACGCGGATCGCTACCTACTTGTGCCCGTCGACCGCGAATGTTCAAGAAGGGCGGACCGTCGATGGAGTGATTGCCGGGGTCGGGGGCGAAGCGAACGGCGACGGCATGGCCTGCATGGACTACCTCGGCGTGTCGGGGCCCGACCGCTTCGCGTGCAACGTCGCCGTCGGAGAATTCTACGGGCGGCGTCAAGGGATGCTGCTCGGGCTCAAAGGCCTGCCCGACACCGTGCTCGAACCAAAGCGATTGCCGCTAAGGCAGGTGACGGACGGTCTTTCGCGTACCATCTGCGTGACCGAGTGCACGGGACGCGGCGCGACGCTCGAAGGAGGCGATTGGGAACTCCAGGGCGCGTGGGCCAATGGCAGCAACACCGCCCACCTCGAGCTGGGCGTCCGAGAAGCCAACCCGGCCTACACCAGCAGCACCGGCGAGAACCCCTTCTACGCCTGGACCGAGGAAGAGATCTACTCCGATCACCCGGGTGGCGCCCACGTCCTGATGTGCGACGGATCGGTTCACTTCCTGTCTGATGAAGTCGAGCGGTCGCTCGTGCATGCGCTCGCGTCGCGGGGCGGTGAAGAGATCACCGATCTGGCGGGAGGAGCCGTCAGCAACAACGCGTTCACGGTTCTGGATTGCCTGAACTCACTTTAGCGTTGGGAGCCGGCAAAAACGGCCGCAGCACTTTCGCCCAAAGCCGGTACCCGGCCGGGTTGAGGTGCAGGCCGTCTTCGACGAACAGGTCGCGGCGGGGCCGGCCGTCGGCGCCGATCATCGGCGACCAGATGTCGACGAACGTCAGGCGGGCGTCGGCGTCGCAAGCCTTGGCGATCAGGGCGTTCGCCTTGCGCATCTCGCACGCCAGTCTCCAGCGGGCAAGGCTCGGCTTGATCGCGAGGTAAGCCAGCTTCGTCTTTGGCAGCCGGTCGTGAAGCCGCTCGGCGAAAGACCGGAAGTCGGCCGCGACGACCGCCGCGGATTTGCCGCCGGCGATGTCGTTGTCGCCCGCGTACATGACGACCGCTCGCGGTCGGTGCCTGAGCACGAGCCGCTCCGCGTGCCGGAGCGAGTCGCTTAGCTCCGAGCCGCCGAACCCACGGTTGAGCGGCGGCGGTTGGAATTCGGGGAACGACCGCGGCAGGTCCCACAGCCGGATACTGCTGCTGCCGACAAAGACCACGCCGCCCGCGGGGCAGGGCTTCGCGGCGTCTTGCTCGCCGAAGGCGTGGAGGGCGTCGGCCCAGCGGTCGGGGGCGGGCTGCACGGGCTGCGCAGCCGATTCGCCGGGCATGGCCCAAGCCGCAACGGCGATCAACGCGGCTTGCGGCAGAACGCCGCTCGGCCGTTTCTGAAACCTTCTCATTGGTCGACGCCTCCCTTAAACTACGCGGTTCGCCCGCCTGGCCGCCACGTCCCGCGCCGAAGCTTCCCTCGGCGCCCGGCAGCCGCCCCCCGTAGAGCGACGGACCGCCCGCTTATGCCCGCCTCCGACATCGTCATCAAAGGCGCCCGCGAGCACAACTTGCGGGGAGTCGACCTGGTGCTGCCGCGCAATAAGCTGATCTGCCTGACCGGCGTGTCGGGCAGCGGCAAGAGCTCGCTGGCGTTCGACACGCTCTACGCCGAGGGCCAGCGGCGGTACGTCGAAAGCCTGTCGACCTTCGCCCGCCAGTTCTTGGGGCAGATGCCCAAGCCGGACGTCGACCACATCTCGGGCCTGAGCCCGTCGATCTCGATCTCGCAGAAGTCGTCGGGCAACAACCCGCGGTCGACCGTCGGCACCATCACCGAAATCTACGACTTCCTGCGGGTGCTGTACGCCCGCGTCGGGCAGGGGCACTGCCCGCAGTGCGGAAACGTCATCACCGCCCAGTCGCGCGAGCAGATCATCGGCCGGGTCTTGGCCTTGCCCGCCAAGAGCAAGTTCATGGTCCTGGCGCCGGTCGCCAAGCAGCAGAAGGGCGAGCACCGCGACCTGTTCGAGGACTTGCAGAAGCGGGGGTTCGTCCGCGCCCGGGTCGACGGCGAGGTGGTCCGGCTCGCCGACGCGCCGGCGCTCGACCGGCAGCTCCGGCACGACATCGAGGTGGTCGTCGACCGGCTGACGCTCGGGCCCTCGATCCGCGGCCGGCTGGGCGAGGCGGTCGACACGGCGCTCAAGACGGGGCGGGGCTCGATCATCGTCGCGACCGACTTCGAGGGCGCCACGTCGCCGCTGACCGCCGGCGACGTGGCCGCCGCTGTGGCTGGGGCCGAACCCGCTCCCGCCAAGGGCAAGAAGACCAAACGCCGCCGCGTCGGCACCCGGCCGGGCGACATCGTCCTCAGCGCCGACTTCGCGTGCACCGACTGCGGTTTGAGCTTCGACCCGCCGACGCACCAGCTCTTCAGCTTCAACTCGCCGCAGGGCATGTGCCTGTCGTGCGACGGGTTGGGGGAGTTCTTCTCCTTCGACCCGGAGAAGCTTGTCGAGGACCCGACCAAGTCGTTCTCCGGTGGCTGCTTCGCGTTGATCGACAAGTGGAAGGACCTGGGCCGGTGGAAGCGGCACATCTTTAAGGGCGTCGCGGAGACGATGGAGCGGAAGCTCGGGCTCGACGCGGGGACGCTGCTCGAGACGCCCTGGCAGGACCTCGCCCCGGCGCACCAAGAGCTGTGGCTGTGGGGCACGGGCGACGAGCACATCACCTTCACCTGGCGGGCCGGCAAGGCGAGCCAGAAGTACGGCGGAACGTTCGAGGGAGTGATCCCCGAGCTGCTGGACAAGTACCGCAGCAGCCAGAGCGCCTCGCAGCTCCGCAAGCTTGAGCAGTACATGCGGGTGCTCGAGTGCCCGGACTGCGGCGGCGCCCGACTCAACGCGCAGGCGCGTGCCGTGACGCTCACCACCGCCTCGCCGGCGATGGCCGCCAATCCGACGCTAAGCCTTCCCGAGCTGTGCGCCTTGCCGGTCGCCGACGCCGAGGGGTTCTTCGCCGGGCTCAAGCTGACCGACGCTCAGCACTTCATCGCGGCGGAACTGCTCAAGGAGATCCGTGGCCGGCTCGGTTTCCTGAGCGGCGTGGGGCTGGAGTACCTGTCGCTCGACCGCACGGCGCCAACGCTCTCCGGCGGCGAGTCGCAGCGGATCCGCCTCGCTGGGCAAGTCGGCTGTGGGCTGGTCGGCGTGCTGTACATCCTCGACGAGCCCTCGATCGGCCTGCACCCGCGCGACAACGACCGGCTGCTCGGCACGCTCGAGCGGCTCCGCGACCTGGGCAACACGGTCGTGGTGGTCGAGCACGACGAGGACACGATGCGGGCCGCCGACCACCTGATCGACTTTGGCCCCGGCCCGGGCGTCCGCGGCGGCTACGTCGTGGCCGAGGGCTCGTCGCGCGACCTGGAAACGGCCAAGGAAAGCCAAACTGGCGCTTTTCTCGCGGGCAAGCGGAAGATCGAAGTGCCCGCCGAGCGGCGGATTTCTGATTTAGGATTTCTGATTGATGATTTGTTAGGCGAAGACGCCGGCCGAGAAGACAACGGCCGAGAAGACAACGGCCAATCAGAAATCAGAAATCAGAAATCAGAAATCCCCACCCTCCGCGTTGTCGGCGCCCGCCACAACAACCTCAAGAGCGTTGACGTCG
>JBCCZD010000168.1:0-9051 GCA_039188275.1 Planctomycetota bacterium
CCCCGACTTTGTGACGGTCGCCGGTGACCTGGTAATGGCGCGCTGGTGGCAGGATGGCAATGGCGCCTTCGAAACGTTTACGGACGGCGGCCAGACGATCACGGTACAGACCGATCCAGGAGACGGGGTTTTCGGCCCCAAGCTAGGGGACCCTGGGTATGCATCCCGTGACCTGGCGACCGAGCAGGCACGCGTCGTAAACGCCTCAGACTTCTACTATGACGTGTGGAACCAACGCTTCGACGACCGTGACCTGCCGGTTTACGTAGCGGTAGGGGACCACGAGCTCGGCGACGATCCTTCGTGGGCGAATGAGTGGGGCAAGCAGACGACGGTCACGTACCGGGAGCAATTCGCCAAGCACTTCGTCGATCAGTACGGCGAAGTTGGCAACACCACGGATCAAGCGGCCGCGTTGGCCAGCAACACGCTTGCCGCGGGCTCGACGCTGTACAGCAAGCCGGCTTCGGGGCAGCACAAGGACACCGCCTACGCGATCCAGCACAACAACGCGTTGATCGTCTCGGTGGACCAGTTCAAGCGGGACACCGCGAACAACGGCATCACGGTAACCGTTGCCGATGAGCAGCTTGCCTGGCTGGAGCAGACGCTAGAAGACGCCAACAACGACCCAACGATCGACCACATCTTCGTGCAGGGGCACACGACCGTCATCACTCCGGTGGCGAGCCGGTGGAGCGGCGGGCTCAAGATTTCGGGCCAAACGGACTCCGACTTCTGGGGCGCCTTGCGGGACGCGGGCGCCGACTTGTACCTGAGTGGCGAAGTCCACGACGTCACCGTAAACCAGGACGCCGTGGAACCGAGCCTGCTGCAGATCAGTCACGGCGGCATTTTCGGCTTCCCTAACGTCGAATACATTAGTTACCTCAAAGGGACGGTCGACGGCGATGTCATCGAGCTCGAGATGAAAACGCTAGGCACACAGATTAGCGGGGACCAGTTCTATCAGCCCGGCAACCCGGGCACCCGGCTGCAGACGAACATCAGCCTGACTTCGGGGCAGTTTGAAACCGTTGGCACTGTCACGATGGACACATCGCAGGGCGCCACCCAGTACTCGAACGCGACAGGCGTCTTTGCAAACCTAGGAACGCCGCCGGAGCCTTCGCTCGGGACCTACTCTTTCAATTCGACCGGCGCCAACACAGCGTTCGTTCAAAACCGCTCGGTGTCGCAGCAGCCGGAGGATGCAACCTTCTCCGAGTTCGGCGCCGTGGGCGTGCAGATCGCCACGTCCGGCGGCCAAAACTTTGGCCGGTTCTCGGCCGGCAACAATTGGCCCGGCACCTTCCCCTTTGTTCCGGACGGCTCGGACTTCGACGACGGTAAGTACATGCACTTCTTGTTGACCGCCGACGAGGGGTACTTAATCGACGCCGATGAGATCGCGCTGGATTGGAACCGCGGCGGCCAGAAGTCGGTGGACGACGGCATTATGCGCGTCAGCAGCGATGGCTTCGCGACCTTTGAGGAGTTTACGTTGTTCACGAATGTTTCGCGGACCTTCTCGGATTCGGATGTCTCGATGACCATCGACCTGAGCGGCTTCTCGTTGTCCGAATCGCTGGAATTCCGCTTCTACTTCAAAGATGAAAATATCGATCCAACGGGCGCGCCATGGGCGCGGCTCGACAATGTTGCCGTGCGGGCTGAGATTGTCCTCGCCGCGACGCCGGGCGACTACAACGGCGATGGCTTCGTCAACGCGGCAGACTACACGGTCTTCCGCGACAACCTCGGCGGCTCGGCGGATGTGTTAGCGGCGGGCTCCCGCGACTCTTCCTTGACCGGCGTGGTAGGTGCGGCTGACTACTTGTTCTGGCGATCGAGCTTCGTCGCCGCCAGCGCGGCGGCCTCGTTCTCAGAGGCCGGTAGTGTGCCGGCGCCTGCCGCGGGGATAGCCGGGGTGCTCGCAGCCTTCAGCGGCGGCATGACGCGGACGGGCCGGCGCCGGGTTGCAGCGGCATAGCGCACCGCAACACGTGTCGCGACGCCCGCGCTTCAACGTGTTGCCGTGGCTATGTTTGCGTTGTCGCGTCGCGCCGCACCGTCAAAAGCAACCGGTTTTCGGTTGGTCGGCTGCGCTTGGGCTGCCGCCCACGCCCGCGGATGGTTGCGGAGTGGATACAAGCGGAGTACAAACGCTTCACAACATTCATGCGACGGGCTGCGAGGCTTCGTCGTTGCCTGATCGCTTCTCCTCGCAATCTATCGATTCGCCTAGGCTCTATCAGGAAGTCGGCAACCGCGCAGGCGAGGCTCCGCCCTTTACAAGCAAAACCAGGGGCGTCGACTACCAAAGAGTAACGATCTCTTCCTCATCGCCTCGGCGTCCGATTAGCGCACTAACGCGTAGCCTGCCGCTCCCCGCGAACGCCCCAAGAAGTCTCGGCCTAAACCAGTTTGACCCGGCACGCAGGCCGGGCAATGCGGCGGTTGCTTCAAACAAGCTTACCGATGGATGCGCCAGCAAAGTTACCCGCCGATTGCGATTGCCCCGCTCAATCCGGCCTCACGTTGGTCGGCCCACCACTTTGCTGGGGCCTGGCTCAATAGATCACCGATTGCCCGTAACGCACCCTCTCGCTTGGCACACCCTGGAGGCCTCATGTTGACCGCAATCCGCAGCACCGTCTTCGCGGCGTTGGCGTTGCTCACGCCAGCCGCGTCGTTCGCCGACCCGCCCAACATCCTCGTGATCTGGGGCGACGACATCGGCGCGTGGAACATCAGCCACAACAACCGTGGGATGATGGGCTACCAAACGCCGCACATCGACCGGATCGCTAGGGAGGGCATCTCGTTCACGGACTACTACGGCCAGCAGAGCTGCACCGCGGGGCGGGCGGCGTTCCTCGGCGGCAACGTCCCGGTGCGCACGGGGATGACCAAGGTCGGCATGCCCGGCGCCAAAGAGGGTTGGCAGACGGCCGACGCAACGATCGCCGGCGTGCTCAAGCGGCAGGGCTACGCGACCGGGCAGTTCGGCAAGAACCACCAGGGCGACCAGGACCAGCACCTGCCCACCAACCACGGCTTCGACGAGTTCTTCGGCAACCTGTACCACCTCAATTCGGAAGAGGAGCCCGAGAACGAAGACTACCCGACCGACCTCGTCTTGCCGAACGGCAAGACGTTCCGCGAGCAGTACGGCCCGCGTGGCGTGATCCACTCGTGGGCGCTCGACGACGGGACGCAGCGCATCGAAGACACGGGGCCGCTGACCAAGAAACGCATGGAGACCGTCGACGAAGAGACGCTCGCCGCGGCGAAGGCGTTTATCGAGAAGCAGCACAAAGCGGGCAAGCCGTTTTTCTGCTGGTGGAACGGCACGCGGATGCACTTCCGCACGCACGTCAAAGAAGAGCACCGCGGCTTGTCCGGAAAGAGCGGCGACGAGTACCACGACGGCATGGTTGAGCACGACATGCACGTCGGCGAACTCCTTGACTTGCTAGACGAGCTCGGCATCGCCGAGAACACGATCGTCCAGTACTCGACGGACAACGGGCCCCACTACAACACCTGGCCCGACGCGGCGACGACCCCCTTCCGTAGCGAGAAGAACAGCAACTGGGAGGGCGCCTACCGCGTCCCGGCCTTTGTCCGCTGGCCCGCCAAGTGGCAGGCCGGCGTGACGCTCAACGGGGTCGTCGCCCACGAAGACTGGCTGCCGACCTTTGCCGCCGCCGCCGGCGCCCCGGCCATCAAGGAGGAGCTAAAGGAGGGGACCGAGCTGATCGGCCGCGAGTACCGGAACTACATCGACGGTTACGACATGAACGATTACCTGTCGGGCAAGGTTAAGGAGTCGCCGCGGATCGAGTTCATGTACGTCAACGATGTCGGCGAGATCGTCGCTATCCGTTACGGGGACTGGAAAGCGGTCTTCCTCGCCAACCGCGGGCAGAGGATGGCGGTCTGGATGGAGCCGTTCATCCAGCTACGCATCCCCCTGCTCTTTAACCTCCGCCGCGACCCGTTCGAGAAGGCTCAACACAACGCCAACGTTTACTGGGATTGGTACCTCGACCGGGCGTTCGTGCTCGTTCCGATGCAGGGGATCGCGAAGAACTTCCTCGAGTCGATGGTCGAGTACCCGCCGAGCCAGACGCCCGGGGCGTTCAACCTCGACAAGGTGATCGAGCAGATCCAGGCCGCCAACCGTGGGCGGTGAGCAAAGGCCGTAGTGTTTTGAGGGTTTCAGGCATGAAGACTCGGTTTGCCGCTACGCTGCTTGCCGTGCTGCCGGCTTTCGCCGAGAAGAGCGGCGCCGAGCCTTTGCCGTCCTGGCGCGACGGCGCCGCGAAGAGCGCGATCGTCGGCTTTGTCCAACGCGTCACGGCCCCCGGGTCGCCCGACTTTGTACACCCCGCCGAGCGGATCGCCGCGTTCGACAACGACGGCACCCTCTGGTCCGAAAAGCCGATGTACGTCCAGGCCCGCTTCGCCTTGGACCGCGTCCGTGCGCTCGCGGCCGGCCACCCCGGATGGAAGACCGAAGAGCCCTTCGCGTCGGTGCTCCGCGGCGACGATCGCAAAGCGCTAGCCGGCGGTGAGCAAGCGGTGTTAAAGATCATCGCCGCCAGCCACGGCGGAACGACCGCCGAGCAGTTCTCGGCCTCGGTCGAGCGGTGGCTCGCGCAGGCGCGCCACCCGGCGACGGGCCGTTTGTACACCGACATGACCTACCAGCCGATGGTTGAGCTGCTGGCCTACCTGCGAGAAAACGGTTTCAAGACGTTCATCGTCTCCGGCGGCGGCGTCGCCTTCATACGGCCGTGGTGCGAGGGCGCCTACGGCGTTCCCCCCGAGCAAGTGATCGGCTCGAGCGTGAGGCTTCGGTACGAAGTCCGCAAGGACGAGCCGGTCGTTGTCCGCCAGCCCGAGATCGACTTCGTTGACGACAAGGCGGGCAAGCCGGTCGGCATCCAGCGGCACATCGGCAGACGGCCGGTAATCGCTTTTGGCAACTCCGACGGCGACTTCGAGATGCTCGAGTGGACCACCGCGGGCCCGGGGCCGCGGCTGGGAGTGATCATCCACCACACCGACGAGCAGCGCGAATGGGCGTACGACCGAGAGTCGCCGGTGGGGCGACTAGATCGCGCGCTCGACGAGGCGCCGGCACGCGGTTGGCGGGTGGTCGACATGCGGCGCGACTGGCGGCAAGTCTTCTCCCCCGCCAAGGACTAGCGGGGCCGCCTCAGCGGTTGGCCTCGCCTTCCGCGAGCGCCCTCGCCACTTCGATCCGGCAGTGTCGCAGGTAGAGCGAGGCGGCTAAGAACGACTCCACGTCGGACGGCCCGCCGGGCGCGCGTCGGAGCAAGCCATCGAGCAACGCGGCGCCCGTTTCGTAGCCGTGCTGGTGCAGGCGGCCGACCTCGGCGCCGACGGTCGACAGGCCCGCAGCAAGCTGGGTTGCCGAACCGGCGATCAAGAACGCGTTCAACCGCCGACGGTAAGCAGCCAACGGCTCGACGCCCGCCGGTCGTTCATCTGGTTCCGGAGTAAGCACGACCTCGGCCGAGCGGCTTCGGCTGAAGTGCCGCGAGTCGAGCTTGTCGAAGCCGAGGTTTACTCGCCCTCTCCACGCACGGGGCAACTCGAGTCGAGGCGGCTCGCCGGCGGCCTCCGGCTGGCCGTCGGCGGCGTCCGAGGCGTGACCGATCGCCAGCGGTTGCAGGGCGCCGGGCTCGCCGACAACCCCTCGGCCGATCACGTCGAGCCGCAGGCCGGGGGCGTGGCTCAAGAGGCGTAGGTTCTCGCGGAAAGAGGCCTCATCGCTCTCGTTCGCAACCGCGAGGCGGAGTGGTCGCTGGCCGCCCGACGGCTGCACCAGCAGATTGGGGCCGGCGGCGCCAAGCACAACGCCCCGGAAGAAAACGAGGTCCCAGCCGGCGGGGCGAGCATCGGCCGGCTGCGCGGCAAGCGTGTAGAATCGATGACTCTGATCGGCCAGCGGCTGCTCGAAGCGGGCGCGTACCGGTTCCGATCCCCAGTCGGAGTCGCCCCGCTCGACAACCCGAGCGGCCTTGCCGCGCCCGAGCCGCCCGTCGTGCGAGGCGGTGAGTTCGGCGCCCCTGTACCGGCCACGGGCCAGCCGCATCGCCGGCTGGACGATCGGCCCGAACTCGATGCCGCCTCCGTAGGCGTCGCGGGCGAGTTGCGCGTCGCCTGGCCGGGCCTCGGACACCGAGTAAACGGCCCCGTCTTCGCCCAGAAAGTAAGCCGCGGCGCCGGCGTAACCGCTAGCGGTGATAATCGGCTCGGCAAAGAGCCCGTGCAGCGTACGCGGCTGCACGGGGAAGAACTCTCGCCGGGCGGTCCCGACCCAAAAGGCGGGCAGGGGAGGCCCGCGGCGCACGCGCAACGCCGTTTCGAGCAGGGCCGAGACGTCGTCGGTGAGCTGATCGGTGTCCGCGTCAGCGGCTCGGTCTCGATGCCGCCGAGCTCCCTCGATCACGCGGATCGCAATCCCCGCGAGGCGGTGCATCCCCTCCGCGCGGCACTGGTGCACGGCGCGGAGGAGCCCGGACTGCGTCACGAGCCCGGCGTTGGCCACGCCGACACGGAGCAGCTGGGCGGCCGCCACGAGCATGCCCTCGGACGCAACTAGCTGACCGTCGGTTACGGTTATCGTCGTGCCGCTTGCGGCGGTTGCCCGGCTGGGACTTCCGCTCGCCTGCTCCTTGGCCCCGGCTTCCGGTTCCCCTTGGGACGCGTCGACCTGGGCGTCTTCGACCGCGAGCGTCGTGAGGCAGGCGAGCGTGTGGTAGCACGCGGGCGAGAGCAGGCAGGTGCAACGCACGGCGTCGGATGAATCGACCGCTTCGAGCGGCAGCGTCACGGTCTCGCCGCCGGTGTCGATCGACCAGCCGTCGGCGCCGCGGCTCCACGCCCACTCGGCCGCCGCGCGGGGCGAGCGGTCCAGGCGGCGGCGCACCCGATCAGGCGCCCTGGCGACAAGCGAGGCGAGCGCCTCCGGCGCCACGCGTGGGCGCTGCTCGCTCATCGTCGCGCGTTCCTGATCACGTCGCCCACCCATTGGGCGAGCCGCTCGGGGCTGACCGCGGCGACCGGCATCCCGGCGCCGGAGACGAGCGCCGCGTTGCCGACGTGGTAGCGAGGCGCCGCGTCGTCGCCGAGCGACGCGAGACCGAGTAGCGGCACGCCGGCATCGGCGAGCGCCCGGACCTCGGTCAGCACCTCGGGCATCGAGAAGCCCTCCTCGAAGTCGGTCACAAGAACGACCAGCGTACGCGTCGGGTTGCGGACCGCCTCTCGCGCCGCCCGCAACCCCAAGCCGATGCGGGTCCCGCCGCCCACCTGCACTTCTAGCAGCAGGGACAACGGGTCATCAACCGTGTCGGAGAGGTCTACTAAATCGGTGCTGAAGGCGAAGAGGCGGACGTCGATGGCCGGCAGCGCGGAGAAGATGGCCGCAACCAGTGCGCTGTACACGACGGACGCCTCCATCGACCCCGAGACGTCGGTAACAAAAATCAGATGCCAGTCCATCTGCCGGCGCGCGGGCGAGCGGTACACCATCTCGCGAGCGGCGATCGCGAGGCTGCCGTCGTCGCGGCGGCGGGCGGCGTCGAGGTTGCGGGCGATCGTGCGCCCGAAGTCGATCCGGCGGTTCCGCCGGCGGCTCGGGCGGGGCGTGCTCAAGCCCGTGAGCGCCGGACTCAAACGGTTGGCGAGCTGCTCCGCCAGCTTGCCGGCGATCCTGCTCGCGAGCCGGCGTAGCACACTGAATTCACGTTCCGGCAGGCCGCCACGGAGCGATAGCACCTGCGTTAGCAACTCGACCGAGGGCCGCACGCCGTCGGGGTCGAGGTGTTCCAAGACAGCTAGACGCCCCGCTTGAGCGGCCTCGCCGAGGACCTCTTCACAGACTTCTGCGCCGAACAGCCGGTCGACCTCCGCCACCCACTCGCGGGCCGAAGGGGCCGCCGCGCCCTGGCCGCCGCGCCCGGACGCCAAGTCGCCGCGGGGGCCCAGGCCTTCGCGGGCGCTGGCGCCGTAAAGCTCGTCGAGCGCCGCGGCGGCCCGCCGGCCCGTGGGAGTGCGGCCCCCTTCGACGCCGAGCACAAGACTCCAGCGTTCGGCCAGCGGCAACTCGCCCGGCGGTTCCCCAAGGACCTGCGTTGCCTCCGGCGCACGATCCGCCCGCCGCGACCCGACCACCGAGTCGATCCGCAGCTCGGGCATCAGCTCGGCGACGAACGTTCGGCTCGCGCGGTCGGCCGACACCACCGCCGCCCGCAGCACCGGGTCGTCGTCTTGGTGCGCCGGCGTACGGTTCAGGCCGGACGGGTCGAGCAATCCCAGGCGGTCTTCTAGCAACCGCACGCGCTCGGCCGGGGCGAGCGTTGAGAACCCGCCGCGCATGGACGGCAGCCTCGCGAAGAACGCTTCGTCGCTGGCCCGAGACAGCCGTTCGTCAAGGCCGCCCAACCAGCTCGGCTCCGAGGCGAGCAGCGGGTAGAGCGGCGCTAACAGCCCGGCGAGCCGCTTGTTCAGCCGCCGCCGGCCGCCTGGGCCCGAAGCCGCGTCAAACCAACTGCTAAGACGGGCTGCGAGCGTATCGGCGTCGTCGGCGCCCAACCTAGCCAAGCACCCGGACGCCGCCCCCTCCATTCTTGGCGAGCCGTCGCTCGCGAACCGTCGAAGCCGCGTTACCAGGCCGCCGAGCAGCGAAGAACGCCCCGCCGGCGCCGCCTGGGCGAGCCCCGGACCGTTCGCTTGGATTAGGCCGGCGAGGTCAACCAGAGCGTCGACGTCGGCCGCGTCGTCCGATCCGCGGAGTCCGTCGAGCCGCCGCAACGCGGTCTCGACCAACGCGCCGGGCGCCAACAGGCTCGCCTCAACGCCGAAGACATCGACATCCGGCGGCGCAGCTTGCTCCGGTCCGAGCGGAAGGGCGGCGATGTGACCGGCCGCGATGCGGCGCACGAGGTCCGCCGCCTCGACCAGTTCAGCCATCGAAGCGGAATGGAGAAAGCCGCCGGACAGCAGGCC
>JBCCZD010000169.1:0-9025 GCA_039188275.1 Planctomycetota bacterium
CAGCAGCGACGGCGATGGGGGCGGAAACGGGGACGGGCGCGTCAACGCCTTTGTGATTTTCGGCATCGAAGAGAGCGAAGGTGATGGCAATGGCGACGATGGGGACGCCAGTGGCGGCGGCGGCAACGGCGATGGGGACGACGCCCGGCAAGACTTCACCAGCTACGAAGCTCTGATGGCCGCCGGCGTCGAGGAAGGCATGCCCGCCATCACACCCGGCAGTGTGGCGGACTCGAACCTGTGGGACTGCGTCGCCTGGAACGCCGCGGCGGACCCCAGAAGCGACCTGCCCGGCGAGCCGATGATGCCCGAGGACAAGCACGAGTGGCTGACCACCGGCCAGCTCGAGATGATCGCGCGGTGGATCGATCGCGGCGCCCGGAAGTACAAGGCGGGCGGCTCCGACCAGTGCGTCGCGCCCCTGCTGGAAAGCGATTTCCCCTCCGCCAAGCAGTGCAAGGCGTGCCACCCCAAACAGTACCGCGAGTGGTCGCGGTCGATGCACGCGTACGCCCAGCACAGCCCCATGTTCGAGGCGTTCAATTTCACGCTGCTCGAACGGACCGGTGGAACGCTCGGCGCCTTCTGCAGCCGCTGCCACACGCCGATCGGCACCGCGCTGGGCGAGGACGGGCTGGCCTCCAACGTCCACCGCAGCCGGCTGAGCATGGAGGGGGTGACCTGCGTCGCGTGCCACCGCCAGAGCCGGGCGTTCCACAAGTCAAACGCCCGGCAGTTTATCGAGCCGGGTGCGTCGCTCGAGACCTGCATGTTCGGCCCGTTCGAGAACGCGGTCAGCGTTCCCCAAGGGCACAAGTCGGCGGCCAGCCCCTTCATGAAGCAGAGCGCCTTCTGCGGCAGTTGTCACGACGTCACGGGCCCCGACGGCGTTCGGCTCGAGGAGGCCTTCAGCGAGTGGCGGCACAGCCCCGCCGCCAAGCAGGGCGTCACCTGCCAGGCTTGCCACATGGGGCCGGTCCAGGGGCTGCCGACCGCCGACTGCGACCGTCCGCTCGGCCGCGTGGCGACCGTCCCCGGCGTCGACCCGAAGCGGGTCCCGCTGCGGCCGCTCTCCGACCATACCTTCGCGGGGCCCGACTACTCGCTGCTGCCCGACACCGAGTGGCCGCACAAGCTCGACTGGATGTACGAGGTCGACTACCGCAACCCCGCGTGCCTGACGCCCTACCAGCAGAAGACGCTCGCCGAGCTCCGCGTCAAGAACCGTGAACTGTTGGCCGAAGCGCGGGCGAAGCGCCTCGAAGTGCTACGCAACGCGGCGCGGATCAAGCTGTCGGCGCCGGCGTGCGTGCTGGCTGGCGACACGGCCCGCGTGCGGGTCGACGTGCGGAGCATCTTCTCGGGTCACAACCTGCCGACCGGGTTCTCCGCCGAAAGGCAGGTCTGGGTCGCGCTGACCGTACGCGACTCGGCCGGGCGTGTCGTCTTCGCGTCGGGTGACTTAGACAAGAACGGCGACCTCCGAGACGAGCACAGCCACGGCGTCGAGTCGCGGCGGCTGCCGCACGACCCGTTCTTGCTGAACCTCCAGAACAAGTTCACCGCCGTGACGCAGAAGGGGAACGAGCGGTCGACGGTGCTGAGCGTCAACCGGCACCTCTCGCCGCTTTCGTTCGTCCGCCCGGCGACCGGCATCGCCCAGTCGTACGGCCGGGCGGGCAACTTCCGGATCGCCAAGGCGAGCCTGCCGCCGCTCGGCCGGCGAGGGCAAACGTACCCCTTCCGCCTGCCGGCGACGGGCGAGTACACCGTCGAGGCGCGGCTCAGCTTCCGCCACCTGCCGCCCGCGCTGCTCGACGCGATCGGCACGCCACACTTGAAGCACCTGCTCGAGGTCGTCGTGATCGACCGCCGGGTGGCGACGATCCAGGCCGTCGCGCCGGCGCCGATGGCCCGACGCCCGGTCGTTCCCGCCCGCTAGCCGCCAGCCGACACTCCGCGACCGACAAGCCCCTTGCAATGGCCCGCCCCTTCGCCCTGCTGATCTGCCTCGCCGCCTCGGGCGTGGGGCTTGCGCCGTGGCTGAGCGCCGGCGTGGGGACAGACGGCGTGGAGAAAGACGACGTGGAGACCAGCAACAAGGTCTCGTTGCTCGCTGATCCCGCCGAGTCGCGAACGGTCCGCAAGAGCTACCTCCAACGCTGGATCGAACGCGCCACGGAGTTCGGGCGGTCAACCCCGGCCAAAGAATCTGCAGGCACGCAATCGGCAAGTGAAACAGCGACCGCTCCCAACGAGGCCGACGGCGAGCGGGGGGCGTCTGCCGTTGAATCGCCTGACAAACCGGCTCCGAGTGGTGACGAGCCTGCCCCCAGCGATGCCGGACCTGCCGTCGATCCCAACCCGATCCAACCACCGCCTACGCCTGCGTCACCAAACGAGGTGACCGAGCCCGACAGCCCGTCGGATGATGGGCCGATGCTGATAGCTCCGGAAGAAGACCAACCGTTTGCCGAACCGGCCGAATCCGCTCCGCAGAGTGACAACGCAGGACCCACCGACGGGATGCCGGCCGGTCCAGGAGACGCAGCGTTGGAGCCTTTGCCACTGCCGGCATTACGACAGGAAGCTGGAAGTGATGGCGAAGGCGGCGCCGAAAACGGGGCTGCTGAATTTCCAGCGGAGCGTGCCGAAGCGCCCGGCGCCAGTGTGGCGCCGGCTGAGGAAGACGTTCAGCGGGGCGGGGCGCCAGTGGGTAAGCCGGAGGCGATTGCCGCGGATGAGCTGGTCGCGCCGGAAGCGTTGGCTCTCCCCGACGACGACCCTCCGAGTGATGGCCCGGCGGCCGATGATTCGGTCGCGCCGAGAAACGAGCCTTCGCCCCCGTTGTTGAGTCGGCCGGAGCTGTTCGAGTCGCCTCGGCGGCGCCCAATCCCGCCAACGCCGGTGTTCGATCCACCGAAGGTGACAGGCTCAGGCGCCTCGGAACCATCGCCCCTCGCGTCGACGCCGGCGGCGCCACAAGGGGCCACGGCGCCCGTCGAGTCGATCGCGTTCCCGCCGCTCCCGCCCGACCCGTACGCCGAAGGACAGCCGGTGCTGCCTCCCCTTGAGGTGGAGCTGGGCTACCGCGGCGGGTCGCATTTGTACACGCCGGAGGGGGACGGCTTCCAAGCCCTCAAGCACGATCACCCCCACGATCCACCGAAGCGGCTGCCGGAGTGCTTCCAGCCGCCGCAGCCCTGCACGCGCCTGCCCCCACTACCGCAGACCGAGTACTTGGGCGCCGACCCGATCCAGCTCTCCGGCCGGGCTTGGCCGCCGGTGCTCGACGCCGGGCGGGGCGGCTACCAGTGGGAGCCGCGTTTCGTCGCCCACGGCAGCTACGACACGTTCGGCATCGCCTTCCAGGAAGGCGGCGTGCGGCGCGACCTGGTCGGCCACAACCTGACGCTCGACGCCGACCTGCGACTCACCGGAACCGAGCGGCTGCACGTCCAGCACCGGCCGATCGGCGAAGACGGCACGGGCGGATCGTTCTGGAGGTTCGACGACCCGGACGGCTACACCGACAACTCAACCGCCGAGCCGGCACGCGTCTGGTTCGAGGGTGAACTCGCGAGCATCTTCAGCGGCTGGCCGCTGGGCGGCGCCACCGCTCACCCGGCCGTCGCCTGGGACATCAACTTCGCGCTAGGCAAGTTCCCGCTTCAGCAACACAACAACCTGCTGATCAACGACGAGGTAGCCGGCGTCATCGTCGGGCAAAACAACCTGCGTCTCGGCAACCTCTCGAACCTTAACACACGCGTCTTCTGGTTGTGGGACGACATCAACTCGCTCGACACTTTCCCCGGCGGAACCGGCGGCGGAGCCGTCAACGATGGGCTGACCGGCAACGTCGTCGGCGCCGATGCGTTCGTCGACTACCGGTCGGCGTTCATCGAGGCAACTTACGCCTGGCGGCAGCACAGCCGCGACTCGCGGGCGGACGCCCACTACGCAGCGCTGAGCGCCACCAAGTTTTTCGGCGCCGCCACGGCGACCGCACGCGTTCTGGCCAAGATCGCCGGCCCCGCCGGCCGGGACGGTCAGCTCTACGTGCTGGAGTGGAACACGCACCGCACCTTCAAAGCGGGCCTGCTGCCGCGCTCGGGCATCCGCCACGCGGTGCTCTACGCCAACGGCTTCTACGCCAGCAGCGGGTGGGACCCGATCGCGTCGGCCAACTTCAACCGCCTGCGGACCAACTTCGAAGTGAACCCGCTGGTGCAGATCGCCCGCGGCGACCGCGACGACACGCCGGGCGTGGCGCTGGGCGCGCAGCTCTTCGGCGAGGGGGAAGACCGTTCGCTGACGCCCGAGCTGGCATGGGAAGCGCCCGGCGGCACGAGCGTCTTCGGCGCCGGGCTCCGCTACCAACGGAAGATGAGCGAGAGCAGCTTCGTAGAACTCCGCGGCCTGGTCAATTTCTCCGACCACAGCCCGTTCGAACGCGACGGCGTCTTCGCCAGCCACCACTGGCTCTTTTGAGTGCGGAGTTGGGAGTGCGGAGTGAACCGCCCGCGCTCTGCAACCGTCTGTCGCTACGCGGCGAACGACGCATTAGAAGAGGCTAAGCCCCCACCCTAAAGAGGCTAAGCCCCCACCCTTCATTCCCCGGGGAAGGTCTGGAGCGTCTGGCGGAGTTCGCGGCGGGTCGAGTTGCTGTACTCGATGTCGAACCAGAGGACCCTGCCTTTGGGGTCGACAACGTAGACGCGGGGCAGCCGGCCCGTGCCGACCTTGGCGAACGCCCCGCCCGTCGCGTCGACGAGCGACAGGACACCGGCGCCGGTCGTCGAGGTGGGCGGCCCGCCGACGCTGATCGCCGCGGTCGCCACGCCCTGGTCGCCGAAGCGATCGGCAACATCGGGGCCCAGGTCCGCCAGCAGCGTCCGCGTCATCCAGCCCTTGCTCGCCGCCGCCGACTGGTAAAAGACGACCACGGTCGCCCGCTTGCCCAGCAGCGGGGCAAGCGGCTGGGCGTCTCCGTTGGGGGTCTTCAGCGGCAGATCGGGCAGCGTGTCGCCAACCCGCACCCGGCACTGACTGCGGTGAGCCTCGGAGAGCGCCACCTTCGGCGTCTCGCCCAACGCGGCGGAGGCTACCGAGGCAAAGACGATCAACGCGGCAATCAATCGGGGCATCGTCGGCGTCAAGGTGGCGAGTCGCGGGTGGTGGATCGCGGGGAGCGGATCGGAGCGGGCAAAGCCGTGAGGCGGCGAGGCGTCGGCAAGACCAGTAGAATCGGCATTGTCGAACCGCCGACCGGGGGCGTCAACGCCCGCTCGACGCCCCCGGTGGCGGTTTCGCCGCCGGAGCGACCCTTTTTTGACGCCGCCACCCCGCGGCGCCATATTCTTGAGAGCAACCTGCGCCCGCCCGCGGAGTTTGCCGGCAAGATCGCCGCGGCGGCGGCGAACTGCTGCTGAAATCCGCCGCCCGATCGCGACCCGTCGGCGCCCCCGCTTGTTGCGTTGTGCCCGACGGTTCTCAGCAACCGGTAGCCCTATGTTGCCCGACATTTTCTTCTACTGCACCGTGTTCGGCGGCGGCGCCCTGCTGCTGCAAGTGGGGATGATGCTGCTGGGCCTGGACGACCTGTTCGACGGGTTGTTTGACGGCGCCGAGGGCGACGCCGGCGGCGACTTCGACGCCGGGCTCGACGCGGACGGCGACGCCTCGGGCTTCTGGCTGCTGGAGATGATCTCGATCCGCACGCTCACGGCGGCGACCGCTTTCTTCGGCATCACAGGCTGGATCTGCCTCGCCGCGGAGCAGTCGACCACCGTTTCGCTCACCGCCGCGTGCGTTGCCGGCTACGCCGCGATGTACAGTGTCTACTGGTCGTTCAAGCAGCTGTTCAAGCTTGAAACGTCCGGCAACTTCGACCCGCGGAACACGGTCGGCAAACCCGCGCAGGTCTACCTGACGATCCCCGCCGAGCGGGGAGGCGTGGGTAAGGTGCACATGAAGGCCCAGGGAAGGCTGGTTGAGATGCTCGCGGTGACCGAAGCGGGCGACCCACTGAAGACCGGCGAGCAAGTGACCGTCGTCGAGCTCGTCTCGAGCGACACGCTGCTCGTTGAGCGGTCGCCCGAGAGTACCGCCACGGTTTGACGATCGCCCTATTGATCCCCGCGCCGCGAATGCACCGAGGGCGACCAACGGGAGCCCGGGGCACGTAGAAAGGAGCCCTGTCCCGAGGGGCTCGTTAACCGCGCAGCCACCAATAAATCGACACGACTTAAACAGCCAATACCCAGGGGGAACCACACGATGACAACGCCACCCGCCGTGCCGCTCGCCGCTTTGACCGACAGCGTCCCCTTGCCCATCCTGATCGGCATCGCGCTGTTCATGATCATCCTGATCGGGGGCGCCCTGTTCGGCTTCATCAAGTCGTTCATCAAGCGGTGCAGCAGCAACCAGGTGCTGGTGAAATACGGCATGCTGGTCGGCGGTGGCAAGACGAGCAAGACGATCCACGGCGGCGCCACCTACGTGCTGCCGTTCGTCCAGGACTACCGCTACATGAGCCTCGATCCGATCCAGATCGAGATCCCGCTCCGCGGCGCGCTCTCCATCGAGAACATCCGCGTCAACGTGCCCAGCGTGTTCACGGTCGCCATCGGCACAGAGACGGACACGATGGAGAACGCCGCGATCCGCTTGCTGGAACTCAGCACGCAAGAGATCCGGCAACAGGCCGAGGAGATCATCTTCGGTCAGCTCCGGCAGGTCGTTGCGTCGATGCGGATCGAAGACATCAACCGCGACCGCGAGGCCTTTCTGCAGCACATCCAGAGCTCGGTCGAGGTCGAGCTCAAGAAGATCGGCCTGGTGCTGATCAACGTCAACATCACCGACATCACCGACGAGTCGGGCTACATCGACGCGATCGGGCAGAAGGCGGCCAGCGAGGCGATCCAGCAGGCCCGCGGCGACGTGGCCGACGAGCAGAAGAAGGGCGAGATCCGCGTCGCCAACGCCGAGCGGGAGAAGGCGGTCGAGGTGGCGAACGCCACGAAGCTGCGCGAGATCGGCACCCGCGAGGCGGAGCGCGAGCAGGCGGTCCGGCTGGCCGAGCTGCAGAAGGAGCAGACCGTCGGCGAGAAGGCGGCCGAGCGGGACCGGGCGGTCGAGGTCGCCAACATGCTCAAGGACCAGACGGTCGGCGAGCGGACCGCCGAGTTCCAGCGCGAGGTGCAGGTCAAGGAGGCCGATCGGGACAAGCGGGTGAGCGTCGCCGAGGCGAACGCCACGGCCGTTGACGGCGAGAACGTCGCCGAGGCGAAGGTCGCCAAGAGCCAGGCGACGCTGCTGGTCGAGAAGGCCGAGGCGTACGAGCTCGGCGAGTCGCGCAAGAAGGAAGCCGAGGCGGCCGTCATCGAGGTGCAGAACCGGGCGATGGCCAAGGCGGCGTTGGCCGAGGCGGAACGCGTCGAAGCGGAGAAGCGCGCCGAGCTAGAAGCCCCCGCCAAGGCCGAGAAGGCTCGGATCGTCGTCGAGGCCCAGGCCGAGGCGGAGAAGCGTCGCCTCGAAGCCGAGGGGGAAGCGGCGGCCATCTTTGCCAAGCTCGAAGCCGAGGCCCGCGGCCAGTACGAGATCCTCGCCAAGAAGGGCGATGGCCTCAAGCAGATCGTGGCGGCGTGCGGCGGCGCCCGCGAGGCGTTCCAGCTCATGATGCTCGAGCACCTGGACAACCTGGCCGAGAGCTCCGCCCAGGCGATCTCGAACATCAAGTTCGACAAGGTCGTGGTCTGGGAGAACGGCAGCGGCAAGAACGGCCGGACCAACACGGCCGACTTCCTGTCGGGAATGGCGGGCACGCTGCCGCCGATGATGAACGTGCTGAAGGACATCGGCGGCGTCGAGATGCCCGAGGCGCTGGCCCGCCTGACCGGCGCCGAGGAGCCGGCCCCGAAGCCTGACGGCGGCAGGGCAAAGGCCGAGGGCAACGGCGCCGCCGCCGAGCCCGAGCCGACGGCTTGACGGCGGCCGCCACAACCCCGCTCCCACCTAGCCGGACCGCCACGCGGACCGGCTTCTTTTTTTGGACCGCGTGGCGGTCCGGCCGGGGAGGCCTAGGTGCGAACGTCGTGTGCTACGGCGTGACCCAAGCCAGCGCGCCGACGACCGGCGCGGCGTCGCCGCAGACGCTGAACTCGAGCCGGTCGAGGTTGCGGAAGCCTTCGAGCGCGTGCTCGTGGTAGCTCGCCTCGGCGGTCTGTCGGTAGCGTTCACGGACGGGCGGGGCGAGGTCGCAGACGCCGCCGCCGATTACCAGCCGGTCGTAGTCGCCCAGGTAGTTGGTCGAGAGCAGGGCGAGGCCGAGCGCCCGCGCTTGGTCGTCGAAGAGTTCGCCGGCGAGCGGATCGCCCTCGGCGGCCAGCTCGCGGAGCCGCTTCGCCTTGTCCTTCATCGTCCCCTGGACGGCGTGGAGCGGGTGGTCGCTCCAAGCGTCGAGCGCGAGCCGGTGCCCCAGCTGGTGGGTGAGCGCCGTAAGCGACACGGCCGACTCCGCCGTGCAGCGGGCGTTGCCGACCAGGAGCTGGCGGTCGTGGTCATGGCGGAACGCGTAGGCGGGCAGCAGGATGTGGCCGACGTGCCCGGCCCGACCCTCGCGCCCACGGATCGGCCGGCCGTCGATCACGGCGCCGCCGCCGAAGCCGGTGCCGATGATCACCATGAAGAGCGAGTGCAGGTCCTCGGTCGGAAGGGAGTCGGCCGGGACGGCGGCCCACTCGAGCAGCTGGCTGCGGATGGCGTACTCGCCGAGCGCGGCGGCTTGGCCGTCGCCCAGGTAACGCACCGCAAGGTCGGGCGCCGCGGCGCGGAACGCCTTCTCAAGCTCTTCGCGGATCGGGAACCGGTCCCACAGCGTCGGGTCGAGGTTGGGCGTCTTGAGCAGCACGCCGTCTTGCGTGGCGGGGCCGGGCGTGGCGAGGCCGACCGCCGGCGGGTCGGCCCGCGACAGGCCGAGCTTGTCGAGGTCGTCCACCGCCCCCCAGACGATCGC
>JBCCZD010000170.1:0-8986 GCA_039188275.1 Planctomycetota bacterium
AGTTCGTAGTGATCGACCACATGCAGTAAAAGGGTCTCGTTCCACTCGGGCTCGCGGCTCGAAATTCTGGTAGGCGAACCACTCGCCAGTCCGCCCACAGCCGGCCTGCACCTCGTCGAAGACGAGCATCAGTTCGTGCTCATCGGCCAACGCCCGCAGGCCTTCGAGGAACCCGGCGGGCGGCAGGCGGATGCCCCCCTCGCCCTGGATCGGCTCGACCAGGATGCCGGCCGTTTCGTCGTCGATGAGGCCGCGCACCGCGTCGAGGTCGCCGAACGGGGCGTACTGGAAGCCGGCCATCAGCGGGCCGAGCCCCTCGTGGTACTTCGGCTGGGCCGTGGCGGTCGTGGCGCCGAGCGTCCGGCCGTGGAAGCCACCGGTGAAGGTGATGATCTTGTACCGCTTCTCGGGCGTGTGCAGGCGGATGAGCTTGATGGCCGCCTCGTTCGCCTCGGCCCCCGAGTTGCAGAAGAATGCCTGCCCGCCGAAGCTCCGCTCGCTGAGCATCTTGGCCCATTGGCCCTGCGGCTCGGTGTACCACGAGTTGGGGACGTGGATCAGCTCGGCAACCTGCTCCCGCACGGCCTGCACAACGCCGGGCGGGCAGTGCCCGAGGAGGTTGCACCCCCAGCCGGGGAAGAAGTCAAGATACGCCCGGCCCTGGTCGTCCCAGACGCGCGAGCCCTCGCCCTTGACGAGCGAAACGGGGAACCGCCCGTAGTTCGGCACGACGTACTTCTGAAACGCCTCGGCGGTCGCGGGCGACATCGATTCGGTGATGGTCGTCATAACAGCCTTTCGCAGAGTCGCAGAGACGCAGTGAGGTGAATACGTGGTTAGTCTTTGTGCGTCATCGAGGCGGTATCGGTAAGGGGTGTCACTTTGTTGTTGTTTGAGACAATAAGGTGACGTGAAGCATCTCGGTGCGGAATCGCCAAGCGATGGAGGTGACGAGCGCCATCGTCGACGTGCAGGACCACAATTATTGACTCATGCGCAAGTAATACGACAGGCCGACCAACGGGAGGCCGTTGTAGCGGGCAAGACGCAATCGGGCAGTAAAGTTGAAAGCGCATCCATCAATAACTCTGAATACGCTTGCGAATGACCCCACGTTCGACCAAAGCCGGACTCTCGCCAGCTAAACCCAACATCGACAACAAAAAGCGTCGGTTGAGTCGTGCTGCAACATTTCCAAATCGCTGGCATTCGCCTCAAGTAACGATAAAGCCGCGTCCGCAAGGTCAGCGTCACGAACCGGGAGGCAGGACACGTGCGAAACACCCTCGGACGCCTCCTCGCTGATCTCAACGGTCAGGTCGTACCACCCATCGCAAATCGCAACGGCGAGGATATCCCAGAGCAAGGCAATCAGGACAACGGCGCCGAGTGTTGCTGTTGCAAACGGCTTCATCTTCGCGGGGCGAGCCCACCTCAGCGGATCCTCTCTGCGTCTCCGCGTCTCAGCGAGAGGCTAGTCTTGACCTTCTCTAGGCTAGACAGGTTCGGCGGTCAGTTCGGTGCCGACGCCGCGGTTGGTGTAGATTTCTAGTAGCAGGCTGTGGCGTAAGCGGCCGTCGATGATGTGGACTTTGCGGACGCCGCGGTTGAGCGTTTCGAGGCACGCCTCGACCTTGGGGATCATGCCCGAGTCGATGGCGCCGTCGTCGATCAGCCGGCGGGCCTCGTCGGCGACCAGCGAGTGGATCAGCGAGTCGGGCTTGTCTTTGTCGCGGCGGACGCCGTTGACGTCGCTCAGGAAGACCAGCTTCTCGGCGCCGACCGCCTGGGCGACCGCCATCGCCGCGGTGTCCGCGTTGACGTTCAGCCGGCCGCCGGTCTGCTCGTCGACGCACACCGACGGGATCACCGGCACCTGCCCGGCGTAGCACAGGTTGTCGATGATGTCGCGGTCGACGCGGGTCACCACGCCGACGTGCCCGAGGTCGACCGGCTGGCCGTCTCCGCCGGCCAGCTTCAGGGGCTCGCCGAACAGGACGTTGTTGTCGGTGTCGCCGGTGAAGTTGAGCGGCATCGCCCGGCCGCCGAACTCCTCGATCCGCGCGGCGACCCGCTCGTTGATCTCGCCGGCGAGCACGCGTTCGACGATCGCCAGCGCCGCGTCGTCGGTGCAGCGCCGCCCCTGCACGAAGCGGGGCTCGATGCCGGCGTCGGCCATCGCCCGGCTGATCGCGGCGCCGCCGCCGTGGACGACGATCGGCCGCATGCCGACGGTCTCCATGAAGACGATGTCGACCAGCAGGTGCCGCAGCGCGTCCTCGTCCTCCATGACGCTGCCGCCGATCTTGATCACCGTGACGCGGTCGCGGAACTCGCGGATCCACCCCATCGCTTCAATCAGCACGTCGGCTTTTTCGATCGCGTCTTGCAACGGGGGCTGCTGGGTTGGGGTAGGAGTGCGGGGAACGACCGGCGCCGCCGAGTCCCGCACTATACCGCCGAGCCCAAGCCTTGGTCCACCCGCACAAGACGCGTACGAAGCGGGGCAAACGCCCGCAAAGCCGCCTCCTTGCCGGCGGGACGCGTCCCTCGGATCACGCGAGCAGGGACGGTCCTACCGCACGGGCGCCACCGAACGCGATCCGAGGGCCTGGAACGACTCCCCTCTTCTTGCGATGATGCGGGTAACGCGTGGTAGCGCCGCGCTCGACCGCACCCGCAACGCTCTCGCCGCCGCCATGCCTTCATCCCTCGCGATCGTCCTCGCCGCCGGCAAGGGGACGCGTATGAAGAGCGACCTGCCAAAGGTGCTGGCGCCCGTCTGTGGCCGGCCGATGGTGCGGTACGTTGTCGACTCCCTCCGCGAGGCGGGCATTGACCGCATCGTTGTCGTCGTCGGTTACAAAGCGGAGTTGGTGCGGGCGGAGTTGGCCGGCGAGCCGGGCGTTTCGTTCGTCGAGCAGACCGAGCAGCTAGGCACCGGCCACGCGGTGATGGTTTGCCGGGCGGAGATCGAAGCGAACGGTGGCCACGCGGCGGGCGGCCCGGTGGTGATCGTCACCGGCGACTCGCCGATGCTCCAGGTATCGTCAGTGCGGGCCCTGCTGGCCGAATACGACGCCAGCCGCCCCGCGTGCCTGATCGGAACCGCCCACCGCAACGACCCGACCGGTCTGGGGCGCGTCGTTCGCGACGGCGGCGGCGGATTCATCGGCATCGTTGAAGAGAAGGACGCAACCGACGAGCAGCGCAAGATCACCGAAGTGAATATGAGCACCTACGTCTTCGGCGGCCGCCAACTGCTGTCGGCGCTCGACCGGCTCACGACCGACAACGCCCAAGCCGAGTACTACATCACCGACTGCCCCGGCATCCTCCAGTCCGAAGGAGAGCCGGTCGCGGCACTCGCCGCGCTCCAGCCGTGCGAAGCGCTGAGCGTCAACACGGTCGACGACCTTGCCGCGGTCGAAGCAGAAATGAAGCGGATGCAGATTCAGGGCTGATCGCCGCCTCCCCCGTCGCTAGGCCCCCCGTCACCAGGCGCCCCGTCACCAGGCCAATCCGTCACCAGGCCCCCGGCCTCCGACCGCTTTCCATGCACGACCTCAAGCTCCTCAGCGGCAGCGCCAACCCGCCCCTCAGCAAAGCGATCGCCGACTACCTGGGCGTGCCACTCGGAAAGGTCGCGCTTGGCAACTTCCCCGACGGTGAGGTGTCCTGCAAGGTCGAAGAAGACATCCGCGGCCGCGACATCTTCCTCATCCAGCCGACTTGCCCGCCGGTGAATGAGAACCTGATGGAGCTGTTGATCATGATCGACAGCTGCCTGCGGGCGAGCGCCGAGCGGATCACGGCCGTCATCCCGTATTTCGGCTACGCCCGGCAGGACCGCAAGGACGAGGGCCGGGTGCCCATCACCGCCAAGCTCGTGGCGAACCTCATCACCCGCGCGGGCGCCAACCGCGTGCTGGCGATGGACCTGCACGCCGCGCAAATTCAAGGCTTCTTCGACGTCCCCGTCGACCACCTGACCGCGGCGCCCGTGCTCAACGAGTACTTCCGCGCCGAGTCGGGCATCGACCTGGAAGAGGTCGTGATCGTGAGCCCCGACGAGGGCAGCATCAAGCGGGCTCTCGGCCACGCCAAGCGGCTAGGCGGGTCCGTGGCGATCATCGACAAGCGCCGCATGAGCGCGACGAAGACGGTGCAGGCGAACATCCTCGGCGGGCCGATTGAGGGCAAAGTCGCCCTGATGTTCGACGACATGATCAGCACCGCCGGCTCGATCCGCGGCGCGGCTCAAGTGCTGCACGACCACGGCGTGCGGGAGATCCACGTCGCCGTGTCGCACGCGGTGCTGTGCGGCAACGCGGTGCAGAACCTCAAGGACGCCAACCTGGCGAACCTGATCTGCACCAACTCGATCCCGCTAACGCCGGAGCAGATCTTGCCCGAAACTAAGATCCTGGACGCCGCGCCGCTGCTCGGGCGGGCGATCGCCGCGATCCACCGCAACGAGTCGGTCAGCCGTCTGTTCCGCTAGTCGACGGTTCCAATGGCAGCTGGGGCGGAATTGGAAAGAGCGGCTGGCCCGCTGAATTGAACCGGCTGGGCCCTTGCGTAACACGATCAGGCGCCTTTGTCGTTGCCCGTGACCCGTTTAAGCTCAGGTGAGCCGTTCTTTCAAACCTCCCATCGGCGGGCGAATCGACCGCCGCGTGGGCTTGCAAATCCGTGGCAAAGCGTCAGAATTAAGGATTCGGGTGTCTGATCTGCGATTGCCCGTATGCGATTGTTTCCTGACAAACCCAATCGGGAGCTGATGCCGGCGGATGTCCTCCGGCGGAGAAGCTATCCCGATGACGCGGTAGGCGTCACGCCTTCTCGAACTCGATCGAGCAGCCGCCGGCGCCTTTGTCGCCCCTATCAATCCTCGCCCGACACGCTCAATGCCTGACCCACTCGAAGTCGCCGTCCGCAGCGAAATAGGAAGCCGCAGTAGCCGCAAGCTGCGGGCAACGGGCAAGCTGCCGGCCGTCTTGTACGGGCACGGTGAGGACCCGGTGAGCTTGGTGGTCAGCTTCGACCAACTGCGGGGCGTCCTCCGCCACGGCGGCAAGGTTGTCGACCTACAGGGTGCGGTAACCGGCCAGGCGCTGCTGCAAGACACGCAGTGGGACACCTTCGGCACAAGCGTGCTGCACATTGACCTTATGCGCGTGGACGCGGGCGAGCTGGTCCATGTCGAGGTTGAGGTCGAACTCAAAGGCGAGGCGGCCGGCCAGCGTGAAGGCGGCATGATCGACCAAACGCTCCGCGCCGTGGAGATCGAGGCCGCGCCGGCGGCGATCCCCGAAAAGCTGCACCTGGACATCACGGAACTGCACCTCGGCGGGTCGATGTCGGCGTCCGAAATTGTCGACTTGCCCGAGGGCGCCAAACTAGTGACCGACGGCGGGGCCATGGTGGTTCACTGCGTCGCCCCCGCGGGCGACAGCGACGACGCGGCCGTGCCCATCACCGGCGCCGAACCCGAAGTTGTTGGCGGCAAGGGTGGCGACGCCGAGGGCGGCGACTGACCAGTGCCGGCGAGATGCGTTCCAGCCGAATCGGACGGGCGCACCCGCCCGCGGCGAGAGTCTTCGGTAAAGACTCTTCGGCAGGGAGTCTTGGCAAGGCCCCGCGCCAGTCGGCTCGAACGATTAACAACCCCCGGGACGCCAGCGGCTTGGCCATGAAACAGGCGCCATGAAACTGGTAGTCGGCCTTGGCAACCCCGGTAAGAAATACGACGCAACCAGGCACAACGTTGGCTTCGATGTGCTGCGGCTGCTGGCTGAGCGTTGGCAGGCCGGGCCGATGCGGGCGAAGCACGAGAGCCTGGTGGCCGAGTGCCGGCTCGCTTCGACACGGGCTTTGCTGATTTGGCCTCAAACCTACATGAATCACAGCGGCGTAGCGGCGCGGTCGGCGGTCGCCTTCTACAAGGCCCCGCTCGACGACGTGCTTATCGTCTGCGATGATTTCAACCTCCCACTCGGCAAGCTCCGCACGAAAACCCGGGGCTCGGCGGGGGGGCAAAACGGGCTTAAGGACGTCCTCCAACAGCTCGGCGACGAGGGAGTCCCGCGGCTGCGGCTGGGCATCGGCCCGCTGCCCGAGGGGCGAGAGGTGACCGCTTTCGTCCTGGGACGCTTCGGCAGGGGCGAGCGCGACGCGGCGGAGGCGATGATCGGCCTCGCCGCAGACGCGGTTGAGTGCTGGGCGAACGCGGGCTCGACCGAGGCGATGAATCGATTCAACGGCTAGCGGCCGCCGCCCCACTGGCGGCCGACGATACTCAAACCGACTTGAGCAGGACCGCGAGTGCGGCGACAGCTCATTCCCTAGGTAGCCACGGAGACGACGTTTTGGCAGTCAATGTGTACGAGGGCTTGTTCCTCTTCGACGGCAACAAGTACGCGCGTGACAACGCCACGCTGCCCGCGGCCGTCGAGGGGATGATCAGCGAGCTCGGCGGAGAAGTGAAGGTCAGCCGGTTGTGGGAAGAGCGCCGGCTGGCGTACCCGATCAAGGGCCAGCGGAAGGGCGCCTACTGGCTCATCTACTTCTCGATGGAAAGCCAGCAGATCGCCCCGCTCAACCGCAAGTGCGACCTGCGTGACGGCGTGATCCGCCAGCTCGTGCTGAAGATCCACCCGCGGCTGGTCGACCCGATCCTGAGCCACGCGACAGGCGACGCGGCCGAGCCCGAGCAGGACGTCACCGCCGCCGAAGGCGACGCCGCGAAGCCCGAGCCCGCAACCGCCGGCGCCTGACCCCGCACAGGCGCCCCGCCCTCAAGAAGGAGCGAATTTCATGGCGAGCTACAACCGGGTCGTCCTGGTCGGCAACCTGACGCGTGACCCCGAGCTCCGGTACATCCCCAGCGGCACGGCGGTGTCGGAGATCGGATTGGCGGTCAACGACCGCGTTAAGAAGGGCGACCAATGGGTCGACGAAACAACCTTCGTCGACGTCACGCTGTGGGCGCGTACCGCCGAGGTGTGCAACGAGTACTGCAGCAAGGGCTCCTCGGTGCTGATCGAGGGCCGGCTGAAGCTCGACACGTGGGAGAAAGACGGCCAGAAGCGTTCGAAGCTCCGCGTCGTTGCCGACAAGATGCAGATGCTCGGCGGGCGTGGCGGCGGTGGCGGTGGCCGTCCGCACTCGGCGGGCCAATCGGGCGGAGACGCCTACAGCGCCCCCGCCGACGAGTACAGCCAAGCCCCCAGCCGCCCCGCGGCGCCGCCGCCCGACGAAATCCCGTTCTAAATCCGCATTCCGCCCTGACGCCGGCGCCCCCAAAAACCGACAGCCCCATCGCCGACAGCCCAGCGCTCCCGCATCGCAGCCAACAGCCACGCCAATCGCTCAATCGCCATGCCCACCAAGCAAAAGAAAATCAAGCGCCACGCCTCGTCTCTCAAGCGTCTGCCCAAGGGCGAGAACGGCGGCTACCAGGTGCTGCTGATCCAGTCGGTTGAGCACCTCGGCCACCAGGGCGACGTCGTCGAGGTCAAACCGGGGTACGCGCTCAACTACCTCGTCCCCCAGGGCCTTGCGACCGTCGCCAGCGAGCACCACATGCGGATGGTGGAGAAACACAAAGCGAAGCTGCTGGAGCTCGAACGGCAGCGCAACGCCTCGCTCCGCGCCGAGGCGGTTGAGATCAGCAAGCAGAGCGTCACGATCGAGGCCAACGCCACCGAGGACGGCCACCTGTACGGCAGCGTCGGCGCGCCGGAGATCGTCGCCTCGCTCAAGAAGAACGGCGTCAACCTCCGCAGCGACCAGATCAAACTCGACGGCGTGCTCAAGGAACTCGGCCTCTACACGGTCAAGATCCGGTTGTCGAGCGAAGTCGAGGGCGAACTGAAGGTCTGGGTCGTCCCGGCGGTCGGCGCCGCCGAGTAGGGGGGCTCGATTAGCGGGCTCGATCAGCGGGTTGGGGCCTGCAACTCGTGGCCTGCGACTCGTGCCGTGCGTCAACCGTCGGTAGCTGGTCGGCCCGTCGTCGGTCGGCCCGTCGCCCCGCCCGCGGTGGCGGCCGGTCTTTCTAATCTCAATCGTCCGAGGGAGCGGATCACATGGGCGACAGCCGTGACGCGCGCAGCGGTCGGAAGGGGGGCGGGCCCTCGGCCGACAGCCTGCTCGAGCGGCAGCCGCCACAGGCGGTCGACGTCGAGCGCGCGGTACTCGGCAGCCTCCTCTTGCTCCCGCAGGCCTGCGACGAGGTCGCGCTGATCCTGCGGCCCGACGATTTCTACGACGACGCCAACGCCCGGGTCTACGCGCAGGTCCTGGCGATGCACGACGCCGGGCAGCAGGTCGACGTCATGCTGCTGGTACAGCGGCTGAAGGACGCCGGCGAGTACGAGGCGGTCGGCGGCGGCGCCTACCTGGCCGAAGTCGGTGCGTCCGTCACCACCGCCGCCCACGCCGAGCACTACGCCGGCATCGTCCGCGAGAAGTCGATGCTCCGCTCGCTGATCCACGCCAGCACCGACATCCTCAAAGACGCGTACGACCCGAGCGTCGAGCCCCGGCAGATGCTCAGCCGGGCGGAGGAGAAGGTCTTCGCCATCCTCGAAGACAAGGGCCAGGGCCAAGTGAACCCGATCCGCGACGTGCTGCAGGCGTCGCTCGAGCGGATCGACGCCCGCATGAAGCACGAGCACGCATTCGGCGGGTTGGAGACCGGTTTCGACGACTTCGACGACCTGACCGGCGGCATGCACGCCTCGGAGCTCATCATCCTGGCCGCCCGGCCGAGCATGGGCAAGACGGCCCTTGCGCTGAACATCATGGAGCACGTCGCGATCGACTGCCAGCAGCCGACGCTCTTCGTCAGCCTCGAGATGTCGGCCCTCGAGTTGGGCGACCGCCAGCACTGCTCGCGGGCGCGGGTCAACACCAACCCGCGGCGGAACCGCAAAAAAAACCCCCACCAGAGCCGCCAACACCTCGAGACCGCGGCCCAGAT
>JBCCZD010000171.1:0-8896 GCA_039188275.1 Planctomycetota bacterium
CGCCGTGCAGCCCGATCGACTCGGGCAGCGCACGCACCGCGGCGGCGCTGGTGGTCGCCTCCTCCCAGCCACGCCAGCCCGCCCGCCACACGGTCAGCGGCGCGTAGGCCAGGCCCTCGGCTCGGACCACAACGCCCAGGTCGCGCAGCGGTCGGCCGGCGTCGACGTCCGCCGCGTGCCAACCCTCTTCGGCTAGGTTGGCGAAGCGGCGCATCTCGAGCGTCTTGGAGTCTTCGGCCCGTCGCTCGATCTCGAAGGGCCGCTCGCTAGACTGTGTCCGGCGTTCCCACCCTGCGTCGATGAGGAACGTGTATCGCCCCCGGCGGAGACCGAGCGTCGTGGCGCCGTCGAGGTAGAAGTGGTCGCCGTGCGCGGCGAGCCCGAGGCCCCGCTTGCGGACCGCTCGGTCGCGGGCGTCGCGTAGGTGCATCCGCGCCGGCAGCGGCGTTCCGCCGCCCGAGCCCTCAATTGGAGCTTCGACAACGCGGATCTCCAGGTTGCCGTCCGGGCGCGCGGCGGGCGCCGAGCCGGCTGTGGCTGCGACCAGGGTGAGGAGCCGGAGGACCGAGCAGCGTGGGGCGGGGTTAGGCATCGGCGCGGGTGGGACTGGAGTGGTTTTGTCGCAAAGGCGGTCCTTCAAGCCTAGCACGCCGTCGCCCCCACCTCGCCTGCTTCGAAACCGCCGCGCTTTAGCCGAGCGCTGGGGGGCGAGCTACACATCGCCTCGTTGGCCGCTAGAATATCGGGGGTTCGCCCCCAGCAGCCGCCCGGCCCCTGCTATGCCCGAAGACTACTACGAAACGCTCGGCCTCAAGCGGGGCGCCTCGGAGGATGACATCCGCAAGGCGTACCGGGAGATGGCCCGCAAGCACCACCCCGACTTGAATAAGGGGGACGAGGCGTCCAAGAAGAAGTTCCAGGACGTGCAGCTGGCGTTCGAGGTGCTTGGCGACGCCGACAAGCGTAGCAAGTACGACCGCTTCGGGCCCGGCTTCGAAGCGATGGGAGACGGCCCGGGCCCGCGTGCTTGGCCCGGTGGGGGTGGCGGCCCCGGCGGCCAGCCGTTTGACGTCGACCTGGGCGACCTGTTCGGCGCCGGCGCCGCGGCGGGCAGCACGGGCGGATTCGCCGACCTCTTCAAGCAGTTCGGCGGCGGCTTCGGGGGAGGGCAGCCCGGCAACGCCAGAAGCACCGCCGGCGCCGCTCGGCCGAGCCGTGGCGCCGACCTCGAACACACGATCACGGTCCCGTTCTCGGTCGCCGTGGCGGGCGGCGAAACCGCGCTGGGCGTGCAGCGAGCCGACGGCTCGTCGGAGACGATCACCGTGAAGGTCCCCGCTGGAATTGAAGACGGCAAGAAGCTACGCATCAAGGGACAGGGCGACTCCGCCCCAAACGGTGGTACGACCGGCGACTTGCTGCTGACCGTTCGCGTGGCGCCCCACCCGAAGTTCACCCGCCGGGGGACACGGCTCGATGTCACGGCCCCGATCACCCTCGCCGAGGCGGCCCTCGGCGCCAGGATCGACGTCCCCACGCCCGCCGGCACGGTGACCGTCAGTGTCCCGCCCGGTTCAAGCAGCGGCAAGAAGCTCCGCATCAAGGGGCAAGGCGTCACACCCGCAGGCAAGCCGCCCGGCGACTTGTTCGTCGAATTGCAGATCGTTCTGCCCGAAGACCTGACCGACGCCGAACGGGAGCGACTCGCCGCAGTCGTCGACGGCCGGCCTTTAGACCCTCGGGCCGACCTCCGCTGGTAACGCACGCCCCAAGCACGCGGAGGCGGCGGATGACCATCTTCGGGACGGCTAAAACGCAGGCCACTCTTCCGTTCGAGTTGCCAGTCGCCGTGTTGACGTATGCCGGGCCGACGAACGCCGGGGCGAACGCGGCGCTCGACGAACCGACCCGCGCCGCTGCGATGCTGGCGATCTTGGGGTTGGTGCTCGTGGGCCTCGCCCTGGTGCTGGTCGCCGCTGTCGGCGGCCGCTGGGTGCGACGCGTCGCGCAGGAGCGGGTGCCGCACCGCTCGTGGAGCCAGAGCGACTGGACGCCACAATCGAGCGGCGCCGAGACCGCAGCCGGCTACCCGCAGAGCGGCCACGACGCCACGGACACCCTTCACGAATCCCCGCCGGACGACACGCGTGCCGACTGACCGCCAACCGCCGCGCCGCACGTTCTCGAAGCGGCTGCGCCTGCTCCGCGGCACGGACTTCGACGCCGTCTTCGCCGCGAAGTGCAGCGCCGCCGATGGCGTGTTGATCGTCTATGCGTTGCCCAACGGCCGTGGTGAGCCGCGACTGGGGCTGGTCGTCTCGCGCAGGGTTGGAGGCGCGGTCCGGCGGAACCGTTGGAAGCGTTTGCTGCGCGAGGCGTTCCGTCTTGCGCAGCACGACCTGCCGGCGCTCGACCTAGTGTGCCTTCCGCGGCTGCGTGGCCAGCCCACCTTCGACGCGGTAGCCGGCTCCCTCGATCGGCTATCGGGAAAGCTGGCCGCCAAAGCTGCCCGTCGGGGGATGGCGCCGCGCGGTGGTGAGGGCACGTCATGACCGCTGTTGCCCGCTGGCTGCTAGCGGCGCCGGCGGCGGCGCTTTCACTGGTGCTAATCGTCGTGGTGCGGGCTTACCAGTTGCTGATCAGCCCGCTGCTGGGCCCGCGCTGCCGATTCACGCCGACGTGCAGCGAGTACTTCTTGCTGGCGGTCCGCAAGTACGGCCCCTTAGCCGGCGCATGGCGAGGCGTGCGACGGATCGCCCGATGCCACCCGTTCCACCCCGGCGGACACGACCCGCCCTAAACCGTTGGCCGGGCCGCTCTTGCCCCGGCCGACGCTGGTCGCTAGTCTCCCGCGACTTCCGCCGGCGCCAAGCCGCCGCCAACACGCCCGACGGGGCGGCGACCGCTTGGTTCCCGGCCGCGGCGGCGCACGGACGCGCCGCCAATACCCGCTCTAGCGCCGCACCACGGAGCGCTCGGCATGACGCGTCGCGCACCGCTGCTAATCCTCTTTTCAATCGCGCCGCTCCTGGCGGTTGGTTGCACTAGGTCGTGGCTCCGTCCCGACCTCGACACGTCCGCCCTGGAAGAGGCCACCCGAGAAGACTCGAACCTCATCTCGCGGTACACCCACCCGTACGGGCTGAACTATGTCCAGGTGCAGTCCGTCGCGCTCGTGACGGGACTCGACGGCACCGGGGGCGACCCGCCGCCGACGCCGCAGCGGGCCGCGTTGCTGGACGAGATGAAGCGGCACGACGTGCACCACCCGAATGAGTTGCTTGCCAAGGACAGCACGGCGTTGGCCGTCGTCACGGGGTACCTTAGGCCGGGCGCGCAGAGGGGCGACAATTTCGATGTCGAGGTACGTGTCCCGTCGCGTAGCGACGCCACGAGCCTGCGCGACGGGTGGCTGATGCCCGCCCGGCTGTCGGAGCACGCTGTGCTGGGCCAGCAGGTCCGTACCGGCCACGTCCTCGCCGAGGCCGAGGGCGCCGTCCTCGTTGACCCGTCGGCCGATGAAGACGAGGCGCTCGCCACGCGCGGGCGGGTGCTCAGCGGCGGGCTCGTGAGGAAAGACCGCCCGCTCGGGCTGATCATTTCAGGTCAGAGCAAATCGGTGCGGCTGGCCAAGGAGATCGCCGCGGCGGTCAACGAGCGCTTCAGCACCAAGGTCGACGGAAGGCGAACCGGCGTCGCGACGCCGAAGACCGACGAGTTTGTCGAGTTGAGGATCGACCCCCGATACAAAGACAACATCAGTCGCTTCACCAAGGTGGTCCGCAACATCGCGATCCGCGAGTCGGCCGGCGAACGGCAGGCTCGGCTCGGCCGCCTCGCGCTGCAGTTGATGGACCCGCTCACCGCCGCCACGGCCGCTGTCCGCCTCGAAGCGATCGGCGGCGAGCAGGCCGTCGAGGCGCTCAAGCGCGGGGCGAAGCAATCCGACGCCGAGGTGCGGTTCTACGCGGCCGAGGCGCTCGCCTACCTCGACGAGACGGCCGCCGTCGAACCGCTGACCGAGGCGGCCCGCGATGAGCCGGCGTTCCGCGTCAATGCGCTGGCGGCGCTTAGCGCGATGAACGACTACGTAGCCTACGAAGCGTTGCGGTCGCTGCTTGATGTCCGCAGCGCCGAGACGCGCTACGGCGCCTTCCGCGCGCTGTGGTCGATGACGCCCGACGACGCCCTGGTCGCCGGAGAGCGGCTCGGCGGCAAGTTCAGCTACCACTTGCTGGACCTCGGATCGACGCCGATGATCCATGTAACGCAGAGCTTCCGGCCTGAGATCGTTGTCTTTGGCGGCGATCAGCGGTTCCAACTCCCGATGGTGCTCGACGCCGGCAAGAACATCCTGGTCAACGGCATGACGGGTTCGCAGATAACCGTTAGCCGTTTCTCGGCTGGCCAGCCAACGCAGAAGCGGGTCGTGTCGACTTCTGTCGACGCGGTGATCCGAGCGATTGTAGAACTCGGCGGGACCTACCCCGATGTCGTGCAGGCGCTGCAGCAGGCGAAGCAGGACGGGGCTTTGCTCACCAGCCTGCGGGTAGACGCCCTCCCCGAGGCGGGCCGAACCTACGCCAGCAGGTCTGCGGACGCGCGCGAAGACGCCCCGCTCGATCCAGAGGACGCCGGCGCCACGCCCTATCGCGTTGCGACGCCGCTGCCCGACCTGTTTTCGCGCAAGGGGGGCTGACGCCCCGCCGCGGGCCCGGGCCCGGGGGCAGGGACGCGGCTCGCCCTGACCTCGCTCCGAAGCGGCCCCCCCCGCTCCAGCCCCATGCTGAAAGCACTCGAACTCGCCGGTTTCAAGAGCTTCGCGGATAAGACGCGGCTTGAGTTTTCGTCGGGCGTCACGTGCGTCGTCGGGCCCAACGGATCGGGCAAGTCGAACGTCGTCGACGCCATCAAGTGGGTCCTCGGGTCGCAAAGCCCCAAGGCGTTACGCGGTTCGGAGATGACCGACGTCATCTTCAACGGATCAGCGGGCCGCCGGCCACAGAACGCCGCGGAGGTGACGCTCGAGTTCGAGAACTCGGCCGGCCTGTTCGAGCTCAGCGACCCCGCGGTGCGGATCACCCGCCGGGTCTACCGCAGCGGCGAGGGCGAGTACCTGATCAACGGCTCGGCCTGCCGGCTGCGGGACATCCGCGAGTTGCTGGCGGGGACGGGCGTCGGGTCCGGCGCGTACAACCTCATCGAGCAGGGGCGTGTCGACGCCGTGCTGCGGGCGTCGCCTACGGATCGGCGGGCATTGTTCGAAGAGGCCGCCGGCATCAGCCGCTTCCGCATGAAGAAGGAAGAAGCGGCCCGCCGATTGGCACGCGTCGACCAAAACCTGCTCCGCCTTTCCGACATCGTCGACGAGGTCGAGGGCCGGCTCCGCCGCGTCCGCATGCAGGCGGGTAAGGCTAAGCGGTACCGTGAGCAGTCCCAACGCCTCAAGCAGCTACGAACGAAGCTCGGGTTGGCGGACTGGCGGGGGCTGACCGCGCGGCTCGAAGAACTCGATGTGTCCCGCACGCTGCTGGGCGAGCAGTGGCGGGACGAACAGCGGCACGTCGACCAGGGCGAAGCGCTGCTGCAATCGATTGAGCGGGGCGACGGCGCCGCGTCGGCCGAACTGGCCGGCGTCGAGGCCGAGCTGGCCTCCGCACGGGAGCGGCTGGTCGCGCTGCGGGCGGCGGTCGCCGGCGACACTCGTCGGCTAGGCGAACTCAACGAGTCGCTCACCCACGCCCGCCGGCGATTGGTCGCTAGCCGCATCGAGGCGGCCACCGACGCGGGCGAGAGTGCCCCGCGGCTCAAGCGGCGCCTCGACGAGCAGCGCCGATTACTCGAGCAGGTGTCCGACCAGGCCGCCGAGGCGGCCGCGGCCTTGGGGCGCGCCGCCACAAGCCGCGACGCGCTTGGCTCGGCCAAACACGACCTCCAAGAACGTGGCAAAGCGGCCGAGCGGCAGCTCGCGGAACTGACACGCGAGGCTGACCGCCTGACGGCACGCCTCGAGGCGATCCACTCACAGCATGCGGCGCAACTGCCCATCGGTGAGGCGATCGCAAGGCGGCGGAAAGACGCCGCGCGGCAGCTCCAGCAGCGCCGCGATGAACTCGAAGAGATGGCCACTCGGGTCGGCGAGGGCGAGCAAGCCGTAAACGCCGCCCGCCGCGAACACACCCGCCTGCGGGCTGAGCTCACCGACCAGCTGCAGCGCTCCGCACACCTTAAAGCTGAGGTGGGCGCCGACCGGCGGCGGCTCGACGAGTTAGAGGCCATCGACAACCAACTCGGGCGACTCCGCGAAGAGATCGCAAGTTTGCTTGCGCCCAACGAATCGGGGGCCCCTGTCGTCGTGCGCGGGCTGGTGGCGGATATCCTGCATGTCGACTACGACACGGCGCCGATGATCGAGGCGGCCCTCGGCGAACGCGCGCACCACCTGGTGGTCGAAAACGGCGACGCGTTGCTCGATGCCATCGGGCGGGACCCTGGTTCGCTCCAGACCCGCGCGAGTTTTCAGCGGCTCGACGCGTATCCGCCGGAGGCCACAGCGGCGGCGCTCGATCTCTCCGGCACGCCGGGCGTGATGGGCCGGGCGGACCAGTTCGTCGAGGCCGAGGCGGACTTTGCGCCGCTCGTCTCCCGCCTGCTAGGGCAGACTTGGATTGTCGATACGCTGGCAACCGCCAGGCGGCTGGCGGCAGGCGCAGAGCACACGCTGCAATTCGTCACCTACAGCGGCGAGGTGGTTGCATCGACCGGCGAGGTCGTGGTCGGACCGCAGGTCGAGGCCGCTGGCGTCCTCACGCGGCGGCGCCAGATCACGCGTCTGGGCGAGTCCGCAGCAGAGGCCCAACACCAAGCCGATGAACTCGCCTCGGCGATCTCCGCAACACAGAAGGCACTGGCCGATGCCGAGCAAGGCGCCGACCGTGCCGACGCCGAGCAGGCGACACGACTAGCGCGCCGAACCGAGCTAGGACAGCAACTAGCGACGCTGAGCGAACGCCTCCGGCACCTAGACGACGAACAAGGCCGCGTCGATGCCGTCGCCTTGACGTTGAGCGATCAGGCCTCGGAGGTCGAGAGTGCGCTGGTTGAAGCACGCGGGCGCCACGAGGCTTCGGCAAACGAGTTGTCGGCGCTTGAGTCGTCGCGCAACGAGCTCGAAAATCAGATCGCCGCCGCCGAGGCCGACCACGGCGAGGCGTCGGCGGCCGCCGCCGACGCACGGGTGGCGATCGCCGCCGCCGAGCAGCACATCGAGATTCTCGCAGGGCAACTCGCGCAACGCGCCCGCGAGTCGTCGCTCAGGCGGACAGCGGACGCCGAGGCCCGGCGGGAAGTCGTGACCCTCGCCGAACGCTCCGAGCGCTGCCGGCTTGCGGTGCTTCACGGCCGCAGCGAGATCGCGGGGCTGCAGCTCGTTGCCGAGCGGCTTGCCCGGCGGCGCGGGCAGCTGTCTGAAACCCGACGGGCGGAGACGAGTCGGCGGCAGCTACTGGCCCGCGAACTGCACCAGGCCCGGCGCCGCGCCGAGGCCTGCCGATCACGCTCGCAGCAAGCGGAGCTCGAAGCGGAACGCCTCCGGCTCGAGCGGGCCGCTATCGCCGACCGGATGCGAGACGACTACGCGATCGACCTCGCCGAAGCCGCACGCCTTGCCGTCGATGAGGCCGGGGCGGAGCCGGTTTCATCAGCCGAGCGGGCGACGCTCGAGCAAGAGCTCGACGCGCTGCGTGGTCAGGTGGGCGCGGTGGGGGCGGTCAACCTCGAGTCGCTCGATGAACTCGACGAGCTTGAGGATCGCTTCGCCGAACTCTCCGCGCAGTACGACGATCTGTCGGACGCGAAGACGCAGCTCCAGCGGCTCTCGACCCGCATCAGCACCGAGAGCCGCCAGTTCTTCTTGGACACGATTGAAGAGGTGCGCGGTCACTTCCGCGAGCTGTTCCGGCGGTTGTTCGGCGGCGGCGAGGCCGACATCGTCATGCTGGACCAGGAGGGCGACGACCCGTTGCAGGCGGGCGTTGAGATCGCCGCCTCGCCGCCCGGCAAAGAGCTGCGCAGCATCTCGCTGCTGTCGGGCGGTGAGAAAACGATGACCTGCGTCGCGCTCCTGTTGGCGGTCTTCCGGACCAAGCCGAGCCCGTTCTGCGTGCTCGACGAGGTCGACGCCGCGCTCGACGAGGCGAACATCGGCCGGTTCACCGGCGTGCTAAGCGAGTTCTTGTCGTCGACGCAGTTTATCGTCGTGACCCACTCGAAAAAGACGATGACCGGCGCCGACACGCTGTACGGCGTGACGATGCAGGAGTCGGGCGTCTCGAAGCAGGTCGCCGTGCGGTTCGACGACGTCGGCGAAGACGGGCAGATCAGCCCCGCCGCGACGCTCCGCCGCCAGCCGCCGACGCGCCGGGCGGCGTGAGTGCTGGGCGCCGCGAAGAGAGTCCCGCGGGCGGCTCTTGTCGACTTTTCTTACCCCAGCGTGACGACCTGCCGCCTCGGGCTAAAGATGAGGGCCGTGTCTTAACGAAAGTAGGTATCGGATGGGTTGTTCCGTCCGGGCCGGCGCCGAGAGCGCCGTGGGGCCCGACCGGGACGCTCGCAGGGGGGAGCCTGCCTTTCGTCCGCCGGAAGTGTGCTGCTGGAACCGGTCCCGCCGGTGCTAGCTGCGCCTGCCTTGCTTCCGCCCTGCGCCCACGCCACCGGTTTGCGCCAAGGGTCCGGTCTGTCCCGTAAGACCGAGCCGAGCGCGGGTTGTGCCGATTTTACGGACGGCGCTGGAGTCGATCGCTCCGGGTTTGTCCGCGGGGCCGGTTTTGAGCAATCCCCGCTTGCAGTGCTAACCGATGCGAGTTGTACGAAGGCGCGGATCAGAAGGACCTGACCC
>JBCCZD010000172.1:0-8881 GCA_039188275.1 Planctomycetota bacterium
GCCGGCACGAAGTTCCGCGGCGAGTTCGAGGAGCGGCTCAAAGCGCTGCTCAAGGAAGTCGAGGACGCGGGCGGGCAGGTGATCTTGTTCATCGACGAGCTGCACACCGTGATCGGCGCCGGCGCCGCGGAGGGCGGCGCCGACGCGGCGAACCTGCTCAAGCCTGCCCTCGCGCGGGGCGACCTGCGGTGCGTCGGCGCCACGACGCTGGACGAGTACCGCAAGTACATCGAGAAGGACGCCGCGCTCGAGCGGCGGTTCCAGCCGGTCTTCGTCGGCGAGCCGAGCGTCGACGACACGGTCGCCATCCTCCGCGGGCTGAAGCCGCGGTACGAGTCGCACCACAAGGGTGTGAAGGTCAAGGACAGCGCGCTGATCGCGGCGGCGGAGCTGGCGTCGCGGTACATCGCCGACCGGCAGCTGCCGGACAAGGCGATCGACCTGGTCGACGAGGCGATGAGCCGACTCGCGATGGAGCTCGAAAGCGTTCCGACAGAGATCGACGAGGTGCAGCGGCGGATCGTGCAGCTCGAGCTGGCGGCGAGGCAACTCGCCGACGAGACGGAAGAGCACGCCAAGCAGCGGCTGGCGGACGTCAACGAAGAGGTGGCCGAGAAGCGGCGGACGCTCGCGAGCCTGAACGAGCAGTGGGAAGCGGAGAAGCTCGGCGTCGGCGGCGTGGCGGAGCTGCGCCGTGAGCTTGAGGAGCTCAAGGCTGCTTACCTGCAGCAGGAAAACGCGATCAAACAGCAACAATCGCTTGGGGCAGTGGTCTCCGAAGCAGACTACCAACGATTGTTTGATCTGAATAAGGGCGGTGAAGCGCTAAGCGCTCGGGTTCAGGAATTGGAAGCGAAGCAAGACGATGCCGACTCTGAGCAACCCAAGAAAAAACTTCTCAGGCAGGAGGTCGGGCCCGACGAGATCGCCGAGGTCGTCAGCGCGTGGACCGGCGTACCGGTGACGCGCATGCTCGAAACCGAGCGGGCGAAGCTGCTGGTGCTTGAAGAGCGGCTGCGCCAGCGGGTGATCGGCCAAGACGAAGCGGTCGAGGCGGTCGCGAACGCCGTCCGACGCAGCCGCAGCGGGCTGCAAGACCCGAACCGGCCGATCGGCTCCTTCATCTTCTGCGGCCCGACCGGCGTTGGCAAAACCGAGCTGTGCAAGGCGCTCGCCGAGACGCTGTTCGACGACGAGCACGCGATGGTGCGGATCGACATGAGCGAGTTCATGGAGAAGCACACCGTGAGCCGGCTGATCGGGGCGCCCCCGGGCTACGTCGGATTCGAAGAGGGGGGCAAGCTGACCGAAGCGGTCCGCCGCCGCCCCTACAGCGTGGTGCTGCTCGACGAGATCGAGAAGGCGCACCGCGACGTCTTCAACATACTGTTGCAAGTCCTCGACGACGGACGGCTGACCGACAACCACGGCCACACGGTCGACTTCTCGAACACGCTGATCGTCATGACGTCGAACATCGGCAGCCAACTGATCCAGCAGATCGCCAGCGAGGGCGGCAGCGAGGAAGAAGTGCGCGAGGCGGTCGCCGAGTCGCTACGCGGCAATTTCTTGCCGGAGTTCCTCAACCGGATCGACGAGACGATCGTCTTCCACCCGCTGCGGCGAGACGAGATCCGCCGGGTGGTCGACTTGCAGGTAGCCCACCTGAAAGGCCTGCTAGCGCGCAACGGGTTGCGGCTGGAGGTGACGGACGCCGCGCGGCAGGAGATCGCCAATCAGGGGTACGACCCCGCCTACGGGGCCCGGCCGCTGAAGCGGGTGATTCAGCAAGAGCTGCAGAACCCGCTGGCGAGCGAGCTGCTACGCGGGGAGCACGAGGAGGGGGCGACCGTGACGATCGATTGGGACGAAGCCGCTGCAGAATTCGGGATCCGGATTGCGGAGTGACGGCGGCCGGCCACCGTCGGGGCGTGATCCGGCTTCCCGGTCTCAGGGCTCCGCGGTTCGACGCCGCCCGCCCAACGCCGCCCGCCCCGACACCGCGCGGCTACCGGTCGGCTTTGGCGAGGCCCCAGCTTTCGATCAGCACCTCGGCGCCGGGCGTGATCTCGCGGAGTTTGCGGGCGATCTCAACTTTTTCGCTTTGCGTCGCCTTCTCCATGCGCTTCTTGAGGGCGCCGACCTGCTCCCGCCGTTTGCGGCGGCGCCGGATTTCTCGTTGTCTTTCGCTGCCGGGCATCGTCCGCCTCGCCGGTGTTGGTTGATCAAAGAGGAACATTTTGTCGCGTCGGGCGGGGGCGGTCAATCCGCCGGGGTGCTAGCGTCGCCCCGCTTCTCGCTTGAAACGCGGTTGACGCCTGTTCGCGATCCGGAGCATGATTCCCGACCGAGAAGCCAACCCCGCCCGGCGGCGTCGCCCGTTTCGACCCAGCCCCGCCGAGCCACCCCCAGTGCGTATGGAGGCGCCCGCCATGAAGCGCGACATCGACCTTGCCCGAGCCCTGCTGTTTGACATCGAGAGCGAGGGCGCGGACTGCCCCATTAACCGCCTGCGGGCGACCCTGCCGGTCGACGCCGGCGTGACCGAAACCGTTGCCGGCGAGACGCCCGATCGGGTCCGCTACCACCTCCGCTTGCTGATCGACTCCGGCTTGGTAAAGGAAGTCGACCGCACGAGCGCCGGCGTGCCGTGCGTGCGGCTTACCAATGCGGGCCACGAGCTGCTAGAGCTCTCGCGCAGCGACGCCCGCTGGCGTGAGGCGAAGCAGTACACCCGCGACTCGACGGGCGGGTACTCGCTGACGGTCGTCCGCGCGGTGCTTACCAAGTGGGCGGTCGAAGGCGTTTCGACGACCAGCCGGGGGTACTACCGCGGCTACCGCCGGGCGTACCGCCCGTACTACCACCGGGTGGCGCCGCCCCGCCGGTACGACGGCTACCGCTACGACTACCGCGACGCGATCGCCGAGGAAGAAGACCTCCGGCTGGTCCGCACCCGGCCCGACTACCGCGAGCGGGTGGAAGCCCGCGAGCCGCTGAACGGCAATGGCCGATACGGTGGTCGTGACGCCTCGTACGAGGTTTGGGATGGCGTTGACCGCGATTACTCCGGACCGGTCGATCGCTATGACTACCCGGCAGAGGTCGACGGCGTCGGCGTTTCGCTGCCGATCTACTTGGTCTAATAACCGGTCGGCCCCCGGCTCGTCACGCGATGAGCCGGGCGTCTCGGCACGACGCGGCGATCAAGGCTATGATGGGGCGTCCCCGGGCGGGGCGCCCCATCTTTTTGTGCGCGGCGCCGAGCCCGAGGGGCCGATTGGCGGAGCAGGCTGGCCCAGGTCCGAGGCGGTATGCAGCTCGCGATACTCCACTACCACCTGAATCGCGGTGGCGTCACGCAGGCGATTCTAAACCACCTCGAGTCGCTCGCCACGTGCCCGCCGGAAGAGCGCCCCGAGCGGGTGGCGCTGGTGTTCTGCGGCCGGCGCGAAGGCTGGCCCGACGCGACCTGGCAAAAGGACCTGCCGTTCGATTGCCGGCTGATCGCGGTCCCCCCGCTCGACTACGACTCGACCATCGGCGCCGAGCCGGAGGCCTTGGCCGAAGCGATCGCCCACGGCCTGGCGGAGGTCGGCTTCAAGCTGACCGAGACGGTCCTCCACACGCACAACCACGCGCTGGGTAAGAACGCCTCGCTGCCCGGGGCGTTGGCAAGGCTCGCGACGCGCGGGTGCCGGCTGCTGCTGCAGGTTCACGACTTCGCCGAAGACTCGCGTCCGGCCAACTACCGGCGCCTGCTCCGCTCGCTGCGGGCTCACTCCGCCGAAGAGCTGGCGGGGACGCTCTACCCGCAGGGCTCGGGCGTCCACTACGCGACGCTCACCGGACGCGACCGCGGGCTGCTGTCGGCCGCGGGCGTGCCCGTCGATCGGCTGCACCTGCTGCCCAACCCGGTGACCGAGTTTCGTGACTTGCCGTCGGCAGACGACGCCCGGCTGCGGCTGCGGCAAGGGTTGGGCTTGGCCGGCGATGCCCGTGTGGTGGTCTACCCGGTGCGGGGTATCCGGCGGAAGAACGTCGGCGAGATGCTGCTTCACAACGCGCTCGCCGGGCCCGAGGTCTGCTACGCCGTGACCCTGGCGCCGGAGAACCCGGTCGAGCGGGCGTCGTTCGACCGCTGGCAAGACCTGTCGGAGAAGCTCGAACTCGGCTGCCGGTTCGACATCGGCGTCTCCGGCGGCGTGCGGTTTGTCGATGCCCTGGCGGGCGCCGACGCCATGATCACAACCAGCGTGGCCGAGGGCTTCGGCATGGTCTTCCTCGAGGCCTGGCTCGCCGGGCAGCCGCTCGTGGGCCGCAACCTGCCGGCGATCACCGGCGACTTCGCCGCGTCCGGCCTAAAGTACCCCGGGCTGCGGGACCGCTTCCGCGTGCCGACCGCGTGGCTTCAAACCGACCTGGTGCGTCGGCACGTCCTCGAACTGCACACCTGGATGTGCCGGGACTTCAACCGCGAGCCGCCCCCCGAAACGGCGGAAGAGCTCGACGCCCTGCTCGCGACGGGGTCAATCGACTTCGCGGCGTTGCCGTCGCTGTCGCAGGCCGAGGTGATCGGCCGGGTCGCTCAAGACCGAGAGGGCGCGCTCGAGCAGATCGCCGCGTGCAACGAAGGGTTCGGAGCCGCGCGGCACCTCGACGCGGCCGGGCAGGAGCAACTCATCGAAGCCAACGCCGCGCGGGTGCGGAGCGAGTACTCGCCCGAGGCGGTGGGTAAGCGGCTCGCGGCGATCTATCGAACGGTGATGGCCGACTCGCCGGCAGAAGAAGTCGAGCCGGCGCCGGCCGGTGCGTCGATCCTCGCGTCGTTCTTGAGCCTCGACCAGCTCTGCCCGGTACGCGTCGAAGCATGAGCGCGATCGCCGACATCCTTCGCCGGCTCAGCACGCCGCTCGCGCCGGAGCCCACCGGCGTGGAGCCACGGCTGCCACGGCTCGATGGCGTGCGCGTTGTCTTGTTCGACGTCTACGGCACGCTGCTGGTTAGCGGCTCGGGTGACATCTCGCTGACGTCGGGCGCCGCGCGGGGCGGGGCGGCGACCGAAGCGTTGTCGGCCGTCGGCGTGGACCTCGGCGCCCACGCCGGGCGGGCGGTGGTCGACGCGCTCCACGAGGCGATCCAGCAGTCGCACGCGGAATCCTCCGCTGCGTTCCCCGAGGTCGACATCGTCCGCGTCTGGCAGGCGACGGCCGACCGGCTCACCGGTGGCAAGCTCGACCTGCCGGCCGACGCCGCCCAGCAACTGGCGACCGAGTACGAGTGCCGGGTGAACCCGGTCTGGCCGATGCCGGGCCTGGCGGAGACGCTCGTCGCGATCAAGTCGGCGGGCTTGCCGATGGGCATTGTGAGTAACGCCCAGTTCTTTACCCCGGTGGCCCTGGCGGGTTTCCTCGACCCCTCCGCCAGCGCGGCGACGCTCGCCGGGGCGGGGTTTGACGAGCGGCTCTTCGCCTGGTCGTACGCCGAGCGGCAAGCCAAGCCGGGGCCGTTTCTCTACGAGAAAGTCGCTTCGGAGCTGGCCGGGCGGGGCGTCCAGCCGAGCGGGGCGTTGTACGTTGGCAACGACATGCGGAACGACATCTGGCCGGCGTCGCGGGTCGGCTTCCGCACGGCATTGTTCGCCGGCGACGCCCGCTCGCTGCGGTGGCGGCGGGACGACCCCCGTGTGGCGGGCGTCGCGCCGGACGCCGTGGTGACCGAACTTCCGCAGCTCTTGTCGATTTTGTCGCTTGCCGCCGGCTGAGCGGACCGTACATTTGCGAAACGCTGCCGCGGCCCGGCTCTTCACGGCCGAGGCGACCGTTTGCGACCTGCCGGCCCACCGAAGCCGAACCGGCCAAGGCCGAACCGACGCCCAAGCTGACCAGACCCCAAGCTGACCAGACCCCAAGCGGCCGGGCGACCCCGCCCTGACTCTGATGCCCAGCCAATCGCCCCCGGCCAAAGTCGGCCACCGTATTGGGTTCGTCGGGACCCGCTTCGCCGGCACCGACGGCGTCTCGCTCGAGGCCGCCAAGTGGGCCCAGCTGTTGTGGGACTCCCACAACGTCAGCTACTGGTACGGCGGCAAGCTCGACACGGACCCGTCGGTCAGCATGCTGGTGCCGCACGCGTACTTCGGTCACCCGGATATCCAGTGGATCAACGACCGCATCTTCGGCCGGCGGACACGCGACCCGGAGGTTACCCGCCGGATCTTCGCCATCGCCGAGCACCTGAAGCGGGCGCTCTACGATTTCGTGCGCAAGTTCGAGATCGAGATCCTGCTGGTGCAGAATGCGTTGTGCATCCCGATGAACGTGCCGCTGGGCATCGCGATCAGCATGTTCATCGCGGAGACCAACTTCCCGACGATCGCCCACCACCACGACTTTTATTGGGAGCGTGACCGGTTCGCGGTGAACTCGGTCGGCGACCTGCTGCGGATGGCGTTCCCGTGCACGGTGCCGTGCATCCAGCACGTGACGATCAACAGCGAGGCGCAGCGGGCGTTGTCGCACCGGCGGGGCGTGTCGAGCGTGCTGGTGCCCAACGTGCTGGACTTCGAGAACCCGCCGCCGGGCATCGACGACTACAACGCCGACTTCCGCCAGGCGATCGGCATCGAGCCGGACGACATCCTCTTCCTCCAGCCGACGCGGATCGTCCCCCGCAAGGGGATCGAGCACTCGATCAGCCTGATGAAGGGGCTGGGCAACCCAAAGTGCAAGCTCGTCATCTCCCACGAGTCGGGCGACGAGGGGCACGAGTACCTCAGCGCCCTGCAGGACATGGCCGACAACCAGGGCGTCGACCTCCGGCTCATCCCCGACCGCATCGGCGAGGAACGGGGCTACGACGCCAACGGCGAGAAGGTCTACCTGCTGGCCGACGCCTACCTGCACGCCGACTTCATTACCTACCCCAGCCTGTACGAGGGCTTCGGCAACGCCCTCATCGAGGCCTTCTACTACCGCAAGCCGGTGCTGGTGAACCGCTACTCGATCTTCGTCTCGGACATCGAGCCGCAGGACTTCGAGGTGATCACCATGAACGGCTACATCACCCGCGACACGGTGGCCAAGGTCCGCCGGGTGATCGACGACCGCGACTACCGCGAGGCGATGGTCGAGCAGAACTACACGCTCAGCAAACGCTTCTACAGCTACAGCGTCTTGCGTCGCAAGCTGCGGACCCTGGTGACCAATGTCACGGGCCTGGACGAGCTGTAACGCGTGCGGTGCTCGGGTTGCGGGCGGCTGAGCAGTGAGCGACGCGTCCGCGATCGACGTACCCCGCTTGCGCGTCACTCCAAAGCCCGACCGCCGCGCCTTCCGAACGGGTGTGCTCGCTTGCCGGTAGCGCTTCTGTAACAATGCGCCGCCACCCACCTCGCCCCGAGGAGCCGCCGCGTTGCCTTCGAAAATCGAGCTTCCCCCTTCCGCGTTGCCCGGTGTCCGCGGGCGTATCGAGCGTGTCTACGGAGCCGCGGCCGCGGCTTGCTCGGCCGCGATCGACGCCGCTACGGCCGACGTCGTCGCCACGCTGCGAGCGGCCGCCACGGGCGATTCGCCAGTAGCCGCCCCGCGTTGGACCGAGCGGGACGTCGTGCTGATCACCTACGCCGACCAGGTGCGCGACGAATCGGCCGGCGACAAGCCGCCCCTCGCGGTGCTGGGCGACTGGCTCACACGCGAGGGCTACGACGAGCTGATCAGCACGGTCCACCTGCTGCCGTTCTGCCCTTACTCGTCGGACGATGGCTTCTCGGTGATCGATTACCTGGCCGTCGACCCCGACTCGGGGACGTGGGCCGACATCGCCCGGCTCGGCGAGTCGTTCGACCTGATGTTCGACCTGGTGCTCAACCACTGCTCCGACCGGAGCGCGTACTTCCAGGGCTACCTCCGCGGCGAGGCGCCGTTCGAGCGGTTCTTCATCGAGGTCGACCCGGACGCCGACCTGTCCGGCGTGACCCGCCCCCGCCCCGGGCCGCCGTGGAAGGAGGTGGAGGCGTCGCGCGGCGTGCGGCGTGTTTGGTCGACCTTCTCCGACGGCGCGGCGAAGGACCAGATGGACCTCAACTACGCCGAACCGGCGGTGCTCGCCGAGATGCTCCGCGTGCTGCTGGAGTACGCCGCACGCGGGGCCCGCATCGTGCGGCTCGACGCGATCGCTTACCTCTGGAAGGAGATCGGCACGGGCTGCATCCACCTCCCCCAGACGCACGAGTTGGTGAAGCTCGCGCGCGACCTGCTCGAGGCGTACTCGCCGCGCACGCTGGTCTTGACCGAGACCAACGTCCCGCACGCCGAGAACGTGAGCTACTTCGGCGCGGTCGACCCGGCGGACGGTGAAGGGGACGAGGCCCACATGGTCTACAACTTCAGCCTGCCGCCGCTGCTGCTCGAAGCGTTTGTCAGCGGCGACGCGACGGCGATCCGCGCGTGGCTCGCCAACCTGGCCGACCCGCCGCCGGGCTGCACGTTCTTCAACTTCACCGCCTCGCACGACGGCATCGGCCTGCGGCCGCTCGAGGGGTTGGTGAGCGACGAGCGGCTGGCGGCGATCGTCGAGCACGCCCGCGTGCGCGGCGGCAAGGTCAACATGAAGCGCAACCCGGACGGCAGCGAGTCGCCCTACGAGCTGAACATCACCTATGTCGACGCGTTGGCGCCAAGCCTGATGAATCCCCCTCCCCCTGAGGGGGAGGGAGCTACGGAGCGGCACGCCCGCCGGTTCCTCAGCTCGCAGGCGGTAATGCTCGCTCTGCGCGGCGTGCCCGCGCCCTACTTCCACAGCCTGGTCGGTACGCAGAACGACTACGCCGGCGTCGAGGCGACCGGCCAAAATCGCCGCATCAACCGCCACAAGTACGACC
>JBCCZD010000173.1:0-8834 GCA_039188275.1 Planctomycetota bacterium
CCATGCCACCCCGTGTGGACCTCTCGTCGTACGGAATCGAAGTTGAGAACGTCCGCCGCAACCTCTCGCCCGCCGCGCTGTACGAGCACGGCGTCCTGTTCGACCAAGCGGAGATCACCAGCAGCGGCGCCCTGGCCACGGACTCGGCCGCCAAGAAGGGCCGCAGCCCCAGAGACAAGCGGGTTGTCGACGAACCCGGCAGCCGCGGCGACGTCTGGTGGGGCGACGTCAACACCCCGCTGTCGGCCGATTCGTTCGCCAAGAACAAGGCGATCGCGGTCCGCTACCTCAACGCGTGCGAGCGGCTCTACGTGCTGGACGGCTTCGCCGGCTGGGACCCGGCCCACCGGATCAAGGTGCGCGTCCTCTGCTCCCGCCCTTACCACGCGCTGTTCATGCACAACATGCTCATCCGGCCGACCGCCGGCGAGCTGGCGGAGTTCGGCGAGCCCGACTACGTGATCTTCAACGCCGGCTCTGCCGACGCCGACCCGTCGGTCGACGGCGTCGAGAGCGAGACGAGCGTCGCCCTGAACTTCGCCACGGGCGAGTTCGTGATCCTCGGCACCCAGTACGCCGGCGAAATGAAGAAGGGCGTCTTCACGATCATGAACTACCTGATGCCCAAGCGGGGCGTCCTGTCGATGCACTGCTCGGCCAACACCGGGTCGCACGGCGACGTCACCCTGTTCTTCGGGCTGTCGGGCACCGGCAAGACGACCCTGTCGGCCGACCCGGAGCGGGAACTCATCGGCGACGACGAGCACTGCTGGACCGACACGGGTGTTTTCAACATCGAGGGCGGCTGCTACGCCAAGTGCATCGGCCTGAACGCCCGCGACGAGCCGGAGATCTTCTCCGCGGTCCGCTTCGGCGCCGTGCTGGAGAATGTCGCCGTGCAGGCACGCACCCGCCGGGTCGATTACCACGACAGCACGAAGACCCAGAACACGCGGGCCAGCTACCCCATCGAGTTCATCCCGCACGCCAAGATCCCCTGCGTCGGCGGCCCGCCACGGAACATCGTGTTCCTCACCTGCGACGCCTTTGGCGTGCTGCCCCCGGTGAGCCGCCTAAGCCCTGAACAGGCGATGTACCACTTCATCAGCGGCTACACGGCGAAGATCGCCGGCACGGAAGTCGGCGTCACCGAACCCGAGGCGACCTTCTCCGCCTGCTTCGGCGCCCCGTTTCTGGTGTGGCACCCTGCCAAGTACGCCGAGCTGCTGGCCGAGAAGATGCGCGACGCCCGCGCCGAAGCCTGGCTGGTAAACACCGGGTGGAGCGGCGGCGCCTACGGCGTCGGCGAGCGGATCAGCATCAAGCACACGCGGGCCATCATCGACGCCATCCACGACGGCAGCCTGTGCGATACCCCGATGGCCGAAGACCCGGTCTTCGGCGTCGGCGTGCCGAAGTCGTGCCCCCACGTCCCGGACGAACTGCTCGCGCCCCGCCGAACGTGGGCAGACAAACGGGCCTTCGACGCCACGGCGACCAAACTCGCCGGCCTCTTCGCCCGAAACTTCGCCCAATTCGAAGCCGGCGCGTCCGCCGCCATCAAAGCGGCGGGGCCGAAGGTCGCGGTCTGACACCAAGAAGAGAAGCGGCGGCGCAAAGAAGAACCCCGGGGGCGGTTGCTACCCCCGGGGTTCTCGGCTGTCCTAAACCGGCTCAGTCCTACTGGACCACGACCGGCGGCGGGGGCAGCGCGCTCGGCGGCGGCAGCGTTAGTATCGACCGGGCGTCGGGCGCCGGCGCCGGGCTAACTTTCAGCCGAGGCGCCGCTTCCGGGATCAACCTGTCTCGATCCTTCCGCAGCATCTTGAGCTTGTCCCGCGTTCCTTTACTCTTGTTGGGCCCCATCTCGGCGACCGACTCGGCGTTGATCTCAGCCTGTTTGTCGAGGATTTCTTCCCGTTGCTCGAGTGACTTCGCCGGTTCCTGCGCCGTCACCTCGACGTGCGCCAAGACGTACTCTTGCTTCGTCTCGTCGAACCGCCACTTGTAAACAACCTCCTCCGTCGGCGGGGCGTACGCCGTGCCGCTCGCGTATTCCAGCACAAGCATCGTCAGCCGATGCAAAGCCTCTCGGCCACAAGGCTTGACCCAAACGTAGGTGCCGCAGTGTTCGCCAACCGGGGTGCAACAGTCTTTGGGCGCGTCGTGCTTGCCGCCGACACAAAACCACCCGGCCCCCGGTGCGCACTTAACGTCGCAAGGCTTCGGCTCAACAACCGTGCCATCTTCTGACGTGATCGTCGGCGTCTGAACCGTGTCGTCGAGGTCGCGGGGGTTGTGCCAGGCGGCCGCCAGATTGCAGCAATCAGGGCAGTCGCCGTTGCAGTAGGTCGAACGTCCAATGGCTTTCTGGTACGCGCACCGCATCAAGCTCAGCCGAGTAGGGTCGCTGACCGGCGTCGCCGACCAGTTGTTCTGGAATCCACGGCTGGCGTTCGGCGAGAGCGTGCCTTGCATGAATGATGTCGCGTTCCACACGCTCGTGCCGCTCGCGCCGATGGTGTCGTTGACCGCAATCGCACCGCCGGTCACCGTCGAGAAGAAGGGCGTTGCCTCTGGGTTGCGGCAGAACATGGCAAGGTTGTCGAGCACCTGCTTCTCGTAGATGCCGGTGATCGTGCTCACTTGCTGATTGGTGCGTCGCTGCAGCTTGACGTGGGCGCAGCCGCTGCACGCAAGTGCGGCGAGCGCGGCAACGACATAGACTCTTCTTGAAACCAACACCGAGCTTCCTCCCTGAATCTCAATGGCGGGGCGGGAGCGAGCCGTCAACTTACGGCCGCTGAATCGGGGGGACCGCGCAACCTAGCCACGCGGGCCAAGCGGAATCCGATACACCACCGCTATCGACTCGGTGTGGTTTCTACCGTCGTGAATCTTCAGAACAGGCTGGAATTGAAGTATTACCCCTACAATCGTGTCACAGGATTTACTGACTATGACGGTTGGCCTTGGGGGCGGCGTCAGTGGCAATCGGCACGAGCTGGTCGAACGCGCAAGAAAAAGAGCCGCCACGGGCGATGCCCATGGCGGCCTTCAAATCTGACGGCTTCAGCGACTATTGATGTTTGCGCTAGCAACTTGACCCAGGTGCGCGACTTAAGCGGCAAAAACCGGCACTCCCGTTGGTCGACCTGTCGCTTTGCTTGCGCATGCGTCAATAATCGGCGATCGGCAACGATGGCTCGTTGCCTAGACTCACACCGGTCAGTCGCGGGGGCGGACGGCGCCGGTTAGACCGGTGTAGTCGGCGCGGTCTTCTTCGTGCCACAGGGGGTGGCCGCTGCGGACGCGCTCGGCCAGGGCTTCGAGCTTCTCGGCAGAGCCCGCCGGCGCGGGGGTCGGGATGAAATCGGCGTCTTCTTTACGCGGGATGAAGTCCTCGTCGTGACCGTACTTGAGGATCGCTTCGAAGACGTTCTTGAGGCTTGGGTCCGGCATGGCTTAACTCCTGTCTTGTGTCGTGGCTTTATGTCAGGGAGCTGATGAGCCCGCCGTGCTCAACGCTCTCCGTGGATTATTGCCAACGGCGTCCTGCCGCGATGGATCTGGCGAACGACTTCCTTGCTTGATTACGGCCGCACGGGGTGTAAGTTCACCACCTGCAATCGCTTAAGGTGGGGAACCACCTTGCCCCGAATCCCTCGCCCCAAAATGCACAGGAACGCCGGTGGGGAAATGGGGTAGTCGAAGACACGGACCCACGGACCAAAGGAATCAGGACCCGCTGAATCAGCCCGTGAAAATTCCCCCTGTTGTCACCCCTGCTAGCACCTCTTCCTATGAACGCCTTCTTGTGCCCGGCCTTCCTGTGCCCGAGTAGGCTTCTCGATCAATCTAAGCTGCGGAAACCCTAGACTCACCTGGCCCTCTCATGGGAAGAGCACGATTATTGCTGCCCCGGATGCGAAGTCAAGTTTTTTCATCGCGTGAATTGGGCATTGGTGAGCGCCAACGCTCCGATGCTGGCAAACCTTGCCGCATGGGCCGGGCGCCCGCCCGCTGCCGGACGTCCTCAAGCCCCCATACCGCCACCCCCCCCGATGAACTGGACACAACACGACCTGACGCTCGCTCCCCGTCGGCGAGGATTCCATCCGATCACTAGCGAGGTGACCGCCGCGGTTCCCGAACTCTCGACGACGCGGGTTGGCCTGATGCACCTTTTCCTGCTGCACACGTCGGCGTCGCTAACGATCAACGAGAACGCCGACCCAGACGTCCCGCGCGACCTGGAAGTAGCGCTCAACGCCATCGCGCCGGAGACGCTGCCCTTCGCCCACACATGCGAAGGGCCGGATGACATGCCGGGCCACGTGAAGTCGGCGTTGCTGGGCGCGAGCCTCACGATCCCGGTCGGGGACGGTCAGCTTCGCCTGGGGACGTGGCAGGGGGTCTACCTTTGCGAGCACCGCAACCACGCCGGGCCACGGCGGTTGGTCCTCACCCTCTGGGGCGATTGAACCTGGGGCGATTGAACCACCGCCGGGCAGACGCGACCGCGGCACGCGTAACGGCGGCCGCGGTTTACGCCCGGGCCGCCTCGATTGCGGCCATCGCCGCCATCGCCACGTGATCCTCGCCAGGGCGGCCGAGCACCTCGACCGCCAGCGGGAGGCCGGTGCTCCGCTCGGCGTTCTGCCGCGCGTAGTGGTGAGTGAGGCTCCGGCCAGCGGCCTTTCGAGCGGCGACTTCCGCCTGCTCTTCCTCGGCGGTGACGAACCCCACGGGAACAACGCCCGCCGGCACGCCCAGCAGGTTAGCGAGGAAGCTATGCGACGCCGCCCGGAGCAGGTGCAACGCCGTGCCGTGCCGGAGCGCCGGCAGCCCGTACGGCGGTGACAAGACCGCGTCGACCCGACCGCCCACTCGGCGGTCGAGGTCGGGCCAGAACCGTCGGCGGAACGCATCGGCGTCGGTCGTCAACTGCCAGTACTCGTCTGCCGAGCGGGCGCCGGACCACGCTAGCAACTCGGCGAGTTCACGCTGCCCGAGGCCGCGCAGCAACGGCTGCAGAGCCGACCGCCCCCACCGCGGCAGGCGGGCCAGCCGCATCTGCCGAGCGAGCTGTGGCTCGACTCTCCCGCCGCGGGTCAGCCGCCGGACGCTGGCCATCGCGTCAGCGGAGACCAGCCCGATGTAGACCCGCACCATGTCGAGCATCGCCTGAGCGGAGTCGCCTTCACCGGGCAGTTCGATCACTTCGGCGCCCACCGCCCGCAGCGCCTGGGCAGCGTCGGCGATCGCTCGGGCGACGCCCACCGCCGGTTTGAAGACGCCGTCGTCTGCCCAGCAGGCGACGCGCAGCTTCGCGAGGTCGACTTGCCGGTAGTCCCGCCACGGCGCGGACGATTCGCCCGGCCGGCGGCCGCCAAAGGCGGGGTCGGCCAGCACCCGCATCGCGAGGTCGAGGTCGGCGACCGACCGCGCCATCGGCCCGGGCTGGATCCCGATCGCTTGCATGCCCGAGCTGATGGCGCGTTGGCTCCCCTCGATCGTTAGTCGACCGGGCGATGGTTTGAAGCCGCAGACCCCGCACGCGGCGGCGGGCTGGCGGATGCTGCCGCCGAGGTCGCTGCCGAGCCCCAGCACCGAGCCGCCGGCCGCCACCAACGCCGCTTCCCCGCCCGTCGAGCCGCCCGGGCTGCGGTCGGCGAAGCCCGCCGCCGTGGTTCGGCCGAACACCGGGTTGTCGCACTCGTGCAGCAGCATCGCCTGCGGCACGTTGGTCTTGCCGAGGACAATGGCCCCGGCAGCGCGGAGCCGGGCGACCAGCGGCGAGTCCGCGGCGTCGGGCCCTTTCGAGTAGCCCGGGATGCCGAGGGTGGTCGCCATGCCCGCGACGGCGAAGCAGTCCTTGATCGAGATCGGCACGCCGTGCAGCGGCCCGAGTGGCGCCCCGCTGGCCCGCCGCCCGTCGCACTCCCGGGCTTCGGCCCGCGCCTCGTCGAAGCGGGGTTGAACCAGCGCGTTGATCTCCGCCGTCGCTTCGACCCGCTTGATGCAGGCTTCAACCACCTCCGCCGACGAGAGTTCGCCCGCTTGCAGACGCCCGCCGAGTTCGGTCGCCGTTAGGTCGGCTAGCAGCGGGGCGTCGCTCGCAACTGGCATACGCAGGCAGAAAAGAGAGGAGCGGGGCAGGCGATCCGTGCCGGTGGCACAAATCTATTTTGTCAGACCGCCCGGCCCGCCGCGACCGGGTTTTTTACCCCCGGCTAGCGAGCAAACAGGCGTCGGACCGCCCCTTGCGTAAGGATTTACGCCGAAGAATGCCGGGCGGCGAGCGCCGAATAAAGCTGCCCGATTCTGAACGTAGCAGCCCAAACGCCAAATCTCGACAACGCTTCTTGGGCCGCCATTCGTGGGCCACGAAAACTAGATTTGGCCGCGCGAAGCTCTCCTTGCTAGGCGTTTCGCACACCACGAGCGCGCCATGCCAGCCCATCGTGCAGGGCCGCGCTAGTCGCTCGGCACGGGCAGCCCGAAGCTTTCGCGCACTCGGGCTCGTTCGCGTTCAAGCTGCCGCTCTCCTTGCTGTTGGCCGGCGGCGAACGCAGCCTTGATGCGATTCATGGCTTCGTCGCAGTAGGAAACCTGCTCCGTGGTGCTTGTGCTGAGGAAGCTAGCTTCCGTCGAAACGATGACCGACTCGCGGCCGCCGGTGGTAAAGACTTCGATCTTGCGCTCGCCCCACGCCGGGACGCCGACCGAGCTATTCCAGGAAGGTGACGTGACAGAAACTTGACCCGATTGCTGCCCCGCAGGCACGGTAAACCGGCCCTCCGCGTCGGTCACGCCGTTGCCGCAGCCGGTGATCGTCGCGCCTGCTAGCGGCTTGCCGTTGACGATGAACAGCACCGAAGGCCGCGGCCGCACGGCGTACGACACGCCAAGCGACAAGACCAGCAAGCCGGCCACCGCGGCGGCGATTTTCCACCACGGCGCCTTCACAACGGCGCCTCTTTGGTGGTCGGCAAGTCGAGCGCTTCGCGGATGCGGCGTTGGGTTTCGTCGATGGTCCCGGTGCCGTCGATCGACACCACAAGCTCTTTCTTCGCGAAGAGCGCGACGGTCGGCAGCGTCTTGGTTTGGTAGTCGTCCAGCCGCTTGGCGAGCGCTTCTTCGGTATCGTCCTGCCGGCTGAGCAGTTGGCCGCCGCAGATGTCGCACACGCCGGCCCGCTCGGGGCAGTGGTGCATCAGGTTGTAGTCGACGCCGCACTTGGAGCACTTCCGCCGGGCGAGGGCGCGCTCACGCGTCACCTCGCCGGGCACCTCGATGTGGATCACGGCGTCGATGTCGTAGTGCTCCAGGAAGAACCTCGCCTGCTTCGCGTTGCGGGGGAAGCCGTCCAGGATGAAGCCGAAGTTCCAGTCGTGCAGCGCCAGCCGCCGCTGGATGATCTCTTCGACGATCTCGTCGGGGACCAGCTCGCCACGGTCCATGATCCGCTTGATGCGGGCCGCCAGCTTGGTGTGCTGCTGGATGTTCCAGCGGAAGATGTCGCCTACCGAAAGGTGCGTCAGGCGGAGGTCCCGGGCGAGCATGGTCGCCTGGGTCCCTTTGCCGCAGCCCTGCGGGCCGATGATGATGAACTTACGCATGCGTCGCCGCCGATTGCCCGGCGGTTGCCGGCGCCCGAATCTGCTGTTACCCGTTCGCCTGCATCTGCTCGGCGATCCAATCCTCAAGCTCGATCCAGTCGACCTTCGGCAGGTTGCACAGGTCAGGCCGCAGGCGCTCGGCGCCGCCCAGGTAGACGTGCTCGATAGCGCCTTGACCGCGGTCGGTGTTCCAGTGGACCAGCACACGCACGCACCTCTCGAGCGAGCCGGGGACGCTGATCTCGTAGCCGCACAGCAGCGGCACGTCGAGCCACCCGAGTTGCCGCGCGGCGAGCGCCGGGAACTCGGCGTCCAGGTCTTTAGTGACGGTGAACTGGGCGCTGGCGATGTCGGCCTTCTCGATGCCGTTGATGCGGATCAAGAGAGCGAGCATCCGCCGGGTCGCCGAGAGGATCTCCTGCCGGTCGTTCTGCTCGACGGTAATGGCGCCCCGCACGCCTCGGCACTTCATAGCATCAGGTTCGCTCGGCCTGCGTTGAATTCCAACTCGCCAAACTAACCCAGCGGGAAGCCCGGCGGTAGAAGTCTGGGCAGCTCTATCCGCCTCCGAGTGGAAAGTGGGGCCGCGCGGCAGCCGGAGATTCTGCCTAAACGCCCCGCTCGCCTCGCAGGCCGTCGGTTGTCGGCATGGGGCGTTGAGAATAGCTAGCGTTGGTTGACAGCCATCGTCCGGTGAGTAAGATTCCGCGTCTCGCTAGTGACGATGCTCCAACGGAGTGACTGATCGGCGAGATTTTTTTCTCCCGAGGGGTTGCACACTCGTGTGGAATCCCCGATATTGGAGGGCTCCCTTGAGCGGCGGCTTGAACCCTGGTTCATCCCACCGTGTCTCGGGAGGCAAGAGCGATCTTTGACAATTCAGTGAGTCATTTTTCCTTTAGCCAGCCCAAGACTGTGCTGTGCCGAAGGCGGCCACGCAGACTCCGTTCTGCCGACCCGCCCGAAGCAATGACGCAGGATTGGCGCCGGGCCGAGAAGCTTGGCTGGCCGCACACGAGTGGGGCGAGCCCGGAAAAACGGCCTGGCATCAAAGTCAATGTCGAGTCATCAAGCGTTTCAATGAAAATAGGCTCTTTAGTTCGCGTGTTTCGGCGTGCGGGTTAATGCATACATTAATTGAAGGGTTTGATCCTGGCTCAGAATGAACGTTGGCGGCATGGATTAGGCATGCAAGTCGAGCGAGAAGGG
>JBCCZD010000174.1:0-8768 GCA_039188275.1 Planctomycetota bacterium
CTGACGGCTGGCTCCGACGAAGACGACACTCGCCGGTACCGCTGCGAACGTATAACTCAAACCCTCGTGGGCGAAGGACTTCAGTCCGTAGCTCACGATTAAACTCGAACCCACCGGCTTCCAGCCGGTGGTAGCTTCAGTGCCGTTCTCCGAGACGAGGGCCGTATAGGTCCCCGCTACCGGGGCGTCGAACTGGATCACGGAACCACCCGATTCGGACTCGATCGCCAGGCGTTGGCCGTTGGGCGAGATGACCTGCAACACCGAATCGGCGCCGTTGTCGGTCTCTCCCACCGCAACGCGGACGGTGTCACCGGCGTCCGCGTCGAAGGGGTGCAGGTTGAAACCGCCGACGCCGAACGACGTGGCAGAAACCTCGCCGTTTCCCAGCGTCGCGTCGCGTTGCGCGATGAGCGTCGAGTCACCCGGGAATGAAGCGAAACGGATCGCGTAGGCGAGGTCGCTGTTGTTGCCGTCTTCGGAGACCAAAGCCGTATACGTGCCCGACAGGGGGGCGTTGAATTGCAAAACGCTGCCCCCCGATTCAGCGACAATGTCGATCCGGTCACCGCCGGGCGAAAACACCTGCAGCACGGAGTCCGCACCGTTGTCGATTTCGCCAACCGCGACGCGGACGAGATCGCCAGCGTCGGCTTGGAACGGGTGGAGGTTAAATCCACCCGTGCCAAACGACGAGGCGAACTGCTGGCCGCTTGTGAGTTGTGCGTCCCGGCCGGCGAGCAGCGAAGGCGTGCCCGGCAGTGCAACGAAACGGGCCGCGAATGCCAGGCCGCTGTTGTTGCCGTTCTCAGTGACGATCGCTTGGTATTCGCCCGATGCGGGCGCCTCGAATTGGGCCACGACACCGCCAGAACCCCGGTTGACCGAAACGGTTTGGCCGCCGGGGGCGCTGATTGTCAGCACCGCGTCAGCGCCATTGTCGTTCTCGCCAACGGCAAAGCGGACGAAGTCTCCACGGTCGACATGGAATTCAAACTCGCGGCTGCCTCCTACCGCGAAGCTATCAAGCAACGCCTGGCCGTTCGCGATAGGAGCGAGAATGCGCCGCGTTTCCAGCGATTCCATTGACAGCAGGCGCCGGTAGACACAGCGTGCAATCATGTGTTGTTTTCTCAGGGTGCAGTAGCTACCAAGGTAGTGATGCTACGGCCGACCGAATCGTCCGTAAATGGTGCGATCGCCCCTGCGGGAGAACGAATGAGTGACCAGCCCCGGAGCGAGTCGTCTGCGGCGGTTGGCTCCGCGACGAACTCAGACCACTAAGCCCACGTAGCTACCCCTGGTAAGCGTTGGGTAGGCTACGCCTAAGCGAAAAAGCCGTTAGCCACAGACTTGCCTGGGCGTTCTCGGCTAGTTCCTGTAACGCGGACACGCTAAGTGTTGCTCAACACCGCAATCCACACGCCGCGCCGTCTCATGGACGGCCGGGGCTCGCGCGGCCGCCGAATCGGCGGCGCTACGCCGACTCTCTCAAGGAGGAAACCTCAATGATCAAGCACGCCGCTTGGGTCGCTTCGGAACTTGCGCTGTTTGCCGCGCTGCTAGCACTCGCCGCTGCGGGTTGCGGCGACGCCCCCATTGCCGTGCGGGAACCGCCGGCAGAGTCGGACCCGTCAACGGCGCCCGCCGGGCTCGATACCACACTCCAGCCCGAGGCCACGATGCCCGTCGCCGCCGAGGCAACGCCCAAGCCGATCGAAGAAACGCCGCTCATCCCCCGTGGCGTCTTGTTCGGTAACCCCCAGCGTGCGCAGGCGCGGATCAGCCCCGACGGCGCCTGGCTCAGTTTCCTGGCGCCGGTCGACGGCGTGCTGAACGCGTGGGTGGCGCCCGTGTCGGCGCCGGCCGAAGCGGTCGCTGTGACCGAGGACAAGGTCCGCGGCATCCGCTCGCACAGTTGGGCGTATGACTCCCAACACATCCTCTACACGCAAGACAAAGCGGGCGATGAGAACTGGCACGTCTACGCCACGAACGTCGAGACCAAAGAGACGAAGGACCTGACCCCTGTCGAGGGCGTCAACGCACGCATCAGCGGCGCCAGCGAGAAGTACCCCGACGAGATCCTTGTTGGCCTCAACGACCGCGAGCCCCGGCTGCACGACCTGTACCGCGTGAGCCTGTCGACCGGCAAGCGGTTCTTAGTGCAGCAGAACCCCGGCGTCGCCGGCCTGGTGACCGACAACGACATGAACGTCCGCATGGCGGTCAACTTCACGCCAACCGGCGGCCAGGTCTGGCTCAAGCCCGACGGCGAGGCGGGCGCGGACGGCTACGCCGAATGGGCGCCCCTTGAGGAGTTCACGGCCGAGGACGCGATGACCAGCGGCCCGGCCGGCTTCGACAAGTCGGGCCGGGTCCTCTACTTCGAGGACAGCCGCGAACGCAACACCGCGGGGCTCTTCTCGCGCAACCTCGATACCGGCGAGGTTGAACTCGTCGCCGAGGACGCCCGGGCCGACGTGGGCGGCGTTCTCGCCCACCCCACCGAGAAGACCTTGCAAGCGGTCGCGTTCACGTACAGCCGGCGGGAGTGGAAGATCCTCGACGAGGCGATCCGGCCGGACGTTGAGTTCCTCACCGCGTTCGGCGAAGACCAGCTCGGCGGCGGCGAGTGGCAGGTCACCAGCCGCACGCTCGACGACACGCTGTGGACGGTCGCGTACATCCTCGACGACGGGCCGGTCAAGTTTTACTTGTACGAGCGCGAGCCGCCGGCGCCGTACGCCGCGGCGTCGAAAGACCCGAAGATGACCTACCTGTTCAGCAGCCGCGACGACCTGGACGACTACACGCTGGTCACCATGCACACGCCCGTCATCGACAGCCGCGACGGGCTGAAGCTGGTCAGCTACCTTTCGCTGCCGCCCGGCTCCGACCCCGACGGCGACGGCGTCCCGTCGGCCCCGGTCCCGATGGTGCTCGACGTCCACGGAGGCCCCTGGGCTCGCGACGGCTGGGGGTACAACCCCACCCACCAGTGGCTCGCCAACCGCGGCTACGCGGTGCTGAGCGTCAACTACCGCGGCTCGACCGGCTTCGGCAAAGAGTTCATCAACGCCGCGAACGGTGAATGGTCCGGCAAGATGCACGACGACCTGCTAGACGCCGTCGAATGGGCGGTCGGGCGCGGCGTCGCGCGGCGGGAGAAGGTCGCCATTATGGGGGGCAGCTACGGCGGCTACGCCACGCTGGTCGGCATGACCTACACGCCCGACGTGTTCGCTTGCGGCGTGGACATCGTCGGCCCGTCGAGCCTGGTGACGCTGCTCGAGAACGTCCCGCCTTACTGGGCGCCTTTCATGCCCGTCATGAAGGTCCGCGTCGGCGACGTTTCGACCGAAGAGGGCCGCGAGCAGCTGCTCAAGAAGTCGCCGCTGACGTTCGTCGACAAGATCGAGAGGCCGTTACTGATTGGCCAGGGGGCGAACGACCCTCGGGTCACCCAGCTCGAGGCGGACCAGATCGTCCGGTCGATGGAGGAGAAGGGGATCCCCGTCACGTACGCGCTCTACCCGGACGAGGGGCACGGCTTCGCCCGGCCCGAGAACCGCAAGAGCTTCAACGCCGTCACCGAGGCGTTCCTCGCCCAGCACCTGGGCGGCCGGTACGAGCCGATCGGCCAGGACTTCCAGGGCGCCAGCCTGCACGTGCCTACGGGCGCAGCCGGCGTGCCGGGCGTTGGCGACGCCCTGCCGGCTGACCGGCAGGCCATGCCCGCCGCAGCCGACGACTCGCCCGAATGACCCGGCGCCCGTTGCTGGTCCGCTGTCGCAATCGTGTGCTCATGCTTGCCCCTCGTGGGTGCGGAAGCGGCGGCTGGCGCCGGTCAAGAGCCCGGGCAGAAGCGTCGCAACCGCCAGCAAACCGGCTGACGGCTCCGGCACCGCGACGGTAAAGCTGCCCGTGCCACGCAGGGCGCCGTTGATGACGAAGTCGACCACGGCGCCCGTGTCGTCGTCGACAAACTGGATGAGCGCGTCCTCGACCGGCGCCTCGACCGTGACGTCGTACGTGTTTAACGTCGGAGTCGACTGGGCGAGGATCACCATGACCGAGCTGTCGGTATTGTTCGAAATCGGGTTGCCGAGGTCCTCGTTGTCTTCGCTGAGCTCGAAGACCTGCGGCGGGATGGCGGAACCGAGCAGCGTCCCCGTGGCGGTGATCGTCCCTTCGACGACGTTTAGCGTTGTGTCGCTCGACGAGTAGCTGCCGTTCGGCGCCACGGGCACGCGGATCGGCGAGCCGCCCGTGTCGTCGTTGGTGCGCAGAAAGCTGCCGACGCCGGCCGCCGCCGCCTGGATGTTGAACAGCGAGGGCACGCCCGGGTCGACGATCTCCACCGGCGGCGACTCGAGCGAGTGGTCGATGTCGCCCAACTCGCCCAGGAAGGTGATCGTCTCCACGACCGGCGCCGCCGGGTTGCTGAAGTCGATCTCCATCTCGGTCCGCAGCCCCGTCTTGGTCGGCTCGTCGGTGTAGAAGACGGTCTCGGTCGAGTCGGCGAGCTGGACGCCGCCGAGGCTTATCGCAAACGTCGTCAAGAAAGTGTTGAAGCCGGGCGTCGAGGCGTCGTCGGGCGCCGTTAGGTCGAGGTTTAGCCCGATGATCGTGCTGCCTAGCGCCGGAGCGACCGGGGCAATCAGTAGGGTGAGCAGGACGGCCAGCCGTAAGACGTTGGTGAGCGATCGCATGAATTTGCTCCGGGGGTGCGCTGCTGGAAGCGGCGACGACCGGAGCAAAGCCGGGGAGAAGACTGAGCAGCAAGCCCCATAAATACTGGGGCGGTAGAAGCACACGAAACAGGCGGCGACAAGCTTGCGAAACTCAGTTGTCTCCCGGGCTCTGCCCGGGCGCCGCATTGGGTCGATTCGTGTGGGTGCTTGCGTGAAGTGAGCGCGTTGCGGGAGCATCGCCTCCCCGCGCCGCACAAGAAGTTACCCAAACCGTTGCGGGCACGCAAGGAAAAATCTGGCAGGTCACGAAAAAAGCCGCCGCGACTAGGCGCCGCGGCGGCCGAGGTTGCGTGATTTTGGCGCCGCACGCCCTGTTAATCGGGCGTTGGGCTCAGGGGCGTTTGCCTACTCCGTGGCGTCTTCGCCGTCCCGTTCCGCCTTCAACTTTTCCAAGAAGCTCTCCGTGGACTTTTTCAGGCGCCCGGTTGCGTCGGCGTACACCGACTCGGCAATCTCGATGGCGCGGTCCAAGTCTCCCTGGGCGTAGACAAGCCGGGCGTGCAGATCGCTCATCGGGCCTCCGGCCCCATCGGCTTCAATCGCCGCCTCGACCTCTTTGACCGTCGCGTTTAGCAACTCGGGCGCGACGTCGCCACGGCTTGCCTGCCGGGCTACCGCCGAGGCGACCGCGCCCACGGCGCGGGTCTCGCCGCCAAGCATCTTAACGATCACAGGCAGTTGCTCTGTCGCCGCTGCCTGGTCGTTTGAAACCGCCCACTGGAACAGTGTGAACTCGACCTGCATCTTGGAGCGGGCCGCCATCATCGCCAGCTTCGGATTCGGGGCGGTCTTCACCAACTCCGCGATCTTCGCCCTTGCCTGATCGCCGCGGCCGCGGCGCGCTAGGCGCGTAACACTCCTCATTTCCTCATTGAAGTCTCGCTCAGCCTTGTACTGGATGGCGAAGACATCGCGGTCCCACGTTTCCGCAACGACTTGCTCCAAGGCGTCATCGATCTGCATCGGGTGGCCGATCCACTCGACACGCCCGTCCTTGCCGACGACGAACGCGCAAGGGATACCATCTTGCCGCGCCGCCCGCATGTAGTCTTCACCGACCGAGCCGTCCGGGTCGGTCGTCAGGCAGTAGGGCTTGGTCACGTCCCGGAACGTCAATGGATCGCCCTCCTGGCCCGCGTTCGTTTTGTCCTTGGCGGGACGATCGAGGAACTTGGTGACCCGTTCCAGGGGCTCGTCGCTTACGCTAACAATCGTCACGCCTTGGTCGACGTACTTCTGCTGAAGCTCTGCCAGGTGTGGCATGCTCGCCACGCACGGGGGGCACCACGTTGCCCAAAACTCGACGACATAGACTTGACCTTCGGTGAAGTCGGTCACGGGAGAGAACTTCCCGTCGCCGTTTTGGACCCAGTGCTCGATGTCGAGCGCCGGAGCCATCGAGCCGATCGTCAGCAGCGGCGGCTCTGACTTCTTGGGGGCTTGCTTGTCGGCCTTCTCGGCGGTCGACGCCGCGGGGCCTTTGGCTTCCGGCGCGTCGGACGCCGTGTCGGCGACCGCCGCCACGGGGCAAATCAACAAGGCCAGCCCGGTGGCCCACGGGGCGAGAGTCAATCGCGGCATTCTCTGGTTTCCTGTCGTTTCGGGGGGCTTGTGCGCCTGAGTAAGTCTGCCACCGTAGCCAGAGGGATCGCCCGAGGGAAGGCGGGATTAGCGCCGCGTGTGGGGCGGCTAACACTCGGCGACGGCTGTACAAGCCGCCCGGCGACCCCGGGGCGAGCGTGATTGAGCCCCGGCAGTGGCCTCTGTCGATGAATACGCCGCGGCCGGCGGCGTAGGGCCTGCACTTGCCCGCAGAGCGGGCCCGAAAAGCGCGGTTCCGTGAATTGGCTTGCTCTCCAGGCCGATCACGCCGATACTAACGGCCATGAGACGCACGCCGTGGCGCCAGTTTTGGTCCTCGTTTACCGGGTTCTTTACGAAGGACCTCGGCGGCGGAGGCTGTGCCTAGCGAGCGACGCTCAACCTAGCACCCCCGACCCCGAGGTCTCCAGCAGGCTTCGGGGTTTTTTCGTCGAGCCAGTTGGAATCGGCGGCTCGCGGCATGTGGCTCGGTAGTTAGCGCCTTGCCAACAACCGTGAGCCGCTGTTCCCCAACTTTCGCTACTGACCCCCGACCCCAATCCCCCGACTCTTCTCATGATCGTCGTAATGAAACGCGGAGCTTCTGACCAGGACATCAAGCATATGATCGACCAAGTCGAGTCCCTCGGCCTGAAAGCCAACGTGCTACACGGCACCGAGCGCACCGTGATCGCCGCGATCGGCGACGAGCGCGTCTCCGGCGTTGCGGCCCTCGAGAGCGCGCCGGGCGTCGACAACGTCATGCCGGTCCTCGCGCCCTACAAGATGGCCAGCCGCGAGGCGCACGAGGCGACCAGCGTCGTCACCGCCGGCAGCCTCTCGGTGGGCGGCAAGGCCATTGGCGTGGTGGCCGGGCCTTGCAGCGTCGAGAGCGAGGAGCAGATCGTCGCCTCGGCCCAGGCGGTCAAGGCGGCCGGCGCCACGGCGCTCCGCGGCGGGGCGTTCAAGCCCCGGACCAGCCCCTACAGCTTCCAGGGCATGAAGGAGGACGGGCTCAAGCTGCTGGCCGCGGCCCGCGAGGCGACCGGCCTGGCGATCGTCACCGAGGTGGTCGCTTCGGAAGACGTGGAACTCGTCGGCGAATACGCCGACGTCTTGCAGATCGGCGCCCGCAACATGCAGAACTACCGGCTCCTCGAGGCGTGCGGCCGAAGCCACCGCGCGGTGCTGCTCAAGCGGGGCCCGAGCGCGACGATCGACGAGATGCTGCTCGCCGCGGAGTACATCCTCGACGGCGGCAACAGCCGCGTGATGCTGTGCGAGCGGGGCATCCGCACCTTCGAGTCGCACACGCGGTTCACGCTGCCGCTGGCGACGGTCCCCTACCTGCAGCAGAAGACGCACCTGCCGGTGGTGATCGACCCCAGCCACGGCACGGGGCACACGAGCCTGGTGCCGGCCATGAGCAGGGCCGCCATCGCCGCGGGCGCCGACGGGCTGATCGTCGAGGTCCACCCCGACCCCGAAAACGCCAAGAGCGACGGCTACCAAAGCCTGCCGTTCGACCTGTTCGAATCGATGATGGCCGACTGCCGCCGCGTCGCCGCGGCGGTGGACCGGGGACTCTAGAGTCGAGATCGGTGCGCGGCCGCGCTGGAAATCACGCTACTCGCTGCCGCCGCGAACCTGCGCCCAAACCGCCCGGTGCCCGCCCGCCGTGGCGCGGATGATGAGCGAGCCGCTCGCCGAGTCGTAGTGGGTCTCGGCTTCGGGGAGCTCGATGGCGACGCGTTCGAGTTCGCGGGCGTCGGCTTCGGTGGCGACGGGGTAGAACTCGATCGTTGCACGCCGGTCGGCGGCGGTGGTAATCTGGAGCGTGCGGCCGTCGACAGCTATCCAAACGAGGCCGACGCCGCCCAAGACGCTGTCGAGCGCTTCACGCCAGGGGCGGTCGACCACCGAGCAGGCGATTGGCGTGTCGGGATGAAGCTCGGCGCCAGCGAGCGCCCCCCAGTCGACCACCAGAGCCAGCCCCGAAGCCCGCCGCCAGTAAGTGATCACTTCTGCCAGCGGCGTGTAGGTTACGAAGCTGAACGTCGTCCGGCGAGCCAGGCGGCTGTCGAGCGCAGCGAGCGCCGGCTCAACGCGTAGCAGTTCCGCCGGGTAGCGGCTGCGGGCTTTGAGGCCGCGGGCCTTGCGGAGCCGCTCGCAGAGGACGGCGACCTCCATGTGGGCCGAGGCCGGGCCGTTGACGCGGAGGCCGTCGGCGCCGTCGGCGGCGACGCGGGCCCGTAGGTCGGGCAGCAGCATCGAGACGGTCTCCGCCAAACTGGCGGCGTCGCCCCGCGCGAGGTCGGCAACCGCGTAGGTCTTCGCCCGCTCGGCGCCCGCGCCGACGCGGCCCAGCGCTAGGCCACCGCCGGCGTTGATCAGTTCGAGCCGCAGGGGGCGGAGGACTCGGTCGAGCAG
>JBCCZD010000175.1:0-8729 GCA_039188275.1 Planctomycetota bacterium
GCCGGGGCCACGTAGTGAAAAAGCCCTGTCCCGTGGGGCTTGTTAACCGCGTAGCCATCAATGACACGCAAGCGACCCAACGACAGGACGCCGTTTTGTTACTCCGAAGTTCCGCCGTCGCGTTCACCTTCGCCGGCGCCTTAACCCTGTCGGCGGTCGCCGCGACCGTGCAGCTCGATGACGGGCGCACGCTGACGGGCAAGATCGTCAAGGTGAGCGGCGTCGCCGAGGACCCGACCGATCCGACCGCCCCCGCCGGCGGCGTCGAGGTCAAGGCGATCCTCGTCGTCGACGACGGGTTGCGCCGCACGTTTGTCGCCTCGCGCCGGGTGCGAGCGATCCTCGAAGACGGGATCGATCAGCCGGTTAAGGTCCGGCTCTGGCAGAACCACGCCACGCGCGGCGCCGTGCTGGGGCGCGTGGGCCGGCTGCTCGGCGCCACGCCGTTCGACGCCTACGGCCGTCGTCTCTTCGAGATGCAGGGCCCCGAGGGCCCGCTGCCCATCGTGCAGGGCATCACCGAGATCACGCCGACCTACACACGCGTCCGCGCACTGGTCGCCGACCCCCGCAGCTACGTCTGGGACATGCGGATTGCGACCAGCAGCATCCCGCGCGAGTCGCTGGCGCGGGTACTCAAGGGCGCCACGCCCGCCACGGACATGGACGCCCGGCTGCAGGTCGTTCGGCTCTACTTGCAGTCGCAGCGGTTCCGTGACGCGCGGAGGGAACTCGAGGCGATCGCGCGGGACTTCCCCGAGAAGACCGACCTCGAAGCCGACATCCGGCAGCTCCGTCAGCTCGGCGCCCGCGCGATCCTGGACGAGATCGAGCTGCGTCAGCAGGCGGGCCAGCACAAGCGGGTGCGGCGGTTCTTGGAGAACTTCCCGTCCGAAGAGGTCGCCGGCGCCACGCTCGAGCGGGTCCGCGAGATGCTCGACGCGCTCAACAAGAACGACGCCCGGCGGGGCTACGCGCTCGGGCGGCTCGAGGACGCGGTCGCCGCGATCAAAGAGGACGCGGCGCGGCGTGTGGCCCGAGAAATCCAACGAGAGGTTACCGCCGACCTGAACGAGGCGACGCTGCCCCGCCTAGCCGCTTTCTTGCAGCTCGCCGAGGGCGACGCGCTGCCGGCGGAGCAGCGGGCGGCGTTGGCGATCAGCGGCTGGCTCCTGGGCGCCAATCGGGCGACCGACAACCTGGCGGTGGCGCTCTCGCTGGTCGACGTCCGCGCGAAGGTGCCCGCCTACCTGCGTGAGGAGTCGGCGGTCAAACGCGACGGCCTGCTGGTCGCCATCCGCGACATGGAGGGGGCGAGCGTCGACCGCGTCGCCGAGCTGCTAAAGCTGCTCAAGCCGCCGCTGCCCGTGCCCGACGGCGCCGAGCTGAGTCCCGGCTTCTTCGAGCTAAGCGTGCCGCTGGGGGGCGAGCGCGGCCCGGCCCGGTACCTGGTGCAGCTGCCGCCGGAGTACGACCCGCTGCGCAGCTACCCGGCGATCGTCACCCTCGCGGGGCTGGGATACTCGCCCGAGACGCAGCTCGACTACTGGGCCGGCGCCCCGCTAGCCGCGGCCGAGAACGCCCCGCCCGAGCGCCGCGGGCAGGCGATGCGGAGGGGCTACATCACCATCGCCGTCGACTGGCAGCAGCCGGAGCAGTTTTCCTACCAGTACTCGGCGCGCGAGCACCAGGCGGTGCTCGCCTGCTGCCGAGACGCGCTGCGGCGGTTTGCCATCGACACCGACCGCGTCTACCTCACGGGCCACGACATCGGTGGCGACGCGGCGTGGGACATCGGCGCCGCGCACCCCGACCTGTGGGCGGGCGTCGTGCCGTTTATTGCGCGTGCCGATCGCTACGTCGGCTGGTACTGGCAGAACGCCGAGTTCGTGCCCTGGTACTTCGTCGGCGGCGAGATGGACGGCGGCAAGACCGCCCACAACGCCCGCGAGCTCGACCGCTACCTCAAGAAGCCTCGCTTCGACGCGACCTTCGCCGAGTTCCTGGGACGCGGGCACGAGCCGTTCAGCGACGAGATCCAACGCGTCTTTGACTGGATGGGCCGCAAACGCCGCCGGCCCGCGCCCGAGGCTTACGCCGTGTACACAATGCGGCACGGCGACAACTTCTTCTGGTGGGCCGAGTTCGAGGCGTTGCACAAAAAGGCGATGGTCGCCCCCGCGACGTGGCCGCCGGCGCGGGGCGTGCGGGCAGCGCGGCTGAGGATGCGGAAGTACGAGGGCAACAAGCTGGGCGTCCAGGCCCGCGCGGGCCGGACGACCGTGTGGCTCTCGCCCGACGTGGTCGACTTCGACCGCCCGGTGCGCGTCGAGCTCAACGGCCGGTCGATGATCCCTCGCGGCGAAGCGGTCGAGCCCGACCTGGGCGTGCTGCTGGAAGACGCCCGCACCCGCGGCGACCGCTTCCGCCCGTTCTGGGCCAAGGTCGTCTCGCGGTAGGGCTGACCTGCCGTGGCGCTAGGGACAGCCAAGCTGTCGCCGGTCGGCGACGCGCACGGCTTGAGTGGTCAGTGCGCCGAGAGGGCGGCTCCTGAGTCCGCTGCTAGTCTTCGGTGAGGCCCCTCACTGCCCCGCTTTGCTCAGCACGACGCCGGTGATGAACCAGCCGTCGGCGTCGGTGCGGATGGCCCGGGCGGCCGGGCCGAAGTAGCGGCGGGCCACCTCGAAGCTCGGCATCTGCGTGCCGTCGACCCGCTGCTTGCGGACGATGCCCTCCTTCTCCTCCGCCTGCGTCGTGAGCATCTCGTTCAGCAGCCGGCCGAAGAAGGTTTGCGATTGCGGCATCAGCCCCTGGCGGACCAGTTCGTAGCTGGGGCGGATGCTCTCGTCGGTCCGGAAGAACGACCAGCTGCACCGCTCGGTCGAGGCGAGCTGGCCGAGCTGCTCCATCGCCGCTTGGAAGTCGAGCGTGCCGGCCAGCGACTCCCGCGTCGTGACGCCGAACAGCACTTGGCGGAGGAACTCGACGTCCGACGCCACGATCAACTGCCCCCCGTGCAGGCAGACGGCCGCCCGGCGGAGGACGCGCGGGTTGTCGTCGGCCTCGGCCTCCGCCGGGGTGTCGTCGATCGACAGCAGGTCGTCCGGCAGGTCGGCGTTGGTGAGCGTCTCGTCCTCGGGCAGGATCTCCCAGTACTCGACGCCGTTGACCTGCTTGCGGGCCGCGCCGTCGTTCTCCATCAGTTTGTCGACCGGCACGCGCAGGCCCTGCGGGTTCTTGACCTCGGCCACGATCAGATAGCGTTCGCAGTCGGTGGTGATCGGCAGCTTGTAGTCGGTCATCATCGTGACCCGGGTGCCGAGGTTCTTGATCAGCTCGTCACGGACCTTGATCTCCGGGCCGTACGGGTCGATCTCAAAGCTGTCGAGCGTGTGCCGGAAGGCGCCGTCGTAGCCGCTCATCGCGTCGAAGACGGTCGCCACGTTGTCAAAGACGTTCAGGATGTCGAGGTTGACGGTGGTGTAGGTAGCCGTCATGCGGGGCGCCCACGGCTCGACCGGCATGTCGGGCCGGTTGGGCAGCTCCGCCATCCGCATGCCGAGCCGGTACTTCTTGCTCGCCGGCTGGCCGTCCGTCCCCGGCTCGCCGGGGGCGTAGATCGCCGTGCGGTGGACGATGTCCTGCTGGGGCGTCACCGCCAGGCTGACGTGCCCGCCGACGCCTCGGATGGCGTCGAACCCCTGCTCGCGGAGGATGGTGATCGTGTCCTTCCGGTCGGCGAGCATCGGCTGCTCGTGCAGCGTCCGCCGGGCGAGGTCCCACCCGAACGGCGCGATGTACCACCGCACGTCGGCCGCCACGCCGCGCGACTCGGCTTCGCAGCGCCGCATCGTCTCGGCGTACGGCCGGCGGCGGGCGAGGGGCGCCGCGTCGCCGGCGGCGGTGTCGATGACCTGCTTGGCGTACGGCACGCTGTCGACCGCGCACAGCAACGCGCCAACCCGGAAGCGGACGATGTCCCGCGGCTTCGGCCGGCGGGGCGTGGCGGGCAGGTTGAGCACCGTCAGCTCAACGCCGGCGTGCGTTTCGCTCCGCCGCGTCGCCCCCCGTTTGGCGAGCTGCGCTTCGGTCTTGACGATGAGCTCGTCGGCTTCGGCTTGCTTGCCGGTCGTGTCGATCACCACGACGATCGAAGCCCGCTCGCCTTCGCGGTGGACCATGCCGACGCCGACCTCTCCCCCCGCCGCGGCCGTCACGTCGTCTAGCGACATGCCAAGCCGCTGGTCGATGTTCCCGAACCGATCGATGATCTGGGCGCGGATCTTCTTGACGAACGGCTCGAGCGAGGCGTCGCTGGTGAACTGCCCGACCTGCGTCTGCTCCCACTTCGTTTCGAAGCCGCCGGCGTCGGCGATCGAGAAGAACGCCACCGCCTCGCCGGGGAAGACCGTGTCGATCGGCGGCGCCGAGTAGGCCGACGGGATCAGCAGCGAAGCGAGCACCGCCGACAGCAACCGGCCAAGCAGGAATGGGCCAAGGACAAAGGGGCGGGTGACGACGCGTTGCGGGCGCTTCAAGGCAGGGCTCCGTGGTTTGAGGACGGGCGGACTAAACCGCCAACGCACGCGGGGGTACCGCCCCGCCGCGCCGTCCTTGCGCGGCCGAGGCATCCCCCGGGCGATGCCGATGCAGTTCAATCCGAGACAGCCACGGTCGGTATTTTGGAAACGCGAAGGGCGACCGTTGTGCTGCGGTCCCAGGGCGCCGCGACAAGGCGACTAGGGACCAACTCTGGCATCGGACCCCGCCTCCGGCGGCCTTCGAACTTCGTCATCGGGGCGGCGCCGCTTGGCCAGCTCAGACGACCGTCGCGACGCCCAACGCCGGCGCCGTTGGTCACCGCCGTGCGAAACGGCCCCTGTCAAAATGCGGAATATACCCGGTTTATGGCGGTCCACCAACCAACCGGGCGGGCCGAGCTTGCCCCGGGGCGGCCCGCGTGGAATGATAACCCTAGCGATGGATCCTCGCCGCCCCCTGATCGCCGCTCTGCTGACCCTCACCGCCCTCGGGTCGGTATTGCCCTCCGAGCTCTTCTCGGCGTGTAGCTGCTGCGCGTCGGGCGGCTCGGCAAGCGTCGCCTCGGCGGATTGCGCTGAGAACTGCAAGCCGGCGGGTTGCTGTTGCCGCAGTGCTTGCTCGACCACCCAGCCGGAAACGTCTAGGCCAAAGCCGGCTGCCTGGCCCAAGCGGTGCTGCGGCGGGCCGGACGGCGGTTGTGGACGCGGTGAGTGCGTCTGCTCGAGCCCCGAGCCGCCACGGACGCCCGCTGCGCCCGAACGCGTTAGCCCGCCGCGGGACCCCTCGCCGCTGGTTTCCGTCCCCGCCGATGGGTACTCGCTCGCCGCGACGCAGCGCTCAACGTCGGGGACACTTTCAGACCGCCGACCGTTTGGCCCGGCACGCGGTCCGTCAATTCAATCGCTCCTGTGTGTGTGGCATTTGTAACGCGCTACCGTTGCGCGCTCATTTTCACGCAATCAAACCTCCCACAGGAGTTTCCTATGACTACCCGAAGGTTCTTGAGTATCGCCGGCCTCCTCGCCGGTCTGTTTGCCGTCTCCCAGTCCTCGCTGCTGACCGCCGGCCAGTCGGCGGACGACCCGTCAGCAGGCAAGACGCCCGCCTGCGAGTGCGCTGTTTGCACCTGCGATGACTGCGACTGCGGTGACGTCACCGCCGCTGCCGACGGGCCCGACGAGGCATGCACCGCGTCGTGCTGCACCGCCGCGAAGCCGGCCTGCGTCTGCGACCCATGCGAGTGCACGCTTTGCGAGTGCGAAGCCACCGCTTGCAAGGGCGAGAGCAAGTGCTGCTCGACCGACGCCTGCTGCGAAGACGCCTGCTGCGAAGAGACGCCCGACGCAAAAGCCGGCGTCTGAGGCCTCGCTCGTAGGCAGCGGAAAACAACGCGATTTGTAGCTTGCAACCCCCGGCGGCCTGGCCGCCGGGGGTTGTTTCTTGCGCCGAGGTCCGGTTGCGGGCACGGCCCCGCCGGCGCCACACTCAGGCCTATGAACCTCGCACGCTACGCCGCCCGCAGCCTCCGCCACTACCGCCGGGCCCACCTGCCAGTAGTGCTTGGCGTTGCCGTGGCGACCGCGGTGCTGACGGGGGCACTCGTCGTGGGCGACTCGGTCCGGGGCAGCCTGCGCGACCTCACGCTGCAGCGCCTCGGCCGGATCGATCAGGCGTTGGTGACCCAACAACCGTTCCGCGCGGCGTTGGCTGACGAGTTGGCCGCAGCGGAGGGATTCGGCCGCGCGTTCGCCGGCGCCGACGCGGCGTTTCTTCTCCGCGGGTCGCTCAGCAGCAGCGGGGCCGGCCGCAGGTACGCCGGCGGTGTGCAGGTCGTTGGCGTCTCGCCGCGGTTCAAGCAGCACGGCGACGCCGTGTGGGTCGACGCGTTGGCGCCCGACACGGTCGCCATCACCGCGCCGCTGGCGGAAGAGCTCGGCGTCTCCGAAGGCGGCGAGGTCGTCCTCCGCCTGCCGACCGTGACCGCGCTGCCCGCCGACAGCCCGTTAGGCGAGAAAGCCGACACGACCATCGGCAAGCGCTTGACCATCGCCCGCGTGCTGCCACCGACGGGGCTCGCGCGCTTCTCCCTCGCGCCGTCGCAGACCGACCCGCGGAACGCCTTCCTGCCGCTGGCGACCGTGCAGCTTTTGCTCGGAGAGCCCGGCGGGGCAAACGCCTTGCTCGTCGACGGCCTGGCCGCGTCACGCCCCAGCACGCCCGAAGACGCGGACGGACTGGCCGAGTCGTTGCGGCCGACTCTTGCCGACTACGGCTTGTCGGTCGAGGCGTTAGCCGGCGGCCGCGTGCAGGTCGAGTCGAACGCGTTGGTGTTGCCCGAGGCGGTGGTCGAGGCGGCCGACAGCCTCGGCGGGCGGCGGATACAGCCTGTCACGACCTACCTGGCGAACACCCTCCGCGTCGGCGACCAGCAGGTCGTGTACTCGACGGTCTCGGGGGTCGACTCGACCGCTGCTGGCGGTCCGCTGCTTGACGACAGCGGCCGGCCGGTCAACTTGTCCGACGACGAGATCGCCCTCAACGACGGGGCCGCCGAGCGCCTGGGCGCGGTGGTCGGCGACACCGTCACCGTCAACTACTACGAGCCGGAGAGCACCCACGGCGAACTCGTCACGGCGTCCCCGCTCCGGCTGAAGCTGCGGGCGATCTTCCCGCTCGCCAGCGCCGGCGGCGCGCCGACTTGCGCGGCCGACCCGCGTCTGACCCCGACACTCCAGGGCGTGACCGACGCCGACTCGATCAACGACTGGGACCTCCCCTTCGAGTTGGTTGAACCGATCACCCAAGACGACGAAGACTACTGGGACGCCCACGCCGCGACGCCCAAGGCGTTTGTCTCGTTCGCTCTGGCACGCCGGCTCTGGGCGACGCGGTGGGGTTCGGTCAGCCTGCTCCGCTTCGAGGGTGAAACGCCGCGCCGCGTCGGCGCCGAGCTGCGTGAGGCGATCAACCCGGCCGAAGTCGGCTTCGCCTTCCAGCCGGTCAAGCGGCAGGGGCTGGCGGCCGCCGGCGGGTCGACGCCTTTCGACGCCCTGTTCTTCGGCTTCAGCATGTTCTTGATCGCCTCGGCGGTGATGCTGATCGCGTTGCTGTTTGGGCTGGGGATCGAGAACCGCGCGCGTGAGGTCGGCCTGCTGTCGGCCGTCGGCTGGTCGGCGCCGCGGGTCCGGTCGGCTTTGGTCGGCGAAGGGTTGCGGGTCGCGGCCGCGGGCGTGGTGCTGGGCGTGCCGGTTGGCGTGCTCTACGCCGGCTTGATGATCTGGGGGCTGACGACCCTGTGGGTCGAGGCGATCGTCACGCCGTTCCTGTCGCTCCACGCCCGCTGGCAGAGCCTGGCGGTCGGCGGCGTGGTCGGCCTGGCCGTCGCGTGGGCGACGATCTCCCTGGTCGTCCGCCGGCTCGTGCGGCGTCCCCCGCGGGCGTTGCTCGCCGGGCTCACGACCGGCATCGCAACGCGGGCAAGCCGGGGCAAGCGATTAACCGGCGTGGTGGCGGTCGCTCTCGCCGGCGCCGCGGTCGGCCTGCCAATCGCCGGCAACGCGTCCGGCGCCCAAGCCGACGTGCGGGCGGGCTACTTCTTTGGCGGCGGGGCCGCGTTGCTGGCGAGCCTGCTGCTCGGCGTCCATGGGCTGTTGTCGCGGGTGACCATCCGCCACGCGGCGCCGAGCCCCTTCCGCCTGGCGTCGCTCGCTTGGCGGAACGTCGCCCGTAATCGCGGCCGCTCGCTGCTGACCCTCGCGCTCGTCGGCGCCGCGAGCTTCTTGCTCCTCGCCATCAGCGCGTTCCGCCTCGACCCCAGCGAAGAGGGAACGGGTGGCTACGCCCTGGTCGGCCAGAGCGACCAGCCGGTCCACTTCGACCTAAACACCGACCAGGGTCGGCTAGAACTCGGCCTGGGCGGTCGAGACGAGGAGCAACTCGACGGCTACACCGTTCGCGCCCTGCGCGTGCACGACGGCGAAGACGCGAGCTGCCTGAACCTCTACCAAACCCGCCAGCCGCGCGTCCTCGGCGTCCCCGACGACGTCATCAAACGCGGCGGGTTCTCCTTCGCGGCGAGTGCGCACGGCATCGAAAACCCATGGTCGGCACTAACCGCGCCGGCCCAGCCCTCAACCTCTAGCCCCCGGCCCCCGGCGCCCGGCACCCAGCCCCCAGCCCCCGGCCCC
>JBCCZD010000176.1:0-8631 GCA_039188275.1 Planctomycetota bacterium
GCGTCGGCCGAGGCATAGCCTAAGGGGACCGCTTCGGCGCCGGCGTCGCCCGCCGCCTCACCGGGGGCGGGTACTAACTCAAGGCGGAAGTCTTCCGCGTCAATCACCTCGGCCGGAGCGGCGAGGCGTACCCGGTTTACCGGTTTGTACCGGGCTCGGTAGTCGAGGGTTTGCGAGACCCGCGTTGTCGTGGCGTTGAGCGTGACGTCGGTCGCGATCGCGACGTCCACCTCGCCGGGCCGGAGACGCTTCTCCGCGACGAAACGTTGGTCTGGCAGGAAACCGACGAATCGGTACGTGCGTAGCCCTGCCGGGTCGGCCGGGTCGCGCTTGTCGGCGGGCAGGGGCGCCGCCCTCAGCCGTCGGGTCCGGTTGCTGTCGACCGCCAACTGAACCGCCGGGTCGACGACAACAATGAGCTCGGAAGCCCCTTGGGTGCTCGCCCGCGCGACCGGCAATCGGAAGTCGAGCGTCTCGTCCACGGGGGCCAGGTCGCGACGCGCTGTGAACTCGATGCTCGCTTGCTGCGAAGTGGGGCGCAGCAGGGGAACGTAGAGCTCGCCGTCCTCGTTCTCCGTGACGCGGTTGGTGTCGACCAGTTCCGACGGCCCGACCGGCGGCAGCGGGGTCAGCCGCCGGGCCCAGTCGCGGAGGTCGACCGTGAAGCTGGTGACCCGGGCGCCCGGGATGCGGTAGTTGACGCGCGTCGTGAGCACCGCCGCGTCGGGGGCGATCTCCAGGCGGTAGGTCGGCACCGCTTCGATGCGGTTGCCGAGCCGGATGACCCGGACGTCGAGCTTCCACGGCTGACCATAGACCTTCGCGGCCGCCGTAACGCCCGGCAGCCGCAAGTCCTCGTCCAGCGAGGCGACGTCGATGCGCTGGGCGCCCTCGACCACGCGCCACCGCAGCCGCCAGTCGTCCGCGACGCGCAAAGCCACGACCCCTTCCTGACGCAGCGCGCCAACGACGTCGAAACCGGCGAGGTCAACCCCGGTCTGACCATCGCCGCCAACGGGTTGTTCCGTTTCGATGGTCACCTCCACCGGCTTGGCCGTTGGCCGGGGGAGCGTGACCAGGCACACGGGCTTCGACGGCGATCCCGCGGCGGCGTCCTGCGTCGGTACGAGGGTTACCCGCGGCTCCTCCGCGTCGCCTTCGGTCGGGTTCGCCCCCACAAGCCGGGCGCCCTCCGGCAGTCGAACCCGGAATCTTTCGATCTCGCCTCCGAAGCCAACCGCGACGCGTAGCGTCGCGCGGCTGCGCACCACGCGGCCGTCGATGTCGCTCACGATCTGGCCGTCGACCCGCAGCGCTGACGGCCGCGGCCGCGTGCGCCGAGCCACAGGGGCTCGCCAGCCGATCTGGACATCACCGCTCATCCCCCGCGCGACAAGCAGGTTCTTCCCGTCCCCGTCCCGCTCCTCATCGAGCAAGACGCCGCTGCTGGCGAACGGCTCGGCAAAGCGGTCCCCGCTCGTTAGTCGCAGTTCCGCGGTTGTCGCCCGCGCGATGTTGGTCTGCAAGACGGCCTGCGAAGCGTCGCGTTGCAGTGGCAGGAGGATGCGCAGTTCGACGCGGCGGCGGTCTCCAGGGATCCCTTTGAGTCGCGCAATAAAGCCGCCGCGCTGTTCGTCATAATCAATCGATTGAGGCCCCGAATCGTTGCCGTCGATGGTCGGCGGTACGGTGGGGATGCCACCGGCAGTACCGAGCGGCACAGCGACCCAGTCGTCGGTGTGGAGGATCACGTCGTGCCGCACGGCGAGCTCGACCCGGTCGCCAAGCACGGCGCCGGCTGCGTCGAAGACCGCCCGCGTGTATCGCGGTTGTGGGTCGCTCTCTTCGAGCCCTTGGAGCAGTCGCCAAGCCCTGAGAACCTCCGCGTAGGTCATGCCAACCATGGGCCTTGGCACGCCTTGTTCGTCTACCCAGATGGTGGTGTCGGGCCCCGCCGCCGGCGGTAGCGCCGCGGGAGCGGGCTTCGCCGGCGGGCCCGCCGGCGTCTCCCCAGACCGAGCGCCTGTCGGCTGGCCGACCGGCGTGGCTTGTTGGCCCAGCGCAACGCCGCCTGTCCTCAAGAGGCTGCCTGCCCCCACGAAGCCGGCGAGCGTCACGACCAGCCACGCCAAGCGAGTACCTCGAACGTGTTGGTAAACCGTGCGCATACAAAGCGCCGTGGTGGGATTGCGTCATAGCACCAACCGCCGTGGGTGCTGGCTTGACTCGGAAAAGGGCTCGCCTGGACGAGCAAAGGGGGGCGCCGGCAACCGGATCGTGTTTTCCTTTTGTCAGCTCGTTTCAGTCTAACCAGCCTCCCTGGCAGGCGGAAGTAATCCCTCATGTACCACGCGCCGGCAGCGTGACGCCGCCACGGGCGTATTCGTGGGTCACCGCAGGACCCGCATAGAAGAGCCCTATGTGTAGTCGACCGGGGACTGACGTTCGTATGGCCCGGCGCCTTCCGCTGGTTCAGTCGCGGAGCTGGCTGAGCAAATCGGCGTGGAGATCGGCCCCGCAGCTAGCGATGCACGGTGGCTGCCAGACGCTGAATTCGCCCCCCGCGCTGTCGGTTACGACGCCCCCCGCCTCGGTGACGAGCAGCGCGCCCGCGGCGACATCCCATGCGTGGATTTCTCGCGCCCAGTAGGTGTCGAGCCGACCGCAGGCGACGTATGCCAGGTTCAGGGCGGCGGAGCCGATTCGGCGGACCGCTTGGCACCTTGGCGCGATGCGGACGAAGTCCCGCAGGTCTGGCGATTCGGTTACGACCGAGGCGGGCAGGCTGATCGCCACGAGCGCCTCCGACAGCGAGCGGACGCCGCTGGTCGCCAGCCTTGTGCCACCCCGCCACGCGCCGAGCCCCTTGGCCGCCCAGAACAGCTCCTCGCGAATCGGGTCGAAGATGGCGCCCGCCAGCGGCTTGCCGGCCAGCACGACGGCCACGCTCACGGCGAAACAAGGAAAGTCATGCAAGTAGTTGGTCGTGCCATCGAGCGGGTCGACGACCCAGCACAACCGACCTGGCTCTGGCAACCCAGGCCGGTCAGACTCCTCGCCGACGAACTGGTGGTCGGGAAAACGGTCGGAAAGCAGACTCCGGATGGCTTCCTGCGACGCGAGGTCCGCGTCGGTCACGTAGTCGCTGGGCCCTTTCTCGTGGGTCTCAAAACGGCCTCGCCACTTCATAAGCTCGGCGCCGCCGGCAAGGGCCGCCTGTTTGGCCACTCCTGCCAGCATCTCGGGGGCTTGCGCTGTTGCCATGGTTGCCTCGTATGCCCGACCGTATCGGTGGCGTTGCTTGCACGCCCGTTGACCACTCGGCCGGGGGCAATTGATTAAGAGCTGAGAGAGGAAATCCACGCAAAGGTGGAATAACACGCTCTACGACAGCGAACGAAGGGGTGGCAGCCCACTATTGCGTGGATGAGCTGAAATGCTAGCCGCGGGTCAAGATCGTTGACAGATCCGTGTGGCTCGCCAAACACGCAGCGAGAGCGGGAGTGTCGAGTGGCCTGCCACGCCACAAGTGATATCGAGTCAAGGGTTTACAGAAAGAGCTATTGGTGGAGAAAGAGCTCTGGCTTGCGAAGGCGCTGGCTCGGGACGCGAAAGGCCAAGCGGCGGCAGCCGTTCAGACCAACGACGGGACACAAAATGCTGGACATGCACGCCGAGAACGTTATTATCTTAATTGAACGGCTGAGGCGTCGGATTCGTCAAGCAGGACATTTTGCCGATAAGCGAGTGCCGCAAATCTGCGGTGGGCGATTGCCTAATCCTCATCATATTTGCTGACGGACCCATTGGCCTCTTCTCTGTTCCGGCCCCGTCGCTTCACCCTCGGGTGTTCGGCGGGGTTTTTTTTGCGCGGTCGATTAGGACCACGCGTGCCCAATCAGGGCTCGCTGCGGCCGTTTAGCTTAACGTACTTGGAGCGGTCGCTCTGGCCAAACCCATGGATGGCAAGTCTTGGCGTATCGAGCAATCGGTGGCGACACTCGTCGACCCGGCCTGGGGCGGCGGAGCCGCGACGATTGACCTTGCCAATCCGTCGCGCGGTCTGGTCGGCGTCCCGGGAGTGAGCGGCGCCGTGCTCGGCATACAAGCGGCGAGCGCATCCGCCACCGAACTGCGCCTCGCGGACGCGTACGTCCGCGGCGCCGACTTGGTCGCACGCTTCACGCCGAGCACCAACTTTCCGTTCGGTACGGAGGTCTACTGGCGCGTCGGCCGGCGCCCCGAGCCGCCGACGATTGAGCTGATCGCTTCGGTCCAAACCGACCTGCTCGACACGCACCCCAAACTCATGACGCGCTCGGTCGTCGGCTCTTCGAGCGTCTCGCCCATCGTGGAACAAGACGGGGTGATCGATGCCGCGTCGGAGCTCGACCAAGACATGCCGAAAGCGGTGGGCTGCCTGGCTGGCGCCGGCCCGGTGTGGGTTGAGTTCGCCCACCCCAGCGACCGGCGTGAGGCGCTGCTGGAAGCCGCCCGCCACCCCGGCGACACGGTATCGATCGGTTGGCGTCTGTTCTCCGCATTCCTAGAAAAAGGCGTCATACGCCGCGCGCGGATAACGGCGGCCTTGTTGTCGTCGGCCGACCCCACAACTGTGGGCGCCCTGTACCGGCGGTTCGCGACGCAGGCGCCGCCCTTAACCGCGTGAGCGCCTTCCCGGCAAGGGGGCTTGCTCTGGTCTTGCTCGGCCGAGGCCAAACCACGCCAGGCCATGCGTTATCAAACGTCTTCGACCCGCGTGTGGACTGCCTCGACGTCAATCACCGAATCACCCGCCGCCGGTCGCGACGTCGCCGCTTGGCCCGTTTGGTTGGGCATCGGGCCCGTAGGCCCGAAAGCCGCGACGCGGACCCGGGCTGCCGCCCAGCGTGTGAGTCCGCGTTTGACGACCGCCCGGACCGGGGGCGACAGCAAGCCGAAGCCGGCCAAGTCGGTCAACACGCCCGGCGTTATCAACACCGCCCCGGCGACCAGGATCAGGGCGGCGTCGAGCAGCGCATCGGTTGGCATCTGATTGGAGGCGAGTTGCCCGCGGATTCGGATCAGCGTCGAGACGCCTTGCTGCCGCGCCAGCCCCGCCCCGATGAAACCGGTGACGAGCACGAGCAACACGGTCGGCACTAGTCCCAGTTGACCCGCGATCGACCAGAGAAGCGAAAACTCGACCAGCGGCAGTACCGTGAAGAGCAGCAGCAAGTAAATGAGGATCACGCCGACAGCCCTTGGTGTCGCAAGGAATTTCCGCTGGGCGAGCCGGGGCCCACCTTAGCTGGGGCAATCGACAAGCTAGCCGAGGCAACCCACAAGGGCTGTTCGCCGCCCCGCCTCAAAGCTTGGGTCGGGGACCAAGGGCGAACGCTCGCGACGGCTCCGCGTGCCGCCGCCAATCGAACGGTGTGGAGGCGATCGGCCCCTTCTGAGGGGCGGTCTGGTTTCGGGCACGCCGAATCTGGCCGATCCCTCGTGAGCCGGCCCACGGGCCGAAGCTCCGGCGGGCCGGGCGCCAACACGAGAAGTCAAGCCGACACAAGTAGCGGAGGAGGGACTCGAACCCCCGACACGCGGATTATGATTCCGCTGCTCTAACCAACTGAGCTACTCCGCCAGACTACTGAGTTACCCTGCCGAGCTGAATCAAGCCTCCGCCACTCGCCAGCGCCGCGGCACCCGACCGCACCCCTGGGGCCTGTTTAGTCAGCCCGTTCGGTGCAGCGTAGCCCCGGATTTTAACCCCCCATTATCGGCTCGCAAGCCCCGAGCTGCGGGTCGGTTGGGCGCCTTGAAAAAACTCTGACGCCCCGGCGCGTCGGTGGGCGTTGTCCTTTGGATACCGTATTGCGATCTGAGGTTCGTCCTCGCGTTGTTTCCGGCAACTGCGGGGCGACCTACGCCACCGACAACCCGCGTTCAGCCCCGGACGACGCCACCACGGCCCCGTCCCGACGGTCGCCTGCTATAGTCAGTGAGGAGTCCGTCAACCGAGGATCAAAGACCCAGAAACCAAGCGATCGGCAGCAGCGAGGGGCGTGGCGTGGGATTTGGCAACTTCTTCAAGTCTTTGCTCGAGGGGGGCAAGGTCGATGTCGCGAGGCGGTACGAGTTCCTCCGCGAAGCCGTGTCGGGCACGATGTCCGACTTCCACATGGCCCGCGACCGCGAGACCGGCGACATCGTCGGGCTGAAGATCCTCGACAAACAGAAGACCGAGCAGCTCGAATCGCGGTTCCGCGGGGCCGAGAAGCCGAGCGAGGGCCGGATCGCCGCGTCGTTCGACAACCCGTTGATCGTCACGACGCTGTCGCACGGCGTGACGACCAAGAACGAGCAGTTCTTGGTCATGGAGTTCCTCGACGGCCCCGGGCTGAACTCGCTGATCATCGGCCGCAGCCAGTTGCTCGACGGCAACCGGCTGACGCTGATGCGGCAGGCGGCCGAGGCGCTGTCGCTGGTGCACGATGCCGGCTACATCCACCGAGACATCTGCCCCCGGAACTTCGTCTGCGCGAAGGACGCTACGTCGCTCAAGCTGATCGACTTCGGGCTCACGGTGCCGGCTGAGGGGCCGTTCCTACAGCCGGGCATCCGCACGGGGACGCCCAACTACATGGCGCCGGAAGTAGTCCGGCGGAAGGCGACCGACAAGCGGCTGGACATCTTCTCGTTCGGCGTTTCGATGTACGAGCTCTTCACGTTCACGCTGCCTTGGGCCCGGGGATCCGACGGCTTGGCGGCCATGAGCCACGGCGAGTCGCGGCCCGCGCCTATCTCGAATGCGTACCCCAAGATTGCCCCAGATTTGGAGCAGCTGATCTTCAAGTGCATCGAGGCGGAGCCCCGCGACCGACCCGCCTCGATGAACGAGGTTACCAAGATGCTCAAGCGGCTCCGGCATGAGGACGCCTAGCGGCTGGCAACGGCGCCGATGTCCTTGTAGCGGTCCCGAGAAAGTTTTATAGTGCGGGGCTGACGTGTCGCTTCGAGCGATCCCCCCCTACTATTCTGTGGGAAACAGCCGTCCGAGCCCCGTTATGACCATCGACAAATCCCTCAAAGTGAAACGCGGCGCGACCGGCAACCGCAGCGTGCTGACCCGTGTCGAGCGGCTTGAGAAGCTCGCCGAGTCGGACAACTGGGGTGAAGACCGTTCGCCCTATGGGCTGCCGAAGGTCCGCGTCCGCAAGCTGCAGATGAAGAAAAAGAAGAAGAAAAAAAAGGAAGACGAAGAGGATTGATCTCGGCTGCCGGCGCCGCTGCTTTCCGTACACCGCCGATTGCCCCTCCGAGCCTTAAGCTGCCGAGCCTTACGCTGCCGAGCCGCCTCGGCTCACCAGTCCTGGCCGCCGCGAAGCTCGTCGATCTTCCGCGTGAGCCCCGCGAGGATGGCCCGCTCCGCGTCGGCCCCTCGCGACGCTACGTTTGCGACCCGCTTGGATCGGTCCGCGGCGTGCGACTTTAGCATCTTGATTACTCCCATTGCTTCGGGGAGTTCGCCGATCTTGCCGCGTTGCTCCCGCGGCGCCCCGGCCGCGTAGAGTTCAATGAGCGCCCGCTCCGCCTGAAGCGATTCCAGCTCGCGTGCTAGCCCCGCCAGTTGGAACGCCGAGGCGTCCGGCTTGGCGATCAGTTCCGCCTCGACGAAGTCCAGGCCACGCCTGTAGCCCGTCGCCCGAGCGGCGAGTTCCGCGTAGTCGATGGCGACTTGCGGAGCCGTCGCTGGTTTCATCCGCACGGTCCGCCCCGCCGGTTCATCGGCAGTAACGGGCGCCGGCTCGTCATCGACGAATGGGTCGCCCCAGGCGAGCCCGGCCGAAGCGGGGTGGGCTTCAAGGGCCAGCGGGTCACGCTTGTCCGCGGTCGGCCCCTCGGGCTCTGAAAGTCCCCCGATCGAGGCATCCAACTCGCTGGTCTGTTCGTTACTCGGGGCGAGATCCGAAAAGAGGTCATCGACCGCGGTTGGCTCCGACGCGACGCCAACGGGCCGACGAGGCGTCGGCGCTACGGAGGCGGGTGTCGCGTCGGCGATTGCTGCGGGCAGCGTCTTCGGCGATGGCAGGGACTCCGCGGCATCGCCACTCGCCGAGGCCGTCGGCGTCGGGCTCGCCGCTGGCGCCTCGGGTTTGGCCGAGAAGATGGGCGGCGCTGGCATCGGCGTCGCCGAGCCCGGCATCGAGGCCCGGATCGCCGACCGCAGCCAACGCTCCATGTGCACCGCGTCCGCAGTCGATTGGCGCGAGGCGTTCCAGGAGGCGAGCGCCGCGGCGAGTTGCCCGTAGCGGGCGCCCCGCACCGTGGCCTGCCCGCGGGTCGTGAGCTGAATCTGCAAAGCCAAGTCGGTGACCAGGCTTTGCAACGCGGCCACATCAGCCGGCGCCGCGGCTCCGGCGGCGGGGCTCATCGACTGGGCGGCGAGGGGGCTCGCGGCCGCAAACAGCACCGCCGCGGCAACGCAGCAAGACCGTGGGAGGACCGTGGGGGCCGATTGGCAATCAGACGCGTAGCGGGCCATGATGGCGGGCTCGTGAGGACGGGGGTTCTGCGGGCCAAGCGGGCGGGCCCGGGGATCGTCACCTAAAACTAGAACCGTTGCGACCCAAGTCAACTGCCGAGACA